>CANPVD010000054.1 GCA_947581615.1 Candidatus Humimonas hydrogenitrophica
CGATCATCGCCTGGACCTGGCGGCGCTGCTTCTCGATCCGAGTCGGCCCCGTGCGGAGGACCGACGCGAAGTCCGGGTCGGACCGCACGGGCTCGAGAGCCGGATCCACGGACAGAGCACGAAGTTCGCTTCCGCCGGCCCGGACGTACGTGCGAAGGAGCGCGGTGGCCGAGTCGGCGTCTCCGCGCACCGCCGCCAGCTGGAGCGAGCCCAGGAAGGGGTCCGGGACGCTCGGGGGCAGCCTCGAGGCGACCTCCTCCGCCTGGCGGACGAGCGCGCCGTCCCCGGCCGTGTCCGCGGCCGCTCGCCGCAGGAGCACGAGATAGGGCACCCAGTCGAGCGGCGGATGCGCCGGGTCGGACCGGAAGGCGCGCTCGAACAGCGAGCGGGCCCGCGCGCTGTCACCCATGAACAGGTACACGAGGGCCCGGTGCTGCGGCTCCCCCGGATCGCCCGCCACGGTCACGATGGTGTCCTCCAGGGCCAGCGCGGCGGCGCACCGACCGCCGAGCATGCGCAGCGTCCGCAGGTCGCCCCACGCGTTTCTCTTGGTCCGATCGAGATCGACCGCCTTCCTGAGCGCCCTCTCGGCCTTCCCGTCCAGGCCCAGGCGCAGGTAGAGGTCGCCCAGGTCGTACCATCGGCCCGGGTTCAGGGGATCAAGGTCTCGAGCCTTCCGCTGCCACCGGGCGGCCTCGGTGAGATTCCCGCGCAGTCCATCCAGAGCGCCCAGAGCCGTCACGACCAGGGGATTGTCGGGGTTCCTGCGGGCCGCCTCGTCCAGGATGGCGAGCGTGGAGTCGGAGATCCCGCCGAACAAGCCCCTCATGGCCCGCATGACCAGCCGGAGCGTCGGGTCCTTCTCCGTGCGCACGGCACGGTCCGTGGCCGCCCGGCTGGAGTCCCTCCAGTCGCCCCCGCCGGAGAGCCCCAGGTTCGTGTAGGCCATGCCGAGCCGCAGCCACGCGAGCGCGAAGGTGGAATCGTGTGCGAGCGCCTGCCGGAGCAGGCCGATCTCTCGTCTCCAGCCCGCCGAGTCCGTCGGCGAGAGCGCTTGTGCACGCAGGTACAGGTCGTACGCCACCGGATCGTCCGTGCTCCGATCGGCGAGGCGGTCGACGCTCCGTCCCGTCAGGGACGAACGCAGCGATCGTGCGATCTGGCGGGCCACGTCGAGCTCGAGTCCCAGCTCGTCCCGCGCCGGCCGCTCGAAGCGCCTGGACCAGACCGTGGTATCGCCACGACCGTCGAACAGCTGCGCCGTGATCGCGACCTTTCCGCCCGCACGCCGCGCGCTGCCATCCAGCACGCAGGCCGCCCGGAGGCTGTCCGCGATCTGGGGAATCTCCAGGGTGGCGAGCTTCGCGGCGCTCCTCTGGCTCACTACTTCGAACCCGGGCACCGACGCCAACGCCGACGTGTGCTCCTCGGTCATCGCATCGGCGAAGTACGCGTCCGCCGTGTCGGGGCTCAGGTTGCGGAAGGGCAGGATGGCGAGCCGGATCTCGTCGGAGGGAAGTGCGGGCGCGTCCGAGTCCGCCGCGACCGCGGGCGGCCGCGACGCTCCGGCCGCCTTCGCGTCCGAGCGGCTCCCGCCGAGCCACCACCACGCGGCCGCGCCCGCAGCGGCGGTGAGAAGGACCACGCCCGCGATCAGCCCGGCCGTGTGCGAGCGGCCGGCTCCCTCGGCCGCCGGTGTCGGACGGACTCCCTCCGGCGTCGTCTCGAACGCCCACGCGAGCACGGCCGCCACCGGGAAGCCCAGGATCGCGAGCACCACGACGAAGGTCAGCGCCGCGGGCGGCAGATGCAGGGGCCCGAACGTCAGGCTGGCGACCTGGAGGACCACGTAGGCCACCACCGCGTAGGCGGCGAGGACGCGGAACACGTGGCGCCGCTTGAGCTCGCCCAGGAACGAACGCGGACGATCTGCGGACTCGGGGGATCCGGTCATGGATCGAAGCTGACCGGGGGGTGCGTCCGCGTCAATGCGACGGGGATCCCGTCACCTCGTTGCCCCTGCCCAGATCGCGCACCCGGTCGCTGGCGCGCAGGGTCCGGACGGTGTTGCGATCGCCCTCGAGCACCACAGCGTAGGTGGCGATGTCCTCGAACGTGTTGTCGAGAAGCTGATTGTCATGGCTTCCGGATGCCACCCAGATGCCGGCGCCGTTGGCGTTGGGCGACTTGGGGCCGGAATTGGCGTTGCCCGGGAAGGGCTCTCTTCGGAGGATCCCGACGATCGTGTTGTTCTCGATTCGGTCGTGGGACGCGTGCATGACGGAAAGACCGTATCCCTCGGCGCCCAGGACACGGTTCCCCTCGATCCGGGTCTCCTCGACACCGCCGACCCGGATGGGAACCCCGACCCAGGTGGAGTCGGTCGGGTCGTCGAGCGGGAAAAGGCCGGCACCGACTGAAGTCGGCAGGATGGGCACCCGGCGTACCGCGATCGTGTTGTCGCGGATGACGTTGTTCCGGCAGGTCATGCCCGGCGCCGCGCCCATCGCGATGCCGCTCGGGTAGCCGTCGATGACGTTTCCCGCGATCACGTCGTCGCGGCAGCGCTCGCCGGCCGGTGGGGACGCGCCCCCCGGCCGCCCCGCCATCGCGGTCACGGCGATGGCGAGGCTCGGGAACTGGTCGGCGGGGACGTGGCTCGGCGCGGGCGCGAGCACCGTGTTCTCCAGCACGTCAATGTGGCTTCCGCCCGCCATCACGGCGTGGTACGTGTCCACGAAGGTGTTGCGGCGGATCACGCTCGAATCGGGCGACCACAGCCCGATCCGGATGCCGTTGTCGCTGTTGCGGAAGGTGTTCCCCTCGACGAGATAGCCGCCGGGGGATGGCCGGTATCCCTGCTGGTACTCGTGGCCCAGATCCAGGCCGGCGCGTGTGTACCCGAACGTCAGGTCGCGCACCGTGTCGTGCCCGCCCGACAGCTGGAACATACCGCAGCGCTTCACGAGCTTCGCCATGCGTGCGCGGTCAGCGGGCGGGAGATGCGGTCGGCCCTGGCCGAACTCGGCCTTCTCCATCACCGCCCGCTCCTCGCGTCTCGTCCTCTCGTAGCCCTCCGGCGTGCACCCGCGGAGCACGGTCCCCTGCGCGGCGCCCAGGAGCGTGAGGCCCGGCGTCGAATCCTGGATCATCTCCCCGACGATGTACGTCCCCGATCCAAACTGGATCGTGTCGCCGGGGCCGGCCTGCCCGAACGCCGCCACGATGCTCGCGTGGTCCCTGGTCCGCTCGCCGGTCGGAGGCGCGACGTGCACGGCGTGAGGCCGCGCGGCGGACAGCATCTCCGGTCCGATGACGGTGGCATGCAAGCTCGCCGCGGATGTCACCACGGTCAGTGACAGGATGGCTGTCGTCACGTTCATCGCGCTCCTCGGTCCTGGAGGGGTACCGGCCAAGCTGCGGAGAGGGTGAATCGGGGTCAACGGGGCGTGGTGGTGTGGCGGCGGCCACGAGCACGAGCAAGTCCCACCGCCTGATTGGGCGCGCGTGGTCGGAATCCGGACGCTGCCGCCGCCGCTTGCGCCCCCTCGGCCGGCGCTCGTAACGTGGCGCCGTCCCTGATTTCTGGCAGCTCCAGCGCCCCGGACGTGGGGAGGCTACACGCCGACCATGATGCTCGCCGTGTCTCCGCGGTGACGGACGCGTTCGCGCGCCTGGCCGCCGCCCTCGAGGGCCGCTACCGGATCGAGCGCGAGCTCGGCGAGGGCGGCATGGCCACGGTGTTCCTGGCCGGGGATCTGAAGCACGACCGCCGGGTCGCCCTCAAGGTCCTCAAGCCCGAGCTGGCCGCCGTGGTGGGCGCCGAGCGCTTCCTGGCCGAGATCCGCACTACCGCCAACCTCCAGCACCCGGGCATCCTCCCGCTGTTCGACTCGGGCGAGGCCGACTCCTTCCTCTACTACGTGATGCCCTACGTGGAGGGGGAGAGCCTGCGGGACAGGCTCGACCGCGAGCACCAGCTTGCGGTGGACGAGGCGGTGAAGATCGCCACGGACGTGGCCGGGGCGCTGGAGTACGCGCACGAGCACGGAGTCGTCCACCGGGACGTGAAGCCGGCGAACATCCTCCTGGTGGCGGGCCGGCCGGTGCTGTCGGACTTCGGGATCGCGCTGGCGGTGGGCGCGGCCGGGGGCGGGCGGCTGACCGAGACGGGCCTCTCCCTGGGAACTCCCCACTACATGAGCCCGGAGCAGGCGACGGGCGACGCGCACGTGGGCCCGGCCACGGACCTCTATGCGCTGGGGTGCGTGCTGTACGAGATGCTCACCGGGGACCCGCCCCACACGGGGAGCACGGCGCAGGCGGTGCTGGGCAAGATCATCACCGAGCCGCCCGCCTCGGTGAGGGACCAGCGGCGCTCCGCTCCGGCCAACGTGGACGCGGCGATCCGCAGGGCGCTCGAGAAGGTGCCGGCGGACCGCTTCCGGAGTGCGGGGGCGTTCGCGAAGGCGCTGGCCGATCCGGGCTTCCGGCACGGAGCCGAGGCGGGGGCGGCCGGGGCGGGCTCCCGGTGGAACCGTTTTTCGGTCGGATTGGCGGCCCTGGCCGCGGCGCTCGTGGTCGTGGCCGGCGTCCTGGCCTGGGCCCTCCTGCGGCCGGCGCCGCCCGTGCCGGTGACCCGCTACGCGCTGGCCTTCGCTCCCGGCCAGCAGCCGATCGACCCGGGGCGTCCCTCGATGGCCCTGGCCCCCGATGGCTCGTCGATCGTGTACGTGGGCCCCGGAGCCGGCTCCAGCGGACAGCGGCTGTGGGTGAAGCGCCGCGACCAGGTCGAGCCGACCGCGCTGGCGGGCACCGACGGGGCCGTGGCGCCCTCCTTCTCCCCGGACGGGCAATGGGTCCTGTACATGGCTCCCGGTGGCGGCGGCCCCCAGCTCCGCAAGATTCCGATCGGGGGAGGCGCCTCGATCGCCCTCGCCGACTCCACGAGCGGTGTGTCGACCGGGGCCGCCTGGCTGGCCGATGGGACCATCGTCTACGCGGACTCGAAGTGGCGCCTGCGCCGGATTCCGGCCGCAGGCGGCGCCGCCGACTCGGTGTGGGCACCGCCGACGGGGCGTTTCGACGCCTCCCCCCGGGCGCTGCCCGATGCCCGGGGCGTGCTGTTCACGCTGTGCGACTTCAACTGCGCGAGAGTACGGGAGATCTGGGCGCTCGACCTCCGCTCGGGCCAGGCGCACCGCGTGGTGAGCGGCGCCGTCGTGGCGGACTACACGTACCTCGGCCAGCTCGTGTACGTCCGGCCGGACGGGAGCGTGTTCGCGGCCCCCTTCGACCTGAAGTCGCTCGAGACGACGGGCCCGGCCGTCCCGGTCCTCCAGGGCGTGAAGGTGGACGGGAGCGCGTTCGCGAAGTTCGCGCTCTCGCCCGGCGGGACGCTCCTCATGATGACCGGACGGGCCGGCTCGGGCCTGGACCAGTTCGTCTGGGTCACGCGCGCGGGCGCGGCCACGCCCGTGGACTCCTCGTGGACGTTCGATCGCGGCGGCTCCAACGGGGCGTGGACCCTCTCCCCCGACGGCCGGCGGTTCGCCGCCGATATCTACACCGCCGCCGGCGAGAACATCTGGATCAAGGAGCTGCCGCACGGCCCGCTCTCGCGCCTCACCTTCGACTCCGCGGACGACTACTGGCCGCACTGGTCGCCCGACGGGCGGTCGGTGACCTTCGCCTCGAACCGGCCCATCCGCGACACCGCGCGGCTGCGGGCATGGACCAAGCGCGCCGACGGCGTGGGGGAGGCGTCGCTCCTCTACTCGTCTCCGAGCGCTCCGGCCGTGGCCTTGTGGTCCCCCGACGGCCAGTGGCTGGTGCTGCGCACCGCCGGGACGCCGGCCGCCCGCGGAGGCCGCAGCATCCTCCTGGCGCGCCCCGGGGAGGACACCGCGAGGGCTCTCATCACGGCGGGGTCCGGCTACGACGTGACGGATCCCCAGGTGTCGCCGGACTCGCGCTGGATCGCCTACGTCTCCTCCGAAACCGGAGAGGAGAACGTGTTCGTGCGACCCTTCCCCGACGCGAGCGCCGGCAAGTGGCAGATCTCGACCGACGGAGGAAGCGGCCCGCTGTGGGCGCACAGCGGCCGCGAGCTGTTCTACGTCGACGCCAACCACGACGTGGTCGACGTGAGCGTCCAGACGACGCCCGCCTTCCGCCCGGGGTCGAGCCATGTCCTCTTCCACCTGGACCCGGCCGAGTACGAGATCCCGACCTGGTGCTGCCAGTGGGACATCGCGCCCGGCGACCAGCGCTTCCTCATGGCCCGTGTGGTGGGGAGCGGAGGCAGCGCCAAGCAGCAAATCATCCTGGTGCAGAACTGGCTCGAGGAGGTGAAGGCCAAGGTGCACGACTGAGGCGTCGGTCGGGCCGGAGCCTGTGCCGTACCTACTCGACCGTGAACTCCCTGTACATGTGCCGCTGCGGGGCGACCTCGGAGATGAGGGCGTAGCGGCCCGGCGTGAGATCCACCGTGAAGTAGGCGGTGTCCCCGACCGGCATCTCCTCGACGCCTCCCAGGAACTCGGCGGGCGCGGGGACCTGGAGGCCCTTCACGTTCATGAAGTACATCCAGGGCGCGAGGTCGGCGGCGCTCTGGCCCTCCTTCAGCCTGGCCACGTGCACGTCGTTTCCGGCGACCTCACCGGTCTCCGGCTGCTGGGCGAAGTCCACCTCCACGGTGTGGCGACCCGCCGTCCACGCGCCCTTGGTCACGATGGAATCGTTCCACAGGGTGACCCGGAGATCAGCCGCCGGCGGCCGCCCACTCGAGGAGGCGTCGGTCACGTACAGCGGGCGCTCCATGCCCATGTTGCGGTGGAACGTTCCGTCGGGCCCCTTCATGTAGCACTCCAGCACGTAGGTGCCCGGGACCAGCTTCTCCGTGACGCGGGTCGAGTCGCCCGGCGCCACGAGGCCCACGCCGCCCAGCTCCTCGAAGTCGGCGAACCAGGCGGGCAGCCCGTTCGCGAGGATCTTGCCGGCCTCCGCCTGGCTCGCGCCCCGCTGCTGGGCCGCCCACGCACTGTCGAACACCGGCGTGAGCTCGGTCTTGTAGTCCCGGTACGTCTTCCCGTCGGGAAGGTGGTCCAGGATCATGAAGTGGGTCTGCTTCCCCCGGTTCAGGAAGCGGAAGGTGGTCCAGCCCGAGGGCAAGGAATCCGGAGCCTGGAAGGCGTAGTCGTGGGCGACGACGAGGACCGTGTCCGTCGTGTCGGCCGCGGAGGCCGCGCCGGATGCGTCGGCTGAGCCCGACTTCCCGGACGGGCTGCAGGCGGTGAGCGCGGCGGCGAGGAGGACGGCCGAAAGGAGAACGCTACGGCGGCGCAACATGTGTAGCATCGCGGCTCCAGCTGGGGGCAACGCACGGGGAGGCCGGACGGGCTCGCCTCGTATCGGGAGGCATTCAGACTAAAGGACATCCGCGCGAACTCGCAAACGGAGGCCCGGCGCGCCGGACGAGCCCTCAGGAGGTGGGTGTCGGCACGAACGCTTGCGACCCGCCGACGCACGCCCCAGTGTGCCGGTGGCTTCATCCCACGCGGCTTCGAAGGTTCTGAACGGCCGGAGACCGCCCCCCCGGCACCGACGTCCGCCCCGTCGACCCGCTCGCGGATCCCTTCACGAGCCCGAAGGTCGTCCCCGCAGGCAACGGCCGCGCCGAGCCCGACGGGGGCTTCCAGCCTGTCATCGAGTCCGACCCGGGAGGCTGCATGTCACGACAGCCGATCTCCGACGGAGCCGAGCACGGAACGACCGACGTCGCCGCCCGACGAGGACCGCGGCCCGGCGGCGGGAAGACCCGCCGCATCGCCTTCTGGTCCCTCGTGGTTCTGACGACTGCGCTCGTGCTCGTCTCGATGGTGCACGCGCTACCCCTGATCGCCGGCAACTGGCTTCCCAGGGATGCCTGGCTGGCCCTCCGAAGCGACCGCGTGCCGGGCGACCAGGCGCATCGCCTCCATTCCCTGGCGCTGGCCCTTCTGGCCTGGGGCATGCTCGCAGGAGTCGCGCTCCAATTCCACCGGCCCCGGAGGAAGGTCGCGGCTCTTCTCGTGGCTCTGGCCGTGCCCATCGCCATCGCCGCCGCCGAAGCACTGATCGGAACCTACAGCGTCGCCGGCACGGCACCGTTCATTCTTCCCATCCTGCTGGCCTGCATCCTCCATCCGGCCGCACGCGAGCTCGTCCGACGCCCGCACCTGGACCGGACGCTGGTCATCCTGACGCTGGTCGCCGGCGTGGCATGGATCGCCTACGCCCTGAGCGTGGCGGAGAGGGCTCGGGCGACCGTCACGCCCTTCGAAGTGGATCACCTCGAATTCATGGTGTCGCTCGGACTGCTGGCCGTGCTATGGGGCCTGATCGCGGCCACCGACAAGCCGGGGTGGCGCTTCGCCGCCGTGGCGGTGCTCTTCCTGACCGCCTGCGTGGCGCTGCAGTCGCTGATCTTCCCGGCGGCGCTGTCGGGACTCTCACCGTTCTGGGCGTGGGCGGCCCTGACCTGGTGTGTGGCGTTCGGCGCCGCCGCCTGGACCCGGGGGCGCGTCGCGGCCGCCCCCTGAGGACCGAGCTCGTGGTGGCCAACGACACCCCACCGTAGCGACCTGGAAACGGCCGGCGTCGGCGAGGCGTCGTCTGTCAGCTCGCGCCGGGCTCGACGCGGAAGCTGGTCCGCATCCCCAACGCCACATGGGGCTTCGCGTCGGGCTTGTCCTTGAAGTTGCACACCAGGACGTAGGTGCGGCCGGCCACGAGGTCGACCAGGAGTCGACTGGGGGACGTCCGGTGCGGGGATGCGATCAGCACGGCGGGGCCGCCTTCCATCAGGGCGTCCCGGTCCTTTCCGCTCCGAATGGCCGCCATGACATCGTCCATCGTCATGCCCGCCTTGAGCCGGACCAGGACCATCTCGTGGTCCACCTCACCCCGGTTCTCGAACTCGATGGCAGTCGGCCCGGGCGGAAGGACTTCGGGGGCCTCGAATGCGTAGTCGCGTCCGATGACGGTCACCTGGTTGGGCGTCCCACCCCCGCAGGCTGCGAGACCGGAGGACAGAACGGCGATTCCGAGGACGAAGGGCACGGTAACCGGGCGACGTCGGAGCGCGCGTCGGGTCGTCATGGACGATGGCCTTTCCGTGGGAGACGGCGGTGCCGGCACGTGCACGCCGGCGGAAGTGCTTCGCGCATCGAGGAATTACAGGGGCCAAAATCACCGCCGGGGCCGCAGCGTGCAACCGGGGCACCACGCGTGTGCTCGGGATCGACCCTGTCGCCGGGTCGCCGATGATCCCCGTGGGCTGCCCCGGAACGCGAGGGTGAACGACACGCCCCCACGTTGACGGTGGCGGGCGGTCGATGTACGGTTCGCCCGCTCTCAGCCCCCACAGCCGCAGGAGCCGTCATGCGCACGCGACGTATCGCCGTCTTCCTCGCCGCCGCCCTCCCCCTCGCGCTCGCCGTGCCGCTGCGCTCCAGCGCCCAGCAACCCGCGGCCAAGCGCGTCGACTACGGGAGCCTCCAGGCGCCGGCCTCCTTCGACTCGACGCTCCTGACCGGGCTCTCGTGGACGGAGATCGGGCCCAACCGGGGCGGCCGGTCGCTGGCGGTGGGCGGCAGCGCCGGCCGGCCGGACGAGTACTGGTTCGGCGCCACCGGCGGCGGCCTGTGGAAGACCACGGACGGCGGCATCACCTGGAAGCCGGTCACCGACGGGAAGATCTCCAGCGCCTCCGTCGGCGCGGTGGCCGTGGCGCCCTCCAACCCGGACGTGGTCTACATCGGCATGGGCGAGGCGGCCCTGCGCGGCAGCATCACCCAGGGCGACGGCGTGTACCGCACCACCGACGGCGGCGAGACCTGGACGCACCTGGGCCTGGAGGACACGCAGACCATCGCCCGCATCCGGGTCGACCCGAAGAATCCGGACGTGGTGTACGTGGCGGCCCTCGGCCATCCCTACGGCCCCAACGCCCAGCGCGGCGTGTTCCGGTCCCGGGACGGCGGCAAGACGTGGAAGAAGGTGCTGTTCGTCTCCGACAGCGCGGGGGCGGTCGACCTGGCCATGGACCCGAAGGACCCGGCCACGCTGTACGCCGCCACCTGGCAGGTGTACCGGACGCCCTGGAAGATGTGGGACGGCGGCCCCCACTCGGGGCTGTGGAAGACCACCGACGGCGGCGACCACTGGACCGAGCTCACGGGGAACCCCGGGATGCCGTCCCGCCCGATCGGCCGCATCGGCGTCACCGTGTCGGGGACCGACCCGAACCGGGTGTGGGCCATCGTCGAGGCCGAGGACGGCGGGCTGTTCCGCTCGGACGACGCCGGCGCCACCTGGACGCGGGTCAACAAGGAGCGGAAGATCCGCCAGCGCGCTTTCTACTTCAGCGACATCTTCGCCGACCCCGGCGACAGCACCACGATCTATGCCGGCAACGTGAGCTTCTTCCGGAGCCGGGACGGCGGCGTGACCTTCAAGCGCGTCGACACGCCGCACGGGGACTACCACACGCTGTGGATCGCCCCGAACGACCCGGAACGGATGATCGTCGGGAGCGACGGGGGCGGCTCGGTCACGGTGAACGGCGGGAAGAGCTGGACCCCGCTCGACTTCCCCACCGCGCAGTTCTACCACGTGTCGACCACCGGGGACTTCCCCTACCACGTGTGCGGCGCGCAGCAGGACAACTCGACCGCGTGCGTGCCCAGCGAAGACTGGGACAACATGCACGAGCCGGGGAGCCCCACCGGGAGCTGGATGTACGCGGTGGCCGGGGGCGAGAGCGGCTACGTGACGCCCAGCCTCAAGCACCGGGGCGTGTTCTACGCCGGCACGCAGGGCGCGATCATCACGCGCTACGACCGCGCCAACGGACAGGTCCGGGACATCCAGCCCGACCCGCGATTCTTTTCCGGGGAGCCCGCCTCGGCGCTGCGCGAGCGCTGGCAGTGGACCTTCCCGATCGTGATCGACCCGATCGACTCGACCACGCTGTACATCGCCTCCCAGCACATCTGGCGCACGCGGGACGAGGGCCAGAGCTGGCAGAAGATCAGCCCGGACCTCACCTACGCCGAGCCGAACACGCTCGGGAAGACGGGCGGCCCGATCACCATGGACATGAACGGGCCGGAGATCTACGCCACCGTGTTCGCCATCGCCCCCTCCTACCTGGAGGAGGGCACCCTCTGGGCGGGCTCGGACGACGGCCGCGTGCAGATCACCCGGGACGGCGGCACGCACTGGACCGACGTCACCCCGCCGGACATGCAGAAGTTCACCCGCGTCAGCATCATCGACGCCTCGCGCCACGACCCGGGCACCGCCTACGTGGCCGCCAACCGCTACCAGATGGACGACCGCGGCTCCTTCCTGTGGAAGACGCACGACTACGGGAAGACGTGGATCCGGATCGGGAAGGCCATCCGCGGCCCCACCCGGGTGATCCGCGAGGACCCGGCGCGGGCGGGCCTCCTGTACGTGGGCACCGAGCACGGCGTGTGGGTCTCCCCGGACGACGGGGCCCACTGGCAACCGCTGCGGCCGGCCACGGCGGACACGGCTTCCTCGGGCGGGCTCCCCGACACGCCGGTCCGCGACCTGGTCGTGAAGGGGAGCGACCTGGTGCTGGGGACCCACGGCCGCGGCTTCTGGATCATGCACGACATCGGACCGCTCCGGCAGACGACCCCGGCCGAGGCCGCCGAGCCCGTGCACCTGTTCCAGCCGCCCGACGCGATCCGGCGGACGCTGGGGAGCGGGAGCGGCGCCGGGACGGCCACCATCCAGTACCGGCTGGCCTCGCCGGCCGACTCGGTCACCGTGCAGATCCTGGACGCGGACGGGAAGCTGGTTCGGACGTTCACGGGCCCCAAGGAGGAGGCGAAGCCAGACTCCACCGCCGAGAGCGCGTACGGGAACCGCGCGCCGCCGGCGCCCACGGCCAGGGCCGGCCTGAACCGGTTCTCCTGGGACCTCCGCTACCCCGCGCCCACGAAGTTCCCCGGCCTGGTGATCTGGAACGGCACCACCCGTGGACCCCTGGCGCCCCCGGGCCGCTACCGGGTCCGGCTCACGGCCGAGGGGCACACGCAGACGCGGAGCTTCGGCCTGGAGATGGACCCCAGGCTGGTGGGCGTGACCGCCGCCGACCTTCAGGCCCAGTTCGACCTGGCCACGAAGATCGCCGGCGCCACCGACCTGGCCAACCGCGCCGTCATCCAGGTGAGGGCGCTGCGGAAGCACCTGGTCGAGCGGCTGGCCGCGGTGACGGGCAAGGACTCCCTCCTGGCCGCCGACACCACGGCCGGCGCCGGCGGCAAGGGCGAGGCCTGGGTCACCCGGCAGGAGGCCGGGGCCGCGATCGAGGCGGCCCGCGGCGCCGCGCCCAGGCTGGCCGAGGCCGCTCACGCCCTGGTCGAGAGCCAGGCCACCATCGAGGAGGCCCTGTACCAGGTCCAGAACCGGGCCGTGGAGGACCCGCTCAACTTCCCGATCCGGCTCGACAACCGCCTGTCGGCGCTGCGCCGGAGCCTCGAGACGGGGAACGCCCGGCCCACCGATGCCGAGGTGCGGGTCTACGGAGAGCTGAGGAAGGAGCTGGACGGCCACATCGCCGACCTGGACGCCACGCTGAAGGGACCGCTGGCGGCCGTGAACGCGGCCCTGGAGGCGCGGGGCCAGAAGCCGATCTCGGCCACGCGGTAGGGGAAGGCGGCCCCGGCACGGCGGGCGGGCCGCTGCCGGCGGATTCGGGGACCGGCGCGGCGCCTCAGGCGGCCCCGAAGCCTCGTTCGGCCCGCGAGGCGCTCCCCGCCGTGGCGGCCGCGGGAGCCGGCAGGGCGGCCCGCACGGCGACCAGCACGAGGAAGGCCCACACGGCCACCGTGGTGGCCACGTAGCCCACCCGCAGGAGCGCCGGGAAACCGAGAACGGGAAGGACGGCGAACGCGGAGATCTCGGCCGCGAGCGCCACCCCGAGCCCCGCGCCGGCGCGCCGCACGGGAGGACGACGCTCCCGGCCGAGGGCCGCTCCGACGACGACGGCGAGGACCGCCACGCCCGCGACCAGGCCGAGCACGTGCCGGACCGGACCACCCCAGCCGGCGACGTCCGCCGTCAGCGCGCCGCCCCCGTACAGGGGCCACCCCAGGCAACGGGCGATCGACTGCGGGGCCGCGACCAGGACGCCCGTCACCAGGAGCGCGAACACGAGCCCGACCGCGGCCAGCGAGAGGCGGGCGAAGGGCCGGCTCCAGCTCGGGCGGACGCTTCCCGTCCGGGCGCGGGATCGGGCGGAGGCGACGGCCGCCACGGCGACCATGAGGGCCAGGGCCGTGAGCGCGGAGCCCACGTCGAGCGCCGCGGCCCACGCCGGGAGGCCGTGGAGGACCACCATGGCACCGAACGCCGCGACCGCGACGAACAGGACCATCACGACCGTCAGGGGCCGCGCCAGCCACGGGAGGCCGCGGTACCGGCGCCAGGCGAGGATCGCCACGACGAGCACGAGCGGGAAAGTCGTGACGGCGAGCAGGCGGTGCGTGTACTCGATCACCGCGTGAAGCTGGAGAGGCGGCACGACCGCCCCCTGGCACGCCGGCCAGCCCTCGCAGCCCATGCCCGAGCCCGTCGTGCACACCACCCCGCCCATGGTCACCAGGGCCCACGTCATGCCCGCCGCGGTCAGGAGCAGGCTGCGGTACCGGCGGGACGGGGACTCCTCGCCTCTCATCGAGCCCCTCCTGGACCGTCGACGCCGCACGCGATGCGGCGACGGAGTCGGTGGCCGGCCATCGTCAGGCGATCCTGCACCGGGAGACGCGCCGGAAGTGCAGGCCGCAGATGGACTCCTTGACGGCCAGGGGGAAGAGCCGAGGCCGGTGGGTGAGCACCCAGCCGGCCAGGCGCCAGAACTGTCGGCGGCCCCGCTCCCGCACGCCCAGGACGTACAGGGAGCGAACGAACCCCTTCAGGCTCTCGAGGGTGAGCGGGGTCCGGACGGCCGGCGGATCGTACACCTGGAGGAAGCTCCGAACGCGCTCGTAGAAGGTCGCCGGCGAGTAGAGGTCGTCCACCAGCGCCCGATACCCTGACCGCAGGGCCTCGAGCCCCATCCGGGGCAGGATGTTCGTGGTCCCGTCCACGTTGTCTCCGGTGATGCCGCCGGTGAGCCTGCCCTCGCGCTCGAGCCGATCCCGCAGGCGCGTGCCGGGGGGTGCCTGCAGCATGCCCACCATCGCCGTGACGATGCCGGTGCGCTGGATGAAGGATCGCTGGCGCTCGAACACCGAGGGCGTGTCGCTGTCGAAGCCCACGATGAAGCCCGCCTGCACCTGGAGGCCGGCGCGGTGGATCGTGCGGACGTCCCCGGCGAGGTCCCGCCCCAGGTTGTGCTTCTTGTTCACCTCGAGGAGCGCGGCCTCCTCGGGCGTCTCGATGCCCAGAAACACGGTGGTGAAGCCGGCCTCCCTCATCTGGCCCAGAAGCTCCGCGTCGTCGGCGAGGTTCACGGAGGCCTGGGTGAAGAACGGCATCCCCCGCTTTCCCCGCTTCCACTCGATGAGGGCCGGCAGGAGATCCTCCTTCACGTGCCGCCGGTTGCCGATCAGGTTGTCGTCGGAGAAGAACACCGGCCCGCGCCAGCCGAGCCCGTACAGTCGGTCGAGCTCGGCCAGGAGGCGCGCGGCCGGCTTGATGCGCGGCCGGCGCCCGAACAGCGCCGTGACATTGCAGAACTCGCATCCGTACGGGCAGCCCCGGGAGTACTGGACGGCCATCGACGCGTAGCGACCCGGCGTCACGAGGTCCCACCTCGGGATGGGTGAGGCCGCCAGCTCCGGAAGGGCCGAAGGCCGGTAGAGCCGCCGGGCACGTCCCGCGGCCAGGTCGTCCAGGAAGGGCGGGAGCGAGACCTCCGCCTCGCCCAGGACGAAGTGGTCGACCTGTTCGAAGCGCTCGTGATCGTAGGCGAACAGCGGACCCCCGGCGACGACGGGCAGCCCCGCACCCTTGCAGCGCTCGATCAGCCGCCGGGCCGAATCCTCCTGCACCTGCATCCCCCCGACCAGGGCCAGGTCCGCCCAGGCCAGCTCCCGGTCGGTCAGGGGTTCGACGTTCAGGTCGACCAGACGGAGGCTCCACGAGTCCGGAAGGAGGGCCGCGACGGTGAGCAGGCCGAGCGGGGGGAGGAGCGCGTCGCGGTCCGTGAACGCGAGGGCGTGCTTGAAGCTCCAGAACGTGTCCGGAAACGGCGGATACAGGAGAAGGGCGTTCACCGGGCGTGCCCGACGCTGCACGCCCGGCGCGCCGCCGCGGAGTGGAATGCGCTGCTGTTCAAGGTCCTCCCGACTCGCCCGACCGGCGGCTGAACGCTGTTCCCTTCTCCCGGGTGCTCAGCGTGTAGTTCGACCGGGTCACTGTCTGTCGGGAGATTCCCGGTTTCGCTTGTGGGGGGCTCGCCCCGGGATCGCGAAGACGCGTTCCCTGGCGCGTGGTTGCCGGGCCGCGGGGAACCGGTTTCCTGCTTCCGTCGTGCGCCGACGCGACCTTACTTTCAGGTGTATGGGTGGTGCTGCCTCCGGCCTGCCGAGGGGATCGTGAGTACCTTCGAGGAGCTGAGGCGCCGAAAGATCGTCCAGTGGTCCCTCGCCTACCTGGCGGGAGCCTGGCTGGCGCTGCAGGTAGTGGCCGTGCTTGCAGGTCCGTTCGGCTGGTCCGGCGGCCTGCAGCGCGGCGTCTCCGTCCTCCTCGCGTGTGGACTCTTCATCACCCTGGTCCTGGCCTGGTACCACGGCGAGAGGGGTCGGCAGCGCGTGAGCGGTCCCGAGCTCCTCCTCCTGGCGGGGCTCCTCGGATTGACCGGACCCGGGATCCGTGCAGTCCGGAGCCGGCCCGCCGAAGACCCGCCGGGTCTCGCGCACTCCGCCCCCGCACTCGCCGGAGAAGGAGCCGCGGTACGACGGGCCAGCATTCTCCTGCCCGACTCCGCGGCCCTGGCCTTCGTCGGCGTCGCCCCGCTCGGGGTGGGCCGAACGGCCCTGGCCATCTCCCCCGACGGGGCGAGGCTGGCGTACGTCGCCCGGCGCGCCGGCACCACCGCGCTGTTCGTACGCGAGTTGGACCGCATGGACGTCCGTGCCCTGCCCGGCACCGAAGGGGCCTACCAGCCCTTCTTCTCACCGGACGGAGCCTGGATCGCCTTCTTCACGGCGACCAGCCTCAAGAAGGTCTCGGTGGCGGGAGGGCGGGTGATCACCCTGGCCGCGGTCAGCGAGCCCACCGGCGGCTGCTGGAGTCCGGATGGGGACATCCTCGTCGCCGACCGCCAGGGGGGACGCCTCAGCCGGGTGCCCGGCTCGGGGGGACCTTCCAGACCGACCCGCTGGCAGCCCGAGCGCCGCCTTCTCGATCCCCAGCTCCTCCCGGGCGACTGGCTCCTGCATGGGGCCACCGACCGCACCCTGTCCCTCGTCTCCCTGCGTACGGGCCGGCGCTACGTCCTGACGCGAGGCGGAGTCGTTCCCCGGGACTCGGCGAGCCTCTCCGACCTGCTGTACGGGAGGAACGCGGAGTACCTCCAGAGCGGGCACATCGCCTACGTCACCGGAGACGGCGTCCTCGTCGTGCTTCCCTTCGACCTGGAGCATCTCCGCATCCAGGACCCTCCCGTCCCCCTGATGAGCAGGATCCGGCTCGAGGCGGCCGAAGGAGGGGCACAGCTGGCCGTCTCCCGGGGCGGCACCTTCGTGTACGCGCCGGGCGCCAACCTGCGCAGGAGCCGGTTCGTGTGGGTCGACCACGCCACGGGGACGGTCGACACCCTCCCGCTGCCGGCCGACTACTACGGGGCCTTCGAGCTCTCCCCCGACGGAGACCGCATCCTCGCGGTGCGCCGACCTCCCTCGACCCCGTCGGAGCTGTGGGTGCTGGATGTAGGGACCGGAGCCGGGGAGCGGGTCCCGTTCGAGGGCATTGTCGGCAACGTGTCCACGTGGTGGCCGGACGGTCGGAGCGTGGTCGTCGGCGGGAGCGGCCGGGGGAACGCTCACGCCGGAGGCGTGATGGTGCGTCAGTCGCTCCGCCGTCCCGACGACCGGGACACCCTCCTCCGGGGTGTCGTCTTCGTGGAGCCGTCCCCGGACGGGCGCTCGGTCGCGGCGGACCTCGACAGCGGCTGGATCGTCGCTCCCCCGACGGCGATCGACGTGCGGGCCGAGGTCCGCCGGGGAGCGTACGCCTTCTACCGGTTCTCGCCGGATGGACGCTGGCTGGCGTTCACCGACAATCGGACGAGCGCCCGGTCTGAGGTGTACGTGGCCCGGGTGGACCGCCTGGATGAGCCACGCCGCGTCAGCCCGAACGGCGGGGAGGAAGCCGTGTGGATGCCGGACGGCGATGCCCTCGTCTACCGCAGCGGCCAGCGCTGGCTTCAGGCAGCCGTCTCGATCGGCGAGGACATCGAGATCGGGGCCCCGCGGGTCCTGTTCGAGGGACCGTATCTGAACGTGGCCGGCTGGTCGCACGACCTCTCGCCCGACGGCCGCCGCGAGCTCCTCCTGCTGGGCCCACGCAAGGACACCACCACCGAGCTCGTGCTGGTCGCCAACTGGCTGGTCGAGGTCGAGCGGGCGGCATCCCGCCCGATTCCGGAGTGAGCGCGCGCTCCGAGGCCGGGCGAAGCCGTCGTCCCTAGTGGTCCGCCTCGCCGTCGTGGTTGTCGTCCTCGAAGGCGTGCATCGAGTGCTCGATGTTGGCCGTCACGACGCCCTGGTTGGGCTGGCCGCGGAGGGCCGTGGAGGGATCGATCAGGCTGCTGTCGGGCGCCACGAACCAGGTCGAGACGTCCACGTGCAGGGTGACGTTCGTGCTGGTGGAGCTCCCGTCGACTACGAGCGCCGGATTGAGCTCGACCTCCTGCTCCGCGTCCAGGTGGGACGTGAAGGTGAAGGGATTGCCGTTGTAGCTCCCCACCACCCGGAGCGAGACGCTGTCATAGGCCGGGTGGTCCGTCACGAACGCCTGGTCGGCCGAGTCGGCGGTCGGGGCGTGGACCTGGAACTGGAGCTTGTCGTACGTGCCGGCCGGCGCGTTGACGGACACGGCCTGGTCGACCGTCCCGTCCAGCGGCAGGGAGACCAGCACCGGACCGGCCTCGAACTCCTCGCAGCCGTCGCCTTCCGTCGGGCTCCCGGTGCCC
This sequence comes from Candidatus Humimonas hydrogenitrophica, assembly GCA_947581615.1. Lineage (GTDB taxonomy): Bacteria > Gemmatimonadota > Gemmatimonadetes > Palauibacterales > Palauibacteraceae > Humimonas > Humimonas hydrogenitrophica. The sequence goes on from CANPVD010000054.1 coordinate 18,221, forward strand.
GGACACGTTCCGTCCTGCGCCTCCAGCTCGATCTTGCGGAGGACGACCATGGCGCTGTCGATGACCAGCGAGTTCGACCCGTTTGTCTGGGTGAGGCTGAACGACGGGCGGACGTCCGGCGACACCGTACCGCTGCCCGTGGCCAGCGACAGCGAGACCGCCCCCGTGCCGTTCGGGCCGGTTGTGCCGCTGCAAGCGGCGGCCAGCGCCGCGATGCTTCCCGCGCACACCAGCGATCTCACGAAGCTGCGTCCCATGGCTGTCCTCCGTCCGTGTCCACAGTCGTCGACCCCGGCGTTCGCCGGGCGCCGAGCCGCAGCACAGGGGCAAGCGCCGGGCCTCGCGTGCCCGCCGGGGAGCGCATGGGTCCAGGAGGTTTCGAGACAACGGAGTAAGGGGCGCGAAACGTCCCGCGGTGTCCCATGCGGGTACGGCATACGACGGAAACAATGTCAGCCGACTGCAAGAGATGAACAGGTACGGGAGCCGCATCGCCGGATCGAAGACGGCGGACCCTTCGGCCGGGACCGACCCGGGCTCCCGCTCCCGTGGCTCTTTCAGCATGGAACCTGCACGGGCCCCGGGGTGGCGGTCCCCGACGGCGGATCGCCCTCGCGGCGGGGCGCCGGGGACGACAGCTTCGCCACGCGGCGCGACACCCGAACCCGACCGAGGTCCATGCTCTTCGAGCCGCTGCCGATCCGTGACGTGACCCTGCGCAACCGCGTGGGGGTCTCCCCCATGTGCCAGTATTCGAGCGACGACGGCCACGCGCGCGACTGGCACCTGGTCCACCTGGGCTCGTTCGCCGTGGGCGGCGCCGGGCTGGTGATGACCGAGGCGACCGCCGTCCTTCCCGAAGGGAGGATCAGTCCCGAAGACCTGGGAATCTATCACGACGGGCACGTGCCGGTCCTGCGGAGGATCGCCGCCTTCGTGGAGGCGCAGGGCGCGGTGCCGGGCATGCAGCTGGCGCACGCCGGGCGGAAAGCGAGCACCTATCGGCCGTGGGCGGACGGTCACGGGCGGGTGCCGGTCGAGGAGGGCGGCTGGGAGAACGTGGTCGCGCCGAGCGCCCTCCCCTTCTCCGACGACTACCCGACACCCCGCGCGCTGGACGAGGCAGGGCTGATGCGCGTGGTCGAGGGGTTCGTGACCGCGGCCGAGCGGGCGCTCCTGGCCGGCTTCCGCCTCCTGGAGATCCACGCCGCGCACGGCTACCTGCTGCACGAGTTCCTCTCGCCCCTCTCCAACCGCCGCGAGGACCGCTACGGCGGCTCGTTCCAGCACCGCGTGCGCTTCCCGCTGGAGGTGGTGGAGGCGGTCCGGGCCGCGTGGCCCGACGAGCTCCCCCTGTTCGTGCGCATCTCGGCCACCGACTGGGCCGAGGGGGGCTGGGATGCCGACCAATCGGTGGAGTTCGCCAGGCTCCTCGGGGAGCGGGGCGTGGACCTGGTGGACTGCTCGTCGGGTGGGCTCGTGCCCGGCGTGAACATCCCGGTGGGGCCGGGCTTCCAGGTGCCCTTCGCCGAGCGCGTGCGGCGGGAGGCGGAGATCCCGACGGGCGCCGTGGGGATGATCACCGGAGCCGAGCAGGCCGAGGCCATCGTGGCGGACGGCCGGGCCGACATGGTGTTCCTGGCGCGCGAGCACCTGCGCCAGCCGCACTGGGCGCTGCTGGCGGCCTCGGAGCTCGGGGCCCAGGTGGAGTGGCCGGCCCAGTACCGGAGGGCGCGGCCGGCCTGACGGTCAGGCGCCGCCCAACTCCGGCTCGTCGCCCCGCACCCGGCCCGGGTCCAGATCGAGGCGCGGCCACTCCACCACCTCGCCCCAGTCCGTGCCGCGGTCCGCCTCCCGGGTGGAGCGCCGCGCCTGGACCCGGCGGCGGGTGTCGCGGGCGTGGCGGAGAAGGGCCTCGACATCGACGCCCAGGTAGGCCGGCGGGTAGCTCGCCAGGATCTCCTCGGCCTTGTCGAGCTGGGCCACGATCCCGTGCGGCGTGCCGCGCCGGGCGTGCACGAAGGCGCTGGCGTACAGGATGAGGCCCTGGTAGAAGGCGCTCCCGGTCCGCCGCCACGCCTCCTCCAGCACCTCGTGGCTCTCCCAGTACCGGCCCCCGTCCACCAGCCCCGCGAAGCGGACCAGGGGGGCCGGCACGGGGGGCACCGCCGCCGCTACGACTTCTGCAGCAGGTCCGCCGGGATCGGGTTGTCGGGGCGCTCCGAATCCCACACGATCGACAGGATCCACCAGCGCTTTCCGTCGAAGTAGGTCTGGTAGATGTTGACGCCGCGCGCGACGGAGCCGGTCTTCCCGACGTGGGTCTCGTAGCTGCTGACGACCGTCGCCACGTTCCCGAAGCGGTACGTCTTGTGTGCGATCTCGTGCTCCATGAAGCCGGTCGACACGAGACCGGCGTCGTTCCGCTCCGCGTACTCCCTGGGGGTCGCCTTCTCCAGCACGATCTTGCCCGTCTTCGGGTCCTTCTCGGCCGAGACGAAGTAGGCGTGCTCGTCGTACAGGGAGAGGTCGCGGCCCCACTGACGCGGGACGCCGACGTCCCCGGAGATCGAGGCGAGGTCCGCCTTCACCAGCGCGTCGGGCGAGGCCACGTCCTCCGGCCGCGCCGCCACGGTCGGGATGTCCAGGTGCTTGGCGGCCTTCTCCTGCGCGCGGAGCGCGGCCGGCGGCGTCGCGATCGTGCCCGCCATCACCAGTCCGGCCGTCACGGCGATGCACCATCCCCAGCGTGTCTTCATCAGTGTTCCCTCCAGGTCGAGTGACGGCCCGATCGGCCGGCGGGGGGAGCGCGAGGCGGCGTGAACCGGCCCCGAGCTCGCCCGAGAGGTTACACTGATAGCCCGGCAAGGCACCCGAACGCCAGACAGGAGACCCGATGACCGACCCGACGCCGCCCCGCACCTCCTCCGAGCTCCGGCCCGTCCGCCTCGAGCTCGGAGCCGCCCCCTTCGCCGAGGGCTCCTGCCTCATCGAGGCCGGGCGCACGCGCGTCCTGTGCGCCGCCACCGTCCAGGAGGGCGTGCCGGCCTGGCGCGAGGGCCGCGGCGGGTGGGTGACCGGCGAGTACGCCATGCTCCCCCGCTCCACCGCCCGGCGCACCCCCCGCGAGCGGAGCGGCGCCGGCGGCCGGACCAAGGAGATCCAGCGTCTCATCGGCCGCTCCCTGCGGGCCGCGGTGGACCTCGGGGCGCTGGGCGAGCACACCGTGATCATCGACTGCGACGTGCTGGCGGCCGACGGCGGCACGCGCACCGCCTCGATCACCGGCGGCTGCCTGGCCCTGTGGCAGGCGCTGGAGGGTCTGGTCGAAGCGGGAGCCGTGGACCGGAACCCCCTCCAGTCCCGGGTCGCCGCCATCAGCGTCGGGATCGTGGGCGGCGAGCCGTGGCTCGACCTGGACTACGAGCGCGACGTGACGGCCGACGTGGACATGAACGTGGTCGCCCTCGAGGACGGCCGCCTGGTCGAGGTGCAGGGCACCGCCGAGGGCGCCCCCTTCGCGCGGGACGAGCTGGACCGGCTCCTGGACCTGGCCCGGGCGGGCATCGACGAGCTGCTGGAGATGCAGCGGGAGATGATGGAGGGGATGGGGGCGTAGCGCGTCCGGGGCATCCGCCCGCGGGCGCCGCGGCCCAGCTCAGCGCTCGAGGGCGAGCTTCACCGCCCGGGCGGCGTTCACCACGCCACCCGAGGCGACGCGCCCCCGGAGCGCCGGGAGCGGCGTGGCGCTGTCCAGGAGGACTTCTTTGAGCGCCACCGCGTCCAGGTCCGGCCGGACCGAGAGGACGAGCGCGGCCACGCCCGCCACCACGGGGCCGGCGTTCGACGTCCCGTCGGACACCGCGTACGTGGACAGGTTGTCGCGCAGGGCGGTGGTGAAATTCTGGCCGAGGGCGGCGATCTCGACCCGGCGCGCGCCGTAGTTCGAGCCCCGAAGCTGGCCACCGACCGAGTAGCGATACAGCCGTCCGTCGAAGCCGACCTGGGCGACGCGGATCTGGTTGGGCAGGTCGAAGCACTGCGGATAGAGGCAGTTGGCGTCGTCGTCCAGGTCCCGGGCGTCGTTTCCCGCCCCGGTGACCAGCAGGACGCCGCGGTCGGCGGCATACTGGACCGCCTCTCGGAGCGGCAGGAGGATCCGGGGATCCGTCGTGTCCACGAACCCGCTCCAGTTGATGATCCTCGCGCCGTTGTCGGCGGCGTATCGGATGGCCAGGGCGGCCCTGCGGACCCGGGCCGTGTCGACCTGGCCGCGCGGAACCCCCTGCGCGCCGATCTTCAGAAGCATGAGGGACACGCTCCAGTCGACGCCGGCCACGCCGACGCCGTTGTCCCCGGCGGCTCCGATGATGCCGAGGGCCGGAGCGGAGTGCTGGTAGGGCTGGATGCGCGAGCGATCCATGCCGTCGAACACATACGGGTCCGGATCCGGATCGTCGAAGGCGAAGTCCCAGCCGATCACGTCGTCGACGTAGCCGTCCCCGTCGTCGTCGACGCCGTTGGCGCTCCGCGGGAGTCCCCGCGCATCCGTGCCACTCTCGCCCGGGTTGTGCCAGAGGTTGGGGGCGATGTCCTCGTGCCGGTAGAAGAAGCCGTCATCGAGAACGGCCACGACGACCGAGCGCGACCCCGTGGTGACGGCCCAGGCTCCCGGCGCATCCAGCGTGACGCCGGGCGCGACCTGCACGGTGTCCACCCCCGCGCCGTTGGAACGCCGCCGCATGGTGGCCGGCCCGGGAGCCGCGTAGAAGCTGAGCTGTTGCCGGAAGAGCGGGTCGTTCGGGATCCGCCGGGGCGGAGCCTCGGGCACAGCCGTCAGGAGGACGAGGACCAGGACCGGTGCCGACCGTCTCATCATCGGGAACCTCCCACCCGCGATTCGGGAACGCCCGCTCACATCCGTATGGACGTCGGGCGACCCTGGTGCGTTTAGTCGCACACCTGCTCGGTCCGTTGACCTATCGCACGATACATTCTACGTTATCGTACGATATGTCGGACACACCCTGACGACGGAGCGGACCGATGTCGCGGCCCCCCTGGGGCATGGACTGGAGCAACTGGTGGGGCCAGTGGAGCCGTCACGGACGGAGCGGCACCCGTCCGCCCTTCTTCCAGTCGGGCGAGGTGCGGCTGGCGCTCCTCTCCCTCCTCTCCGACCACCCGTCGCACGGCTACGGCCTCATGCGCCAGCTCGAGGAGCGCTCGGGCCGACTGTACTCGGCCAGCGCGGGCACGGTCTATCCAGTCCTCCAGCAGCTCGAGGACGAGGGACTCATCGTCGGGGAGCGGGCGGAGGGGAAGACGGTCTACACGCTCACGGACTCCGGCCGGCGCGAGGTCGAGGCCGAGAGCGAGCGGATCGAAGCCATCTGGGAGCGGGCCGACAGGTGGCAGGAATGGGGCGACGTGCTCAGCGCCGGCACGGTCCCCGTCGCCATGGCCGTGAGCCGGGTCGTGAGCGCGGCGTTCCGGGCCGTGCGCGAGGACCCGGACCTCGGAGACCGTGTATGCGACATCCTCGAACGAGCGGCCTCGACGATCCGTTCGGCCCGGACCTGAAGCGGAACCTTTCATGCACTTTGACGGCGGCACTCTGATACCGATCATCGCCCTCAGCATCCCGCTGGTGGCGCTGATCGGAAAGCGCATCGTGGAACCCCTGGCCGAGGCCCTGATGCACTCGGCCGGGCCCGGCAAGGAGCCGGCCGACCCGGACGCCCGGCGCGAGCTCGAGGAGCTCCGCGACCGGCTGGACGGGCTGGAGAAGGCGCTGTCGCGGGTGGAGGAGGAGCAGGCGTTCCAGCGCGCGCTCCAGACCGGGGAGACGTTCGGCGCGGCCGACGACGCCCCCCGGATCGCGGGCGGGTCGCGGCGAGGCTGACCCCGCCGGCTTCCGGGACCAGCGTCCGGATCGGCCGCCCTCAGCCTCCGGTCACGAGCTTCACCGCGACGTCCCCCACCACCTGCAGCGATTTCGCCGACACCCTGTCCGGTGTGTCCTCGAGCGTGTGGTGCCACCCGTCGCGGTGCATCGCGTCCCTGGGCCCGTAGTCGTAGTCGATCACGTCGATCACGCGGACGCCGCGCTCCAGGAACGGCACCTGGTCGTCGACGACGCTCTCGACTTCGCTCTACAGGGCGCCCACCATGAGCACCGTGCCCCACACGGCCAGGCCCACGCCGGACACGCGGGCGAGATTCCGACCCCCGGGAAGCGCCTTCTCGGCCAGGACGAGGACGGCCAGCGCCGCGCACCAGGCCACGTTCATGACCCCGGCCACGAGCATGAGCGCCATGAGGAGCCAGCAGCAGCCCACGCAGTAGGCGCCGTGGCCCATCCCCATGCGCACCGCCCCGGACGGACCCTCACGCCACTCCGACAGGAGGAAGCCGACCGGCGTGCGGCAGTGACGCAGGCAGGCGTCCTTGGCCGAGGAGAACTGGAACACGCCGGCCCCCAGGAGGAGAGCGCCCCCCAGCCACGGACTGGCCGTGCGCATCCCCGGACCCATGAGCGCCGCCGAGCGCAGGCCCCACTGGACCAGCGCCGCCCCCACGCTGAACGCGGTCCACACGAGCAGATAGCCGCCCAGGAAGGCCGCGGTCGCCGCCCATGGCGCCGCCCCGTTCCGCCGCCGCTCCAGGTTCGAAAAGGTGATCGCCATCGGCATGGTGGAGGGCGTCATCATGGCGACCATCATCACGCTCCACATCAGCGCCACGACGCCCACCTGGGCCAGGCTCCAGGAGCCGATGGCGGGGACGAACAGCGGCGAGCCCGGACGGCCCATGCGGCTTCCTAGCCCGCCCACCACGAGCGCCGCGAGCAGCGTGACGGCGACCAGCCCCGCCAGGACGACCGCCCGGTCGAGGGGGAGGACCGGCCCCGGGCGCCGGAGCGGCCGCCCGCCCCGCCCCGCCCGAGCTACTTCCTCCGGCCCGGCGATTCGGGCCTCAGTCGGCGGCATACCGGAAGGGCGAGTAGAAGCCGGTGCGGTCCGAAAGCTCCCAGTCGTACCCGTGGTCCTGGTAGCGCATGCCGTCCGAGCGGCAGGCAACCGCCGGGAATCCGGGCGCGATGCAGAGCGGGTGGCCACTGATCGTCACGTCGCCCTCGGGACCGTCGATGGCGTGGATGGCGGCCTCGGCCACGTCCCCCACCCGCACCGAGCGGCTCCGGCCCTCCGCCTCGTACTCGATCGGCACCGCCGCGACGCCGAGCACCTCACCGATGTGCTGCGCGAGACGCGCGGGATGGCCGCCGGCCTGGCCCGCGAAGATCGTGGTGAGCGCCTGGCGCTGCGCCTCGGTGGCCCGCTCGTCCAGGTAGAGGGCCGCCTTCCACGGCACTTTCGCCATGTGCCCCTGGCTGTCCACGGCCAGCGCCACGTTGAGCCCGTCCAGCGCCACGTCGCCGAAGCCGCCCTCGTCCACGTGCCAGGCGAGGAGCACCGTGCAGTCCTCCTCGGTCGGCGGGCTCAGGAACACGCACGGGCAGGCGGACTCGCAGTTGCAGGTCTCGAAGTAGCTTCCCTCGAGGCTCCAGCCTTCGGACATGGCATCTCCCTCCTATCGAGGTCGAGTGGTCTACGAGGCCCGCGACAGCTCGGGAATGCGGGCCTCGAGCGAAATCCTGTAGCGCCGGATGCCGGTGGCGATGCGGGCGGGATCGTCGTGGGCGCGCGCCATGATGACGGCGCCCTCGATCACCACGAGCGTCTCCTCCGCGAGCGCGGCCGCTTCCTCCTCGTCCAGGACGACGGCCAGGAAGACGGGCGTGAGCCGGGCCACCAGCTCGTCGAACAGCTCCGCCACCCTGGCGTGGATGGCCGGACTGGTCTCGCCCAGCTCGGCGGCGAACGTCCCGAGCAGGCAGCCTTCCGCCCAGAACTCGGGCGCGATCGCCTCCAGGTGGTCGAAGAAGCCCCGCAGGCGCTCGACCGGGTCCTCGATGCGCACGTAGCCCCCCGCGCGCACCCGCTCCACGCCTTCCCGGTGGAAGGCCTCGAGTACCGCGAGACCGAACCCCTCCTTGCTGTCGAAGAAGTGGTAGAAGCTCCCCTTGCTCACCCCGGATGCCGAGCAGATGTCGTCGACGGAGGTGGCGGAGTAGCCACGCGCCAGCATGAGGTCGTGCCCGGAGGCGAGGAGCTTCTCCCGCGTGGCGTCGCCGCGGCTCGGGCGCGCGGAGGGGGCCGGCTCGGCGGAGGCCGCAGTCCGGGATCCGTCCTCGTGGCTGCCTGGGGTCCTGATCATCATGGGAGCATAGTAAACCGACCGGTCGGTATAGTCAAGCCCACACCCATCCCCGCCCGCACCCTGCACCGGCACGTCGTACTCACCGCGCGCGGTGAGGCGTGGTGCGCTCCCGGCGCGTGGCGAGGTGGCCCGGCTCAGCCTCCGCCCGCTCCGGGCACCTCGACCTTCTCCGCGTGCGCTCGGACCTGCGCCCGGGTGAGCCACAGGGGGCGCAGCCGCTGCTCCGCCTCCAGCGAGAGCTGGTCCCGGTCGTGGGGCGAGCCGGGCCGCGTCGAGTTGCCGTAGGTGAGCAGCGCGCGCGCGTGAGGACCGTCCGGGGCGAAGTCGATCACGGCCACCCAGCTGTCGCCGCCCTCGGGGTACATGGTCTTCTTCCCCTTCGTGGGGACCCACCACAGGACGTGGAATACGCCCAGCGGGCTCCCGACGGCGCCGCTCCCCGCCCGGTCGCCCAGCCGGTGCACCGCTCCCCACGAGACGTCCAGCGACCCGTACCGGGACTCGACCTTCCGAGCCGCCGAATCCAGCGTCGCGACCGCGGCCGCCGGCCGGGCGAGCCCGGAGGGCGTGGACAGGGGTGCGTCGGGCCGCCAGGGGTGCGCGAAGAACGTCGCCGCCTTCCCTTGCCGGAGCGCCCGCCGGATCCAGGCGTCGAACAGGACGGCGCCGCGGCTGTCCGCGTCCACGGCACGGTTCCACCGCGACAGCACGCCGGCCGCGCGTTCCGCCAGCGAGTCGCCCGAGCCGCGCGCGGCCCGCAGGAGGTCGGGGAGCACCAGGTCGGTCAGGTGCGCGTGGTTCGCGTAGTGCATGCGGATCAGCTCCTGGTAGCTGATGCTGCTGTCCGCCTCCAGCAACGACAGCGCCTCCTCCTCCCGCACGTTGAGCGACACCGGCGCCAGGTAGGCGGGATACTCGCCGGGCTGAAGTGCCTGCGGCAGCGTCGCGAACCATGGCGGCGAGTTCGAGTTCTGGATGAAGCCGGAGGGCGGGTCGACGAGCCGGGGCAGAGAGTCGAACGAAAGGATGCCGTGCCACATGTCGGCCGCCGAGTCGCCCGGCAGATCCTCCTGCCAATAGGCGAAGTCGCCGTGCGACCGCCGGGGCACCCGCCCCGCGAAGAAGTAGAGGATGTGCCCGTCCCGGTCGGCATAGGAGACATTGAACATCGGGAGGCCCATCTCGCGCAGCGCCGCCTGGAAGGACGCCAGGTCGTGCGCTCGGCCCATGTCCCACCACTCCCGAAGCGCGAGGCCGCCCGACAGTGCCGGCGTCCGGACGGCCAGGGCCGTGCTGTCGCCCATCGCGAGGACCGGCCCCTGCACGGAACGCCGCAGCGTGATCGGCTCGCGCCGCACCGTTCCATCCGTCTGTTTGATCCTGAGCGTGTCCGGACGAGTCTCGAAGCGCTGCACGCCCCCTTCCCAACGGTAGCCGCCGGGTGCGAGCCGCAGCCGATAGGTGTCGAGGGCGTCGATCGTGTTCACCGTGTGGGACCAGCCCAGGTCCGCGTTGAAGCCGATGGCGATCTCCGGAAGCCCGATGAGCGTGGCCCCGTACAGCTCGCCCGCCGGGGAGGTGAGCTGGGCCTCGGTGAAGTGCATGAAGTCGACGTTCCAGGGAAGATGCGGGTTCTGGAGCAGCATGGCGTGCCCGTCGGCGGACCGGGCGGGCCCGATGGCCCACGTGTTGGATCCGGGCGCCGCACCGCCGGCCTTCCGGGCCGGAAGGCCGGCGAAGTCGACCACGGGCGTCCCGCTCCCGGTCAGCGCCACGAAGGTAAATTGGATGCGGTCTTCGTGCGCCAGCACGTCCCCCGGCGTCACCGGCAGCACGACGGCCAGCGAGTCGGAGATCGCGTCGGGGTGGGTACGCGCGTACGCGTCGATGCCGGCGGCGAACGCGGCCACGTAGATCTGGAGGTGCGGGGGCAGGCTGTCGACCTGTGCGGCCCCGAGTGCCGGCAGCCCGAGCGCCCGGACCAGCCGGTCGGAGGCCGCGTACTGATTCCCCCAGTACTCCGCCCCCCGCCCGCGAGCGAGGCCGTACAGGCGGAGAATGGCGTCGCCGTGCTCCTCGGCCTGGGCCCACCCGAAGGCGTAGCCCATCGCACTGTCGGTGGGCGCGTAGACGTGCGGCACGCCCCACGTGTCCCACACGATGCGGGTCGAGTCGGGGCTCTGCGCAGCCAGGCTCCGCGGAGACGGCAGCGCGGCGAGGACGAGGAGGAGGGCGGACGGAAGGACGATGCGAGCGGGCGAGCGCACGGCGAGCCTCCGGTGACGGGCATCTCGTGTCGAAGAGAGTGACACCCGAGGATGGTCGCCGGCCGGCGTACGGGGCAACACCCGCGACCGCACGGAGCGCTCAGCGCGGCGTGAAGCGCATCGTCCAGATCGGCGTCCAGCCCTCGGGGCCGGTCCGGACGGCGAGCTCCCAGTCCGCCGTGCCGCCGTCGTCCCGGAAGCGGATGCGGCGCGCGGGCGCACCCTCCGTGGCCCGGTCCTGGAAGAAGTCGCCGATCCGGCCCTCGAAGCGGCCGGTGAACGGGCGTCCGAAGCGGCCGGACCGGTCATCGATCCAGAAGATGGTCCAGTCACCGCTCCGGGGATCGAACAGCCGGAGGCTGGCGCCGTGGAGCGCCTTCGGCTCCGGCATGGCGGCCCACGGGAAGCGGACCGTGCCGCGCCACGCCTCGGCGACGACGCACCCCTGCCGCGTCGGGGTCACCCGGTCCGTCGCCGCGTAACGCTCGTACCTGTCGCCCGCCCGGACCCGCTGGTCCACGCTCCACGCTCCGAGCCAGAAGTCGAAGGCGCGCGCGCCCGGCGCGTCGCGGCACGCGGAGAGCGGCGCATCGAGCGCGATCTTCCACGCCCCGTCCCGTCGAACCCAGGCCGTCAGGTAGTGACCGGCGGGACCGGCGTCCTCGGTCTCCGACTCGATCCACCACCGCCCGATCGTATAGCCGAGGCTGTCGGGCCACAGGATCGCCGCCTCCGTCGGCTCCCAGTGGAAGCTCGCCGGCGAGCGACGGAGCAGCGGTGCCATGGCTTCACGGACCGCTGTCGGTCCGCGAACGAGCTTCCCGTCGCCCCGGACCATGAGCCCATCGGCCGCCCACGCTGCGGCCCATGCCGCGGCGCCGCGCTCCGCGGACGCCGCGGCGAAGGCCCGGTCGGCCTCCAGGAGGGCCCGGGCCGGATCCTCGGCACCGCCCCGCTGCGCGCCCCCGGACACGCCGCCCGAGCACGCGGCCAGCAGCGCGAGGACCGCAGCGGCGGCCGTGCGGAGCAGGCTGGCCCGGTTCAATCGGTTCACTGAATGAGACACCCGCACGCGGAGATCGTCGAGGGGGACAGGCTTTCCTCTCGCAGCCGGGAATGCGGCACACATACGGCTCCGAGGGACCTCGCGGGAGAGGGACCGAGCGCGTCTGCGGCCCACGGATCGTCCGTCGCGGTGGAAACCCGAATCCAGTAGACGAACGACCCGTGCGACGGGCGGCCTCCCGCCGACATTGAGACCTTGCGGCGCACTCCGGTCGCGTCGGCGGGCTCAGCGGGTCGAAGCGGGCGCGGCGGGGACGGTCTTGGCATTAGGAGGCCCTAAAGTTAGACTTTGGCACGCGAAACCCCGTTCGAGCGCAACCACGCTCGGCGTGCGACCACCCGACCTCTTCCCGGGAGAGCCCACAGGCATGCCGCATCGGTCGACTCGGATCCTCCCGTTCCTCGGAACGGCGACCCTCCTGGCTCTGCCCGCGACCGCCCTCGCGCAGGCGCGGCCCGACTCGGCGCCGCCCGAGCCCTACCGGCTGGACGAGCTGGTGGTCGTGGCCGACCGTTACGCGACCGCGCTCCGCGGCACGGTCGCGGCGACCAGCCTGCTCACGCGCGCCGACCTGGACGCGCTCCCCGCGACGACTCTGGCCCAGGCGCTGGAGAGCGTGCCCGGCCTCCTGTTCGTCGAGCAGGACGGCTCCGGGCGCCAGCCGATCGCGATCGCGCGCGGCTTCTTCGGCGGAGGCGAGACCTCCTACGTGCTGCTCACCATCGACGGCGTGCCCGCGAACGACGGCCGGACCGGGCTGGTCGAGTGGAGCCGGATCCCGCTGGAGGACGTCCAGCGGATCGAGGTCCTGCGCGGCTCGGCCTCCGTCTCCTACGGGGACGCCGCGCTCGGCGCCGTCATCAATGTCGTGACCCGGCGCGCGGCCCCGCGCGGCGGGCTCGCCGGACGGACGGCGATCTCCGTCTCGTCCTGGAGCGGCGCGGGCCTCCACGCCGCGGCCGGCTCGGAGCTCGGCTCGAGAGCGCTGGACGCGACGGTCGACTACGACCGCGAGGAGGGCTTCCGCGCGCACTCCCGCTCGAACGAGCTGACGACGTCGCTTTCGCTGGGGCCGTCGGAGGCCCCGGGCGCCGACGGGCTCTCCGGCCGGCTCGCCTTCAGCCGCCGGTTCAACGAGGATCCGGGGCCCGTGCCCGAGATCGGCGGCAGCTTCGACCGGCGCGGCAGCCATCCCGCCTTCGCGGGCGACGAGCGCACGCGGGAGACGGCGGAGGCGAGCATCCGGAGCCGCCACAGCTGGGCCGACGGCCCGAGGCTGGACGGGGCCGTCCGCCTGCGCTGGTACGACCAGCAGCGGACCCGGACGCTCCTGCTCACGCCGAGCTTCGGCGACACCCAGGACCAGAGCGACCGGGAAGTCGGATTGTGGGCACGCACGCAGCTCGCGGAGCCGCTCGGTCCCGCCCTGCTCCACCTGGGCGCCGAGGCGGAGGGCACCTCGTTCCGGACCCGCTACACCATGCCCGGGACGGGCACGCTCCTGACCTCGGGCGACGGACACGAGTGGAAGCTCGGCCTGTTCGGCGAGCTGAGCGGCTCGCCCGTCGAGCGGCTCCGGCTCGTCGGCGGGATGCGGTTCGACGCCGTGCTGCCGAGGGACGAAGCGCCCGCTGCGGAAGCGTCGCGCTCGTTCCACCAGTGGTCGCCGCGGGTCGGCGCGAACCTCGCCTACCGGGAGGACCCCGCGAGCCCGGGCAACGTCTACCTGTCCTGGACCCGGGCGTTCAAAGCGCCCACGCTGGACCAGCTGTTCGACGTGCGCGCCATCCCGACCGGGGCGCCCGGCCAGACGATCAGCATCTCGAACGGCGAGCTGCGGCCGGAGCGCTCCACCGCGGTCGAGGCGGGCGTCTACCAGCGCCTCCCGCTGGGCGGCGGGCCCTACGCCGAGCTCTCGCTCTCCGCCTACCGGCAGTGGCTCGACGACGAGATCGACTTCGACCTCCTCACATACCGCTACGGCAACATCGTGGCGAGCCGGCACACGGGCGCGGAGCTGTCGGCGCGCGTCGTCCTCTCCCGCCGGATCGAGGTCACGCACGCGGCCACGCTCGGCCGCGCCGTGTTCCGGACTTCGGCGAATCGCGGCCACCAGCTCAAGAACATCCCCGAGAGCGCGTTCACGACGACGGCCCGCATCGCCGTCGCCGACCCGGTGTCGCTGACGCTGACGCACCGGGCCATGGGCCGGGTGTGGCTCGACGACGAGAACACGCAGGCCCTGTCCGGCAGCTCGCGCTTCGACGCCGCCGTGCGGTGGCGCGTCGGCCGACTCGGCGCGCGCTTCTCCGTCCGCAACATCTTCGACGCCGAGTACGGCGGCTACGGCTACCTGCTCTACGATCCCTTCAGCAACGAGAACGTGCGCATGATCCGTCCCGGAATGGGCCGCGCCATCGACTTCCGTCTCGACGTGGGTTCCTGAGCCGTGCCGGAGCGCGTGGGATCCGGGCGGCCGCGGAGGGTGGAGCGAGGGCGGACCGCGTCGCTGTGGCTCGCCGCCGGGCTGCTCCTGGTCGTCGCGGGGTGCCAGTCGAAGCCCCGGGGCGAGGCGCAGGCGATGGAGAGCTCCGCCGGCGCGGGGCCCGGAGCGGACACCTGGACCATGCCGGCCGTTCCGCCCGCGGTCGCGGAGGGGATCCGCGTGTACCGGGCCAACTACTGTGGAACCTGCCACCGCAACACGCTCGCCGGGACGGCCGGCATCTTCGGCCCGAACCACGACAGCCTGCACGTGAACGCCGCGCACCGCATCCACGATCCGGGCTACACGGGCCACGCGACGACGCCGGAGGCCTACGTGCGGGAGAGCATCCGCGATCCCGGCGCCTACCGGGTTCCGGGATTCGAGCGCTCGCACTTCGTCATGCCGGCCTACACGGAGCTCACCGACGCCGACGTGGACGCACTGGTGCGGATGCTCCTCTGGCAGCCTTCACCCCAAGGAGGATCGCGATGACTCGACGTGCCCCAGGACTCGCTCCGCTGATGCTTCTTCCCCTCTTCGCGCTCTCCGCGTGCGGCGGGGGCCAGGACGCGAACAAGGCCGCCTCCACCTCGGAGAGCGCCGCCATGGTCGAGGCCGCCGGCCCGACCGTCGTGGCCAGCGGCCTCAACACGCCCATGGGCGTGCTCGTCGACGACGACGGCACGATCTGGATCACCGACAGCGGCACCGGCGGCACCGACTCCGTCGCGATGGAAGAACCCTCGGCGGGTGAGACGTCCAAGGTGCCCTTCGGCCTGACCGCGCGGCTCGTGCGCGTGGACCCGGCGGGCACACAGACCGACGTGATCAGCGACCTCCCGTCGATGATCCTGCCCGACGCCCCGATCGGCGCCGCCCGGCTGGCCCGGTGGAACGGGGCCCTCTACCTGACGAGCGGTGGCATGGCGGCGGGATCGGGCACTCGCGGTCCGAACACGGCCGCGCTCCTCCGGCTCGACGGCGACCACGTGACGGAAGTCCTGAACACCTGGGACATCGAGAAGAGCAGGAACCCGGCGGGCGCGCTGGTCGAGGCGCATCCGTTCGGGATCACGGCCGGGCCCGACGACGCCCTGTGGATCGCGGACGCGGCCGGCAACGACCTGTTCAGGGTCGCGTCCCCCTCGGACACGCTCGAGCTGGTCACGGTGTTCGGCGCGCTGCCCGGTCCCGTTCCGAACCCGAACCGGGGCAATGCCATGGAGACGGAGCCGGTACCCACCGGCATCGCCTTCATGAACGGCGAGGCCTACGTGTCCTTCCTGCCGGGCGCTCCGTTCGTGCCCGGCTCCGGCAAGGTCGTGCACGTCACGTCGAGCGGAGAGTACGAGGACTACGCGACCGGCTTCTCGATGCTCTCCGACCTGAGGACCGGCCCGGACGGCAAGCTCTACGGCGTGTCCATGGGCACGTTCACCGAGCAGGGACCCACGCCGAACTCGGGCGCCATCATCCGCATCGGGCCGGGCGAGACGTCGAAGCCCATCCTCACCGGCCTCCAGCTGCCGACCGCCGTCGCGTTCGACAGGGATGGCAACGCCTACGTCGCGATCAGCGCCCTCGGACAGCCGGGCGCCGGCCAGGTCGTGAAGTACCCGCACCTGGTGAGCGCCGGGAGCTGAAGCGGCGGCCCCGCGGCCGACGCCCCGTCACGAGGGGGGCGTCGGCCGCGCCATCCTGAGGCGCGATTCTCGAAGTTCTAGAAGAACCGCCCCACGCCCACCGTGAGCTCGACGTCGCTTCCGTGCCACGGATCCACGCTGCGCAGCCGCGCCTCCGGCCTCAGGAGCCAGCCCGCACCGACCCGGATACGGGCTCCGACGGCGGCGTGCAGGGTGAGCGACGTGTACCCGCTCGCGTTCAGCTCGATCACCGGACCCGCCCCCACGCCGAGGTAGGGACGCACGGGCGGCCGCAGGTCCGGCTCGACCTGCAGGCTGACCTCTGGCATCAGGTAGTCGTAGCCCCCACGGAACTGGCTGCCGTAATGCAGATACCGGACGCCAACCTCGGCCACGAAGACCGACGGGAGCGGGCGGGCCACGGACAAGCCGTAGATACCGGCCGTGCCCGTCCCCGAGAGATCGTAGGGCGCCACGCCGGCGAAGGCCACGATCGACGTACGCTCCTGGGCAAGGAGGCATGAGGTCCCGAAGACGACCGCAAGCGCGCCGGCGAGGACCAGTGTGACGGATCGAACGCGCGTGGGACTCATGCTCTGACCTCCCGTTGGAGTGTCGGGGCCGGCCCCTCAACGAAGGGCAGCTCGGGGCGGTTTCGCATCGAGGGACCCATGATCAGAGTCCGGAGACGAGCTGCGCTCGCCAGTCATCCCACACCATGTCCAGCTCCTCGCCATACGCCGCCCGGAAGTGGTCCCGCACCCCGCCCGCGTCGCCGGCACCGAACGCCTCGAAGAACGAGCGCAGCGGCGCCACGCCCCTCCATTCCAGCAGGTAGTGGACGAAGGAACCGGCGAGTGGATAGGTGAGGCCCTCGGCATAGGTCCGGAACGAGTCGTTGAGGATCAGGTCGTCCAGCGCCGGCACGGTTCCGGCCGTCCACGCGTCGCGGGCGATGTCGTCGAGGGGCCGGGTGTTCCACCTCGGAACGGTGTCGCCGGCGACCGGATCGCTCTGGAAGGCGACCGCGATGCCCTCCCCGAACAGGGCCGGAGCGCGTCCCCAGAGGAGATTGACGAGCACGTGGACGGTCTCGTGGTTGTCCCGCGGAAAGATCGTGTGCACCTGCATGAGCTCCGGCATGGCGATGGCGTTTCCATCGACTCCCATCAGCTTGAGCTTCTGGGCCCGGTCCCGGTACTTGTAGTAGTCGATCCGCCCCGACAGCTGGACCCCGAGCCGGTCGAGGAGCCAGGCGTGGTAGGCCTCCTGCCACGCGGCGTCGACGTGGTCGCCCTCGGAGTAGTGGAACACGAAGTGTTCGGTCGTCAGCGACTGCGACAGCTCGTCCAGGGGCGTCGACGGCGAGCTGCACGCCGCGCCCACCGCCCAGGCGAGGCCCGCCAGGGAACGCACGAGAAGCTTCGGGAATGAGCGCGTGTCCGTGAGCACGGATAGCCTCCCGCGGAACAGGGAGCCGGCGACGCGTGGAAGGACCCGGCGCAACCGATTCAACGTCGAGGCCGAGTGTCTCGTTCGCCTGTCCGGAGATGGTGGATCTTCCCGTGGGAGGATTCCCCACGCGCCGGACGCGAGAGCCTCGACCTCGACGGGCGACTCACACGGCCGCCCGACGTCGCGAGGCGTCTCACCTCCGTGCTCCCAGCGCGAACGACACCCCGGTCGACAGCACCAGATTGCTTTGCGTCCTGCAGACCGCGTCGGCTCCCGTGGTCGCGTCCCCGACCCCCGGACACGAGACCGCGTCCTCGACGTCGACCCGCAAAGACGCGCCTGGTGCGAGCCGGTAGCGGAATCCCACGCCCGCGAGCACGCCCACTTCGGTGCCACCGGCCACGTACGTGAGGGCGTCCGCGCCGGTCCGTCCGACCAGGGCAGGACCCGCCTTCAGGTACAGGGCGGCGGTGTGGTGGGCCAGCGGAAGGCCGTACAAGAGCGAGGCGCTCGCCAGCCACACGGCCGAGCTGCCCGTCGAGGTCGTCGCGCTCGCGGCGAGAACGCTCGGTGACACCGAGGTTCTCACGAGGCTCGCCGCCCAGGTGAACTCGCCCTCGATTCCGACCCTCTCTCCCAGCCAGCCGGTGGCCCTGGCTCCGAGCGCGACCGCGCTCCGCTGCTCCACCGAGGTCGTGATCGTCTCGCCTTCCACGCTCGGAAAGCTGGACTCGGCCAGGGTTGACGTCGGAACGAACAGGCCGAAGAGCGGGCCCACCTCGATCCCCCGCCCCTGGGCGGCCGCCGGCGAGCCGGGAAGCAGGGCCAGGACGACCAGGAGTGCGGCGATGGCGGGGACCCGGCCGCGAGGCAGCGCTGTCTGCCACACCATCCTGCCGCCTCCTCGCACGAAGTCCGGTCCGGAGTGCCGGTCCCCTCAACGGCACCGACCCTGGTGAAGTTCCTGAGCTGTCGAGGGCGAAGGGAGCGTCGGGCCGTCCCATCGAGCGGGCCGGGAACCGGCTGTACGAAGGGCCGGTTAGAGAACGCGACCGTCCGTCAGCGCTCCTCCTTCGGCGAGAGAGACGATGCGTACAGGGGTCATGGCCTTCCTCCTCATCCTCGGGTCGGCGACGGTGTCATCCGCGGCCCGGTCTCAGCAGACCGTCCCCGCAGACTCCGGCGTGACCGTGCCGGACAGCGTCACGCCCGCGCGGGTCATGGCCGGAAGCGACCTGTTCAACGACGGGAGCTGCGTCGCCTGCCACGCCGTGGGCGGCCGTGGCACCGGCCGCCGGGCGCCGAACCTGTCGGACGAGGAGTGGCTGCACAGTCCCGGGGACATCCAGGGCATCAGGCACACTATCTTCTGGGGCGTCCAGAAGGCCGACTTCAGGGCCGTGACGCCCCGACCGTTCGAGATGAATCCGGAGGGCGGCATGCACCTGGACCGGGAGCAGCTGTGGGCCATCGCTTCCTACGTCTGGACCCTGAGCCGGCCCGGGACGAGCGATTTCGTCGCCCGCCAGCAGCGCTTTCTCGACCTGGCGCGCCTCGGCTTCACGAAGGAGGCCGTCGCCCTGTTCGAGCGGGCCGACTCCGCGGCCGGCCGGCCGGCCACCCTTCCCGAGCGGGGACTGAACGCTCTGGGCTACGAGCTGCTCCGCCGCGGCGGGAACCCCGAGGACCCGATCGCGATCTTCCGGCTGAACACGGTCCTCCATCCCGATTCCTGGAACGTGTGGGACAGCCTCGGCGAGGCCCTGGCCGCCGCCGGGAAGACCCGCGAGGCGATCGAAAGCTACGAGAAGTCGCTCCGCCTGAACCCGAAGAACGACAACGCGAGGAAGGCGCTCGAGGCCCTGCGGCAGCGCGGGTGACGGCGGCGCCGGGGATGGAATCGGTTCCGTTGGACGTCTTGAAGGCGATGTTCTGCATGTCGATCCGCACGTCGCCCGAGCCTCCGCCCGGAGGCGGGGGCGGGGGCGGGTTCTGGGTCGGCGGGGTGCTCCCGCCCCCGCAGGCGGCCAGGGCGAGGGCCGCGGCGACGGCCAGGCCGCGGAGGGCGGCGGTGGACCCACGGGTAGGATTCCGGATCGGTAGCGCACGTGTCACGGCTCGGCCTCCTGCATTGAAGACACCGGGACGTGCGACGGTCGCACCGTTCAGTGTGGATGGCTTTTTGGCCTTTATCAAGTAACATGATCGTTTACTTGCCGAGCAAGGGCTCCACGGCTATGCTTGGGCCATGGCTGATAGGCCCCCGGAACCGAATCCCGCGCTGCGTCTCACGGGCTCGACGCGCTCGGAGATCCTCCGGCTCCTCCGAGGAGGCGCCCGCACGGTACAGGATCTCGAAGGGCAGCTCGGCATCTCGGGCAACGCCGTGCGTGGACACCTCCACGCGCTGGGGCGCGAACGGCTCGTGGAGCGGCGTGGCGTCCGGCGCGACACCGGCGGCAAGCCCGCCCACCTGTTCGCTCTGACGGCAGACGCCGAGCGCCTGTTCCCGAAGGCGTACGCGGCCGTGCTCGCGCGGGTCCTGGACGCCGTCGGCCGGCGTCTCGGAGAGCGGGAGCGCGATCAGCTCATGCGAGGGATCGGCCGGGACGTGGCTCGAGACACGGTGCCGAAGACCGCCTCCGATCTACCCGAGCGCGTGCGGGAGGCCGCCAGCGTCCTGGACGGGCTCGGCGGCGCCACGCGGATCGAGGACGATGATGATCTCTTCGTGATCCGGGGGAGCGGGTGTCCGGTGGGCGCACTGGTGGCCGAGCATCCCGAGCTCTGCCGGATGGCCCAGGCTCTGGTGGCCGCGATCACCGGAGTCCGCGTACGCGAGCGCTGCGACCGCAGCGGTACCCCCTCCTGCAGCTTCGAGATCTCCAAGACCTGAGTCATACCGTCCCCCGAATCCGACCGTGGCGGAGGATCGCCGCCACGGTCGGAAAGGCGTCGCGGGCCGCGGCCGGGAGGGCTCCCGAAGGCGCCTCGTAGGGGTATTCCGGCTCGGCGGGAAGCGACCCTTCTCCGTCCCAGACCACCAGGCGGCCCACCATCCCGAACGCCTCGTGCGGGCGGCAGAAGAAATCGTAGACGCCCTTCACGCTCGGCCGGATCTCGAAAGACGCATCTCCGCGACCGGCGACCAGGAAGCCGGAATCCCAGGGGTCGGCGCCGACCGGCAGGCGCAGAGGCCTGTCGTTCCGGGGATGGTAGGCCGTGGTGGTGTGGACCCCCTCGAGCGCGGTCCAGCGAACCATCACGCCCGGCCGGACCAGGACCCCGGAGGGATCGAACCACACCCGGCTGCCGTCGGGATCGCTCCGCATGTGGACCTCGACGCACTCCGCCGGGGCGGGAGTGCGGAGCGGCGTGCCACCCTGCGTCAGCGGGTAGCGCAGCAGCGGCACGCCGGCCACGACCCACCCGGCCCGGACGAGGAACCCGCGGCGGCTGAGCACCGCGCGCGTCCCCGGACGACCGTCACGCGATGAGGGAACGACCACGCTTCGCGGCTCCCCGTCGTTACTGGAGATTCGCCGCCTCTTTCTTCGAGATGTGCCAGAGGATCACGTGATAGTGAGGCACCGGAACGCCGGGGTGCCCGGCATTGAACACCACATCGACGTGGTCGACGGGCTGGTCCGACGCCCCCAGCCCCTCGAACGCATGGTGCCCGTCGAGCTTGTCGAGAGGGATCATGTAGATCGTGCTCACGAGCTGGCCGTCCCGGTCGTAGGCGAGGAAGGGCCCCGCCGGCAGGGTCGATGGATCCACGTACAGGGTGCCCAGGCCCGGCACGAAGTCCGGAAGCGGCACGAGCGAGCTCACCATCTTGAACGAGCCGCCGGGCGGAGCCGTCTCCTGCGCGCGCAGAGCGCCTCCGGCCAGCGGTAGAGCGAGCAGGCCGCCGAACAGCATCGAGAGAAACCGCTGCCGTCGTGTAGTCATGTCCATCTCCTCCATGCGGGGAACGCGTTGCTCGGACCGGAGCATCACCCGGACGCCACCGGCCACGGTCGAGGTGGAACCTAGCATGTTTATATAGTATGTCAAGTATATACTATGGTTACAAGCGGCCACAAGGCTCTTCCGGGCCGGACGCTGCGTCACGCCTCCCCTCCCGCGGGTGATTCCTCCCGGCGAGGCTCCCGTTCCAGCTCCCGCCCCACGCGCTCCACCCTCTCGAGCAAGCCGATCTCCGGAAACGACGCCGCGCCGTCCAGCCGCAGGCGCAGATCGCGCAAACCCACCTCGAACTCGAGCAGCTCCTCGCGGACCCGAGGCCAGTTGGTGGCCACGATGCCGGCCATCGTCCGGGAGCTCGACCGTGCCAGCCGGGTCATGTCCGCCGAGGCAGGGCCGTGAAGGAGGGATCCGGCAGCGGAGCCGCCGGCCTTGGCCAGGTGGGATGCCAGACGTAGGGAAACCAGGTAGGGCAGGTGGCTGGTCGCGGCCACCTGGCGGTCGTGCACCGCGGCTCCCACCCACACGGAGTGGGCGCCCAGCGCCGCGACGACCGACTCCGCCACGGATCGGGCGCGGCTCCCGGTCCGAATCGTCTCTACCAGAGCCCACGGACGGCCCTGGAACATGTCGGCCCGCGCATTCGCGACCCCGCTGCGCTCCGTGCCGCCCAGGGGATGGCCGCCGACGGCTTCGACCTCCTCCGGCAGGCCGTCCATGGCCCGCACCACCGCGGTCTTGGTGCTTCCCACGTCCAGGAGCACGGTGGCCGGCCGCAGCTCCGGACTCCAGCGTGCCAGCCACGGCGGGATCGCATCGACCGGGATGGCAAGGAGGACGACATCGGCCTCCGCGAGCAGGGCCGCCGGGTCGGTGGAGCCGACTTCGACCGCCCCGATACGCTTCGCCGAGCGCACGGCCGCTTCCAGCACGTCCGTCCCCAACACACGCCGGAACAGGCCGACCTCCCGGAGCCCCAAGGCAACCGAACCACCGACCAGGCCGAGCCCCACAACGAGCAGGCTGCCGTGAACATCGGCGTCGTCGGCCGGACGCTTCCGGGCCGCCCCGTCCACGGAGCCGGACACATCGCTCCCGTCGGGACGCGCCCGCCCGGGTACCGCGGAGACGAGATCGGGCCGCAGTTGTTCCGCCTCGCCCAGATACACGTGACGCGCCACGCCGGGGCCCCGGACGAGCAAGAGGACGCGCAGCATCCGGACGGGTGCACCCGGAACCGGTGTCTCCTGCGCGCCCAGCATCGGCACACCGATCCATCCCAGCTCTCGGGCCGCGGAGGCCGGGTACGCCGCATCCAGATCCGGGGTCATGGTGAAGTGGGCGGCCACGATTCGGCCCGGCTCCAGGTCGTTGCAGCTCATGATCTCCTCGAGGAGCCGCCGGCTCCCCGTCAGGATGGACTCCCGGTCGTTACGGTCGATTCCAATGGCTCCCCGGACGGCGAACATGTCGATTCTCCTGATCTGGACGCGGGACACAGGCACAAAAAAAGAGAGGCCCCCGGCGTACGGGGGCCTCTCGGGACCGGATGCTGTGAGCGCGCGAGCTACACGGACGCAGCCTCCCTCCCGGCCCCCCTCGGAGAGCCGCGATAGGCGTAGGCGTAGGTCTCCAGCGCGATCGCGTGCCTTCTCATATCGGACTCACCTTCTAACCCGCCGTCCGCGGTGTCAAGGCCGGGGAGAGCGCCCCCGGCCCGGTCCGCGCCCTGCTCCCGAGCTCCCGAGCTCACCGGGCAATGATCACGGCGTGCGCCATCTGCCCCGGGTGCACCGTGCAGTGGTACACGTAGCGGCCCGGCGTGTCGACGGTGTAGGTGTAGGTCCCCTGATAGCTCAGGAGCCCCGAGTTGAACGTCGATGCCCCCGAGGGCACCGAGTCGCTGGTGGCCGAGTGCTGGATCCCCTGGTCCAGGTTGGTCCACTGGATGGTCGAGCCGGCGTCCACCGTGATGGAATCGGTTCCGTTGGACGTCTTGAAGGCGATGTTCTGCATGTCGATCTGCACGTCGCCCGAGCCTCCGCCCGGAGGCGGGGGCGGGGGCGGGTTCTGGGTCGGCGGGGTGCTCCCGCCCCCGCAGGCGGCCAGGGCGAGGGCCGCGGCGACGGCCAGGCCGCGGAGGGCGGCGGTGGACCCATGGGTAGGCTTCCGGATCGGTAGCGCTCGTGTCATGGCTGGACTCCCGTGTCGGAGACGATGATCAGCCCCTTCATGAAGGGGTGCGGAGTGCAGTGGTAGGCGAAGCGGCCGGCCCGGTCGAAGACGAGCTGCCAGCTGTCGGCCGGGTCGACGAGCGGCGAGTCCCACAGACCGTCGGTCGAGGTGCTGGAGTGGGCCAGCGGGTCGTGGTTCACCCACCGGATGGTGGTGCCGGGACGAACGCGTACGGTGTCGGGGTGGAAGGCGAGCCCCTTGATCTCGATCTCGACCACGGTGCCGGGGCCACCGACCGGGACGTCGGCCGCGCCCGTGGCCGGGGCGACGAGGCCGCCACCCGAGCCGGAGGATTCGCCGCCCGCCGCCTCGCCGGCGCCGCCCCCGGAGCTGCCCGGGTGCACCAGCTGGCCCCAGCGTGCGAAACCGCTGAACGGCACGGTGAACTCGAACCCCCAGTAGACGGTGTGGGCCACACCGGTCGAGGTCCCCTCCAGTGTGCCGCTGGACACGTTCGTGGCCATCAGGGTCAGCGTATGCGGGGTGTACGGGATCGCCAGCTCGAGCCCCGCGCTCCACGCCGCCGGTCCGTCGATACCCGCCACCAGGTCCGAGACGTCCCCGGCCAGGGTCATGTAGCGGTTGATCTCCAGCCCCGCCCCTCCCGCGAGGGCGAGGGAGGCGGGCCGGTCCGCGCCCCCGGACCGTTCGAAGCCATCCCCGAAGCCCCGCACCGCGCCGAGAACGTGGAGGGGGCCGAAATGGGTCGCCCCCGTCAGCTCCCCGTCCAGGCTGTGCGTGGCGCCGTTCCATGCCGCCGTCACCGCCACCGAGGGGCCTCCTGCGGGGTGCCGGCCGCCCGGGGACCACGTGGCATAGGGTTGCCACTCGTTCGAGCCGCCGGCCAGCAGCGAGCGCGTACTGTAGCGGAACCCGGCCATGAGCCCGGACGCCAAGCCCAGGTTCATCTGGAAGGTGGGGTAGTTGACGATCTTGCCGTCGCCGAAGATGTCTCCGATGTCGGCGTCCGACCCGGCCACCTGGAACCGGTGCGAGAAGTCGAAGAACAGCTGCCCGGGAGAGGCCGTCCACGTGCCCGCCAGGTTCGGCGTCCGGCCGGTCACGGGCTGGGCTCTCAGAGCCGCGGGGGGCAGGAGAACGACGCCCGCGAGGGCGACCGCCGGGATCCACGAACGCGTCCAACGCATGTCTCGCCTGCCCTCGCTCGGAGAAGTGTCTTCGACCCGGGGATCCACGCCTGCCGCGCGACCGTACCACGTAACGACCGCGCGGGCCGCGATCCTCCCGGCACCTACGAGGGCCACGAACGTAGGACGACCCCGGGGAGTTCCCGGGTGGCGCGGCAGAGCTCGCCGCTTGACGCTCGGGGGCGGGGAACCGGATTATCCGGCGGATCGTTCTGGGACGCGTCGCGCGGGCGATTACGGACGAGCCCGCCGCCGAGACGACGGGCTGGAATCAGGATGGTGTCGATGGCCGGTTACAGCTGTGGTGAGGCGCGCCGTCGGCTCGATGCGTACGTGGACGGCGAGCTGTCGGAGGAGGAGGCCCGCGGCGTGGAGGGGCACCTGGCCGACTGCGAGCGCTGCGCCGAGGTTCTCCGGTTCGAACGGACGCTGCTGGACGGCCTGAAGGAGAGGATCCGGGAGACGGACGTCCCCCCCGGACTAAGGGAGCGGATCGAGTCGGCCCTGGAGCGGGATCACGAAGCGCCTGCCGACGCTACGGAGACCCGTTCCGAAGGCTGAAACGACCGCTCTCCCGCTGCGGCCCGGAGCCGTCCGCTGGGCCGCCGGTTCCCTCCCCGCCCTTCCCGGACCCGACCAGTCCATGGTCTTCGGCCACCCTCCACAGGGCCACCTGCAGGCGCTTCCGCCCCCGATGGAGCCGCGAGCGCACCGTCCCGACCGGGCAGCCGAGGGCCTCCGCGATCTCCTGGTAGGAGAGATCCTCCACGAAGTAGAGCACGGCCGCCGCGCGAAACTCCTCCGGGAGCGCGTACAGTGCCGCCGCGATGTGTTGGGCATCCAGGCGGCTCAGGAAGCCTTCCGCCGGGTCCTCCCGGCCCCACGCCGCGCCGGACGCGGTTATCTTGTGGTAGAGGAAGTGATCCGGCTCGCCGTCGATCGACACCGAGTCCGGCGCGCGTCGCCGCCGCCGGTAGGCATCGTAGAAGGTGTTGGTGAGGATTCTCAGGAACCAGGCCCGGAAGTTGGTGGCCGGCTCGAAACCCGCGAACCCCTTCCAGGCGTTGAGCGCCGCCTCCTGGACCAGGTCTTCCGCCTCACCGGCGTCGCGGGTCAGGTGTCGGGCCGCGGCGTAGGCCCGCGGGAGCACCGGATCGAGCAGCCGCATGAAGCGCGAACGCGCGTCCGGGCCGCCGCCAGCGGCTTCGGAGCTCTCGATCGGGTCCTGGGCTGCTCTGCTCATCCGGGCCGTCCAGTTCCGGTGGGTGGTCAGACCTGCCGGCGTGCGCCGCGATCCGCGAACGTTACGTCGGAGACGACCGGTCGTCTCGCGACCGCCCGAAAAAATAGTCGTTCCGGTCAGGGCCGGAAGTAATCGTCCAACAAACGACGCTGACAGCGTCGCACGGGTTCCAGGGACCGTTCGATCTTCATCCGGATCACGCCGCCCTCCCAGGTCTCGACGAGGAGGCACGCCAGCTCCTCCGCGTCGATGTCGCGGCGCACCAACCCCTGCTCCTGGGCGTCGCTCAGGGCGTCCCGGATCTCGCCGCACAGGCCCTGGATCGAGCCGGCGAGCGCGTCCCGGCACACCGCGCTCCCCTCGAGCTCGCCGCCGAGGTTTCCCAGCAGGCAGCCCCCGACGTAGCCCGATTCCTCGAACTGCTCCATCATGGCGCCGAAGAAGCCCCGCAGCCCGCTCAGGGGATCCGGAGCCCGGGCCAGCTCACGGGCCAGAAGGTGGCGCACGCCCTCGGCGAAGTGCCGGATGGTCGCCGCACCGAACTCCTCCTTGCTGCCGAAGTAGTTGTAGAAGGAGCCCTTCGGGATGCCGGCGCGATCGAGCACTCGCTTGAGGCCGGTGCCGTGGAAGCCGTACTCGAGGAAAGCGGCCACGCCTTCGTCGAGGAGCCGCTCGCGTACGCGCTCTTTCATGCGGATCATGGGTATAGAATACGACCGGTCGTCTCAATCCGTCAAGACCGGCGGGCCGGGGGCGGGCGATCGAGGCCCTGAGAAGCGGCGCGAAGCGAGAGAGGTCCGGGAATGATCTGCGCGACGATCCTGTTGGCCGGAGCCTGCACGCTGAACGGGTCGGCTGCCGACACGGGGTCGGCCTGGGAGGTGCTTCCTTCCAGCCGCTTCGAGGTGACGAGCGAGGCCGGCGGCTTCCTGGCGGCGCTGTCTCACGAGCACCGGATCGTGGCGCGATCGTTCCGCGCCGTCCTCCGGTATCGTCCCGGCGACCCGTCGGCCGACAGCGTCGAGGTGGACGTTCCGGTCGACAGCCTCGAGGTCCGGACCGAGGACGCCAGCCCGGCGCAGCTCCACGCCATCCGCGAGCACATGCTGAAGGACGTGCTGCACGTCGGACGCTACCCGGAGATCCGGTTCGCTTCGCGGAGCGTGGAGCCGGTGGCCGGCGGGCTCCGGGTGACGGGATCGCTCACGCTGGAAGACTCCACCCGCACCGTGTCCGTCCTGGTCCGGCTCGAGAACCGCGGGGACACCCTGGTCGCCCGCGGCACCCTTCCCTTCCGGCAGACGGATTTCGGGATCGAGCCCTACTCGTTCGGGTTCGGAGCCATCAAGGTGAAGGACGAGCTGCGGCTCGAGTTCGAGGTGAGGGCGGTCGCGGGCGAACCCTGAGGCCTCCGCAGCCTCCCGCTTCCCCCGGGGCCGCGTGACAGCCCGGCCCGCCGGTCCTGGCGGCGCCACACTCCGGCACCGACTCGCCGGCGCCCGGTGCCCCCCCTGGAACAACCCGCCCGACCCTCCTGTTCACGACCCGCAGCACGGGACAAGACGTCTCGATGGGCACCGTTCTTTCCATGCACAGGCCATGCGGAGACCCGCGCCCGGCAGAGCGCCTGCAGCCATGTCCGGGCTAGCCCCGGTGATACGACCCGCGGGCGGGCGGCGGCCGTGCATCTGAGCCCGTCCCCGGGAATCCGAGAGTGGCCGCCTGGACGCCTATGAGCCATTTTAATGTATGTTAGTTGACAATGGCTGATAAGCGTGTATCCTGAAGGTACGATGACCGAGACGGGACAGGTGGAGTGGGCCGCGCGGCGGGCCATCGGCCGCGCCAAGCGACGCGGCGATGCCGAGGTGACGGCGGACGACCTCCTGGTCGGGGCGCTCGCCGAGATCAGCCGCTTCGACGTCGCCTGGATCGGCGATCGGGCGGTGGACCTGCGTGCTCTGTGCCTCCCCGAGGAGGAGCCGTCCGGGGCGGCGGACGCGGCCCCGGACGCGGTGCTTCCCGCGTACGGGCCCGGCGCGGTCGAGCTGTTCGAGCGGGCAGCCCACCTGGCGCGCGAGGACGGGGCCGGCAGCACGGGGCTCGTCCACCTGCTCGCGGCGGTCGCCGATGTCCCATCGCCGCTCCGGGACCGGCTGTTCAGCGACCTGGGACTCTCCGACGCGGAATGGCGAGCGGAGCTGGCCCGCGGCGTGGTCGGGGCCCCGCCCCGGCTGGCTGGCGGGTCCAAAGGAGCCAGTGCTACGACGGTCGGGGCGCCGGGCGGGCCCGACATCCTGGGCGTCGAGGACGCCGCCCACTACCTGGGCGTCCACCCACAAACGGTGCGCAACTACATCCGGAGCGGTAAGCTCCCGGCCTATCGCCTGGCCGGCGAGCGGTTTCTCAGAGTGCTCCGGAAAGACCTCCTTGCCCTCCTCGAGCGCGTCCGAGCGGACGGCGAGCCGGACGCGGAGGAGGCCTCATCACTCTCACCCCCCTGACGGGAGGCTCACCATGTCCGTGTTTCTCGTGGAGCGGAAGCTGCCCGGCATCACCCCCGAACAGCTGCAGGCGGCCGGCGTGCGCGCCAAGACCTGCTGCCAGGAGATGGCGTCGGAGGGCAGCGAGGTCGTCTGGCACCGGAGCTTCTTCCTGCCGGAGTCCGAGAGGACCTTCTGCGTGTTCGAGGCCCCGAGCCGCGAGCTGGTGGCCGAGGCCAACCGCCGCGCACAGATCCCCTACGAGCGCATCCACGACGCCGCGGAGATGACGCCCGACGCGCTCTGAGCGGCCGCGGAGGGGCGCCTAGCCCCCCGCCCCGCAGTCCGGCACGATCGGGAGCTCCCGGGCCGCCGCGACCGGCTCGAGGTGTGCCCGCCGCAGCGCCCCGTTCAGGGCCTGGAGCGGCGCCACGTTGAGCGTCCGCCACCGGGTCACGAGGCCCGCCAGGCGTCCGCACTCGTGGGCGTAGGCGGCCTCCATCGCCCCGGTGGGTGCCAGGTCGCCGGTCTCCAGGCGCTCCAGCTGCTGCACCAGGGCGCCGTTCTCCCGCACGAAGTCGGGGGGCGGCGGGCCGGAGCGGCCGCTGGATCCGCCGGACTCTCCGGGGTGCGGCTCGCGCCCGGCCACCGAGTCGAGCCGCGCCTCGAAGGCCCGGGCGGCCCGGGCGAGGGCCGGCGGCGGATTCGTCCCGGCCGCTCGCACGACCGCGGAGTCCATGGCCGCCGCCTGCGCGTGGCCGTTCCACGCCTCCCGGATGCCGGCGAAGATCCGCATCTCGAGGGCGTGCTGCGCCTCCAGGTCCGCCTCGCTGGCGGGGGAGCGCGGGTCGTTGGTCACCTTCACGGTCTGCGTGTAGCTCCGCCCGTCGACCGTGAGGCGCACCGCGTAGGTCCCCGGCAGGGCGAGCGGACCCTGCGGCGAGGGAGGCGTGAGGCCCGGGTTCGCGTTGATGTCGAAGGAGCGGTGGAACGCGGGCGGGTCGTCGTAGCGGACATCCCAGCTCACCCGGTCGAGGCCCACCTTCGTCGGCAGGGGCTCCGGCCACTCGAGCCAGTGGTTCGGCTCGGGCGGATACCGGTACTCCGGCCCCGGCTCGACGGGGGCGCTCGACAGGTGGCGCACCACGTGCCCCGCCGCGTCCAGGATGTCCAGGGTCACCGTGCCCTGCGGTGCCGCGCGCAGCGAGTAGTAGATCAGGGCGCCGGGGGGCGGGTTCAGGGAGTGAGGGACCTCCGGGTGGAAGGGCGTGTCCCGGTTCACGTTGCGCCGCACCCTGACCGCGTCGCCCGGCGCGAACAGGTGGGCGGGCTCCGAGGCGAGGGACGCCGTCATCTGCCGGAGCGGCGACAGGTCGTCCAGGATCCAGATGCCGCGCCCGTACGTGCCCACGACCAGGTCGTGGCCGTGGATCGTGGCGTCCCGGAAGGAGGTGATCGGGAGGTTCAGCCGCAGCGACTGCCAGTGGTCGCCGTCGTCGAACGACACGTACATCGAGCTCTCGGTCCCGGCGAACAGGAGTCCCCGCTTCTCGGTGTCGGCCCGGATCACGCGGGCGAAGCTGCCGCTCGCCAGCCCCGTGGGCAGCCCGTCCACGATCTTGGTCCACGTCTTCCCGTAGTCGCGCGTCCGGTACAGGTAGGGCGCGTAGTCGCCGAGACCGTGCGCGTCGACGGCCACGTACGCCTCGGCCGGGTCCTGGTGGGAGGCGTCGACGGCCGAGATGTCCGAGTAGCTCGAGTCCGGGAGGTCCGGGATCGACACGTCCTCCCATGTCCGGCCCCCGTCGCGCGTCAGCTTCACGAGGCCGTTGCTCGTCCCGACCCAGATGAGGCCCTGCTTCACCGTGGAGGGCGAGATGGACTCGATCGCCCCACGGCGCGAGCCGGAGCGGGCTCGGGAAGAGTCCGGCCCCTCCCCCGGCGGCTTCACGCCGGCCGGCACGCCCAGGTCCGGGCTCAGCTTCCGCCAGTGGGCGCCCCCGTCCGTCGTGGCCATCAGGACCTGGAAGCCGGCCAGGAGCTCGTGCGGATTCCAGGGCGCGAACGCGATCGGGTTCGTGGAGGTGGAGCGGAGGTGCGCCTCCGGGTCCACCTGCGGGCTCACGTTGACGGTCTGCTCGCTGGGCCAGGTGATCCGGGTGATGCTGGCGTAGGAGGGCGCCCCCCCGTTGCTGCTGTACACCTCCTTCGGGTC
This sequence comes from Candidatus Humimonas hydrogenitrophica, assembly GCA_947581615.1. Lineage (GTDB taxonomy): Bacteria > Gemmatimonadota > Gemmatimonadetes > Palauibacterales > Palauibacteraceae > Humimonas > Humimonas hydrogenitrophica. The sequence continues at coordinate 48,716 of CANPVD010000054.1, forward strand.
GAGCGGGTCGGCGATCACCGTGCCCCACTCCCAGCCGCCCACCGGGCTCCAGTCCAGCGGCGTGATCTCGCCGAAGTTGCCGCGGCTCCGGACCCGGATCGCGCCGGCGTCCTGCTGCGGGGCGTAGACCCAGTACGGCCACGAGGTGTCGGTCGAGACGTGGTAGACCTGCTCGGTGGACTGGTTGTACCACGGGCTCCAGCTGCGGCCGCCGTCCAGGCTCACCGTGGCGCCCTGGTCCATGCCCAGGAGGATGCGCTGGCCGTCGGTGGGGTCGATCCACATCTGCTGCGGGTCGTCGCCGCCCGGGGCGCCCCGGAAGCCGGTGAACGTAGCCCCGCCGTCGGTGGACACGTAGCTGGAGGTGTTCACCGTGTAGACGATGTCGGGGTCGGAGGGGCTCACGTACACGCCGCAGTTGTAGCCTCCCTGCCCCGTCCTGATGCGGGGGTCGTCCGGGTCCATGCGGCGCCACGTGGATCCGCCGTCGTCCGAGCGGTACAGACCCGAGTCGCCGACCACGAACACGCGCTGCGCGTTCGTGTGCATGGCGACCGCGACCGACATGCGGCCCTCCAGCTTCGGCAGGCCGCCACCGGTGACCCGCTGCCACGTCGCGCCCTCGTCGATGGACCGGTACAGGTAGGTGCCGGTCTCGGCCCCGAAGTAGAACTTCCCGCGCGGGGCGCCCGGGGCCCGGTAGTGCCGGACCGTCATCGCGAACACGACCTTCGGCGCGTCGTAGGCCCGGGCCAGCCGCTCGATCCCCGTCGAGTCGTTCACGAACAGCGTCTTCGTCCACGTCCGGCCGCCGTCCGTGCTCCGGAACACGCCGCGCGCGTCGGTCTTGTGGTGGATGTCCCCCTGGGCGGCGACCAGCACCAGGTTCGGGTCGGACGGATCGACCAAGATCGAGGGGATCTGCCGGGTGTGGCCGAGCCCGATGTGCCGCCAGGTGCGGCCGGCGTCGGTCGACTTGTAGACGCCGTCGCCCTCGTCGATGTTGCCGCCCGTGATGATGTCGCCGGTCCCCACGTACACGACGCTCGTGTCGGAGGGCGCCACCGCGACCGCGCCCACCGAGGACACCGACCGGACCGAGTCGAAGATGGGCCGCCAGCTGACGCCGGCGTCGCCGGTCTTCCACACGCCCCCGGCCGGCATGCCCGCGTAGAACACGCCCGGCTCACCGATCGCCCCGCTCACCGCGGCCACGCGGCCGGCGCGGAGCGGCCCGATGTTCCGCCACACGAGGCCGGCGAGGAGGTCGGGGGGAACAGAATCCGGATGGGCGGGCGCGCGGGCTACGGGGCCGGGCGGGCCTCCGCCGGTGCGTGGAGCGGCTCCGAGGCTCGCCAGGCTCGCGGCGGCGAGTCCCAGGAGCCCCACCCGGCGGTACAGCGTCCCGCGCTCTGTCATGTGTCGGCTTCCCCGATGTGAAGTGTGAAGGTCCGGAGGATACGCGGGGTCGGAGGTCGAGCGACAGAGGGGGACATCAGGGAGTCAGGTGCTCCTCCACCCAGTCGTGCGCCACCTGCCGGTAATCCCGGCCGTCCACGTCGACCGCGCGGTTCATGCGGCGCATGTCGGCCGTGGAGATCTTCCCGCCCAGGCGCCGGAGCGCCGCCTCGAGGCCGGGGTGCCGGCGCAGGACCTCTTTCCGCACCACCGGGACAGCCTCATACGGCGGGAAGTAGCCCCGGTCGTCCCGGAGGCGCACCAGGTCGAGCTCGTCGATCTGGCCGTCCGTGGCGTTGCCGGCCGTGACATCGATCTGGCCGTCGGCCAAAGCCCGGTAGATGAGGCCCAGCTCCATGGCCTTCGGCGTGTGGGCGAAATGCAGGCCGTACGCCTTCGACAGCCCCGGCAGTCCATCTTCCCTCTGCGTGAACTCGTAGCCGAACCCGGGCACGAGGCGGTCCTCGTGGCGCACCAGGTCGGAGATGGCGTGGAGACCCAGGGAGTCGGCCATGGAGCGGCGGACCAGGATCACGAAGGTGTCGTCGAAGCCGAGCGGCTTCTCCCACTTCAGCTTCCAGCGTGACTCGTAGGCGGACTGCACCGCCTGGTAGGCCGAGTCTGGATCGTGGACGGGCGGACGGCCGAGGATGGCGGTGAGGGCCGTCCCGGTGTATTCGACGTACAGGTCCAGGTCGCCGCTCAGGAGCCCCTTGTGGCACACGAACGTCCCGCCCAGATGGAGCTTCCGCCGGACCGCAAGGTCCGTGGTGCGCTCGATCCAGGTCGCGACGATTTCGCCGAGGATGTCCTGCTCGGTGAAGTTCTTTCCGCCCACGACGATGGGGCCCGGGCCACCGCCGCAGCCCGAGGCCGTGAGTGTGGCGAAGAGCGCGGCGGCGGCCGTGGCGGAGCGCCAGCGTCTCACGCCCCCTCCCGCCAGCGGGACAGCCGCCGCTCCAGCCGCCCGAGGCCCCAGTCCACGGCCAGCGCCAGGAGCGCCGCGGGCAGCGCCCCGGCCAGGATGACGCGGTCGTCCACCATGGACAGGCCGCGGAAGATGAACACGCCGAGCCCGCCCGCCCCGATCGCCGCGGCGATGGTGGCGATCCCGATCCCGATGACCGCGGCCAGCCGCACGCCGCCCAGGATGACGCCCAGGGCCAGCGGGAGCTCGACCTGGCGCAGGAGCTCTCCGTCGGTGAGCCCCATGGCCAGGGCCGCGTCCCGGACCGAGGGGTCGATGCCCTGGATGCCCTCGTAGGTGTTCCGGATGATCGGGAGGAGCGAGTAGCCGAACAGGGCCACGATGGCGGTCCGGGTACCGATCCCGCCGATGAGCGGGATCGGGATGAGGAATCCGAACAGCGCCAGGCTGGGGATCGTCTGGACCACGTTGACGACGCCGAGGATCGCGCCGCGGAAGCGGCGGTGCCGGGTCAGGTGGATTCCGATGGGCACCCCGACCAGGATGCCCAGCCCCACCGCGCTGCCGACCAGCAGGACATGCTCGGCCAGCCGCTGCAAGAGCTCGCCCCGGTGGGCGGCCAGGTAGGTCAGCAGGCTCACGAATCGTCTCCGGTCAAGCCGCGCCCTCCCCCTTCACCCCAGGAAGGCCCGGACCAGCGGGTGCTCGCTGCGGCGGAAGGCGTCGGGCGAGCCCTCGAACGCCAGCCGCCCGCCCTCCAGCAGTCCGACCCGGTCCCCGAGGGCCAGGGCCTCCCGCACGTCGTGCGTCACGAACAGGAGCGCCTTCCCCAGGCGGCGGCTCAGGGAGCGGAACTCGTCCTGGAGCTCCCGGCGCGTGATCGGGTCCAGGGCGCCGAAGGGCTCGTCGCACAGGAGGAGCGCCGGATCGGCAGCGAGCGCCCGCGCCACGCCCACGCGCTGACGCTGCCCCCCCGACAGGGAGGCGGGA
>CANPVD010000055.1 GCA_947581615.1 Candidatus Humimonas hydrogenitrophica
ACTGACCGATCGTCTCCGGCTGGAGAGGGGCCTGCTGGTGGGACTCCTCCTCATCCTGCTGGGCCTCGGAGGAGCCCTCTACTCCGTCAGGGTGTGGGGGGGCGTCTCGTTCGGCCCCCTCAATGTGCAGACATCCATGCGCATTGTCATTCCGGCCACCACGCTGCTCATCCTCGGCATACAGACGATCTGGTCCAGTTTCCTCCTCGAGGTGATGGGCGCGCGGCATGCTTGAGGGCTCCGGCGCCAGATGAGCGACGCGGCGCCGCTCCGGGTGCTGTACATTGGCGGAGCCGGCAGGAGCGGGAGCACGCTCCTCGGCAACATACTCGGTGCCCGTCCGCGGACCTTCCACGCTGGAGAGGTCACGCACCTGTGGCGGCGAGGCGTCCTGGAGGACCAGCTGTGCGGGTGCGGTGAGCCCTTCTCCCGCTGTCCCTTCTGGCGCGATGTCGTGGCCAGGATCTTCGACTCCCTCGGCATGCACCCCGGAGACCTGGCCCGAATCGTGTCCCTGCGCGACGAAGTCTGCTCGTTCCGAGCTCTGCCGCAGCTGCTGTGGCCGTGGCTCCAGTCCTCCGACTTTCGGCGGAGCCTGTCGGAGTACGGGGCCGCACTGGTGGAGGCGCTCCGCGCCATCCAGGAGACCTCCGGCGTGGAAGTCGTGGTCGATTCCTCCAAGTACCCACCCGAAGCGCTGGTCCTGGCCGGGCGCGGCGACGTACGCCTGTCCCTCCTGCACCTGGTGCGGCACGTGGGTGCCGTCGCCTACGCCTGGACCAAGACGAAGGAGCGTCCGGAGATCCACGACCGGCGAGCCTACTTCTCCCGGTACCCGGTCCCGAAGACAGCCGCGGCCTGGGTCACCTTCAACGCCGTGTTCGAGAGGATGGCACGCAGCGGAAGTCTGGCCGCGCATACCCGGGTCCGGTACGAGGATCTGGTCGAGACGCCGTCGGCCACGCTGGCGAAGATCGCGAGGGAGCTCGATCTGACCCCCCGGGGGGGCTGGTGTCTCGATGGCCGGTCGGTTCATCTGGGGCCCAACCACACGGTGTCCGGGAACCCCGTCCGCTTCCGACAGGGCCCCGTGCAGCTCGTCATCGACGACGACTGGCGCGAAGCGATGCCGGGCTTGCAGCGACTCGTGGCCGACGGCCTGGGCGTCCTTCAGTTGCGAAGGTACGGTTACTCGGGTAGGGAGGCGGAGGGCCGGTCGACGGGCTGAACTGCCTTCCCCTGAGACCGGTCCGCGACACGGGCTCGAAGTGGCCGTCACGGTAGAGGTATGCCGCGCGGTCCGGATAGCGCGCCTCGAGCTCCCGATTCAGGCCCCGCTGGTCGATCGCGACCACCAGCAGACCGTCCAGGTCCGGGCGGTCGACCAGCAAGAAGGGCGTGAACAGACCGTATCCGGTCCCGTCGTACTCCAGCTCGTCGAGGCAGTCCGGCGGCAAATGGAGCGAGGATCCGAACCGGTCGCGTCGGAGCCGGAGGGTGGGGTCTCCGTTCAGGCGCCGGTCCCGAACGAGGTCCTGGTCGGAGCTCTCTGTCCGGCGTAGCGCCGTCTCGAGTCGGTCCTGTGACCACCTCCCGGCCCGGGCCCGTCGCTCGAGGGTCAAGAGGTCGCAGAAGTCCGACCGCCTGTAGCCTCGCTCCACCGAGCTGGCAGAGGCGCCGAGCCCCCGCAGTCGAGCGATGAGACGGCTGCCCGCGGCCACCTTGACGAAGATGAGGCCGCTATCGATGCCGGCGGCCCGGGCCTCGGCCGGCAGGTCCCGCTTGAGACTCATGAGGCCCGTCGCATAGACACGGTGACGGCCGGGAATGCCCACCGCGATCGACCAGCCGATAGCGATCGCCGCGGCGGTCAGAGCCAGGCGCCGAGCGCTCACGGGGCGGAAGAGGGACGCTACCTGCAGGTCGATGCCTCCCAGACGACGAGCACAGAGCACGATCGTCCTGGCCGTGAGCGGCACGATGAAGGCCACTCCGGCGAACAGAAACCGTGGGCCCAGGTAGCTGTCGCGATGCCAGTAGAAGAAATAGGCCGCGGGGATGGCCACGAACGCGGTCAACAGGCGGCCACTCCAGCGGTCCCGCAGCCAGCCTGCGAGCAGGGCTCCTGCGGCCGGCCACAGGGCGGGAATCGGCCACTCGAACAGGTTCAGGTTCAGGAGCTGCACGTCGGTGAGCTCGTTGCGCAGCCCGAGAAGCGGGGTGTGGGTGGTGCCCCAGGGAGTCTCGTGAAAGCCCAGTCCGTGCGAAGCCCCCCACTGCTCCACGTACCCCGTCAGGAACGCGTGGCCGGTGGTGGCCAGGTCGTAGAACGGATACCCGCCCGCCAGGACGAGGAACCCCGCCGCGCCCGCGGCCAGATCGGCCCACCGACCGCTCCGACGCGAGGCTGACAACCCGAACATGGCGAAGGGCACCGCCACGGCAGCCACCGTGAACGGTCGGCACAGGAAAGCCGCGCCCAGTGCCGCTCCGGCGCCGGCGAGCGCGAGTGCTCCTCCATCCGCATCCCACCGTGCGAAAAGCCACAGGAACACCGAAATGAACGCGAGCGTGGGGACGTGGTTCATGAAGCTGGCCCCCATGAAGAGGAAGAAGGGGCACAATACCAGGAGGAAGAGCGTCACTCGCGCCGTGGCCGGATCGTACACTCGGCGCGCGAACGCATGCAGCGCCACCGCCGACACCAGGGAAAGGACGATCGGCACCAGCCAGGGCACTCCGGCCAGGACGCCCGGAACGAGCAGGGCGGCTTGACCAGGCGGGTACTGCGCATACCACCGACCCGAGTCGAGTACCATGTTCTGAGTCACGAAGAACGCGGGATCGGCCGGTGCAGGCGCCGTGAACCGGCCACTCGCGAAGATCTTCGCCTGGAAGAGTTGTGCGATGCTGTCGACCAGGAGCGGTCGGTGTCGAAACACGCTCCACGACACCCAAATCAACATGACGGCGAGCAGGACCAGGCATACACCCCGCACCCGATCCTCCAGGCGGCGGCCCCGGGCTCCGATCCGCCGCAGGAAGGGCTCCGGGAGCTCGGGAAGGCTGAGCAGCCAGGCCACGGCCCCCACGATGGCCGCGCCGAGGATCCACTGACCGGGGTCGACCAGCTTCCCCACATCCTCGTAGGGTCCGAACAATATCCGCAACGGGAGGAGCGGTACGACCAGCAGCGCTGCCCCCAGGAGCCGCCGACACCAGGCCGCGGCACCGCTGGCCAAGCGCCCGGCGTCCGGGGACGAGCGGCGGACCACCGACTCAGTGCGCACGAGACTCCGCGCGGCCGGTTGCCACGTGACGCTCTCGCTCCGACCGCGGTGACCGATCACCCACCGCTGCGCTTCCTCCGCGACCCGGGGCACCGTCCCCACCCTTCGGCAGCCACACGAAGAACCCGGGAGCCATATCCACGCGGTAGTGTGCGACCGTCGGGCGCCACACGTCGTCCAGATACCAGAAGTAGGTGAACCCGGCTCCCGCGATCGAACTCCCGCCGGTCCGGCTCGGTCCGAGCCGAAGATCGAACTCGGTAGCCACGAACGGAATCGAGCCGGTCGCGAGGGCACGACGGACCACGGACGCGTCCCACAGGCCGGCATGCGCCAGGGTGCCGAACGCGTACGGGTCGTTCAGGAAGGGCAGCGCTCCGGCCTCGATCACGGCCGGGAAGGCCTCGCTGAACACCAGCGGGGAGCCGGGCTCGGCTCCCCGGATGCCGAACGCCAGGCCCCGAGCGCGCCAGGTCGACGACAGGGCCCGGCCCAGCCCGAGCGTCGCCGGGACCGCGGCCACTCCGAGGACCACGAGGGCCACGGCGGCCAGACGACGGTCCGCCCGCGCTCCGGCGCCCGCCGGCGACCCGCTCATCTCCACAGGGGCCAGTGCCGCGACCACGGTACCGAACACGGGCTCGAGGAAGTAGTTGATGCTGGAGCCCGTCTTCAGCATCGCCAGCCCGTGCAGAAGCCAGGCGGCGGCCGCCCACAGGGTCACGAAGCCGAGGGGGCGAGCTTCACCGACCCGGACCAGCACGTACAGGAGGAGCGGAGCCCACAGGAGGAACGAGGCGTCGTGCCACACCGCGAACAGGTTCGCGGGAGCCATCGCGACCGACATGGCCGACGCCGTATTGAGCCAGTATCCGCCCCCGGTCACGGCCTGGAGGAGAAGCGTTCCGCCCGCCACCGGGCCGACGAACGCCACGGCGACGAGCCCGGCGCGGCGCCACCGGCGAAGTCGAAACTCGTCCACGACCAGGGCCAGCGGCGCCGCCACGTAACTCTGCTTGGTGAAATAGGCCACGACGAAAAACGCTACGCCGGCGAGCAGGTAGCGGCGCGCCACGACCGATTCCCGGACCTGCCCGGTCGCCGTTCCGGGCGGCGCATCGGACCGCCCCGTCGGCTCGGCCTCACGGAAGCGCAGCACGCACCGGACGCCGGCCAGCGTGCACAGCAGGGCGAGGACGTCCACCTGGGCCGAGCCGGACAGCCGCTGGATCCCCGGCACGAACAGGAGCGGCGCTCCGAGGACCAGTAGCCGTGTCGGCCAGGGCACGCCCCTGGACCGGCCGATGGACCACCCCACCGCCAGGCAACCAGCGAGTGCCGCCAGAGCCACCATCCGGGGTACGACCAGAGACGGGGCCACCCCGGGCAAGGACATCACGGCCGCGTCGAGGAGAAAGAAGAGCGGCCCGTACGGAGTCAGCACCAGGGGCGGCACGGACCACCGGCCGGCGGGATACAGCGCCGCGAGCGAGCCGGCCCGCCGGAACGCGGTCAGGCTCGCGAACACCGGGGCTTCCGTGTAGAAGAAGATCGCGTGCGGCCGCAAGGCCCGGATCAGCCCCAGCGCGAGCACGCCGATCCCGAGGGCAGCGACGAGGACGCCGGCGGCCGCTTCCGCGGAGAACGCGCCGTCAGGTCCTTCGGCGCCGACCCGGATCGAGCCCCTCATTCACCATCGAGTCGCGGGAGGGCGGCGGGCCCGGACCCGGCCGGGAGGTTTCGGTACCGGGCCACCACGACGGACGGCCGCCCCTTCGTTTCGTCGTAGATGCGGCCGATGTACTCCCCGATGACACCCAGCGCGATGAGCTGGATGCCGCCCAGGAAGAGGACCGACGTCATGACCGAAGCCCAGCCGAGGATCGCCTCGCCGGTCACCAGTCGCTTGTACAGCACGTCGACCAGGACCACGAAGGCCACGCCGGAGACCACGAAGCCCATGAAACTGGCCGCCCGCAGCGGCAGGTCGGAGAACGCGAACAGCGCATCGCTGGCCATGCGCAGGAGCTTCCGCGGGGACTGGCGTGGATCCCCCGCGTAGCGGGCGGCGCGCTCGAACTCGACGCCGATCTGCGGGCCTCCCACGTAGGCCCGGAGGCCGCTGACGTACCGGTGACGCTCGGGCATACGGTTGATCAGGTCCACGACCGACCGGTCCATGAGCGAGAAATTCCCGGCGTTCGACGGGATCTCGAGGGGGCTCAGCTTGCGCAGCAGCCAGTAGAAGGAGGAGAACAGCCAGCGCTTGACCGGGCCCTCCTTGCGGTCCCGCTTGATCGCATACACGACGCGGTAGCCGGCTTCCCACTCTTCGACCAGGCTCGGGATGACCTCCGGGGGATCCTGCAGGTCGCCGTCGAGAACGACCACCGCGTCCCCAGGCGCCACGGCGAGTCCGGCCGAGATGGCCTCCTGCTGTCCGAAGTTCCGGGACAGGTGCACCACGCCCACCCGCGACTCGCTCTCGGCGAGATCAGCCAGGATGCGGGGCGTTCCGTCCCGGCTCCCATCGTCCACGTAGACGATTCTCCACTCCAACGGCATCGAGCCCAGGACCTCGACCAGCCTGCTGTTGAGCTCAGGCAGGATCGATTCTTCGTTGTAGACCGGAACGACCGCGGTGAGCATCCTCATGGCTCGGTCTCCAGCTTCTCGAACGCCTTCCGGCTCCACACGTACAGGCCGGCCAGCTCGACACCCTGGTAGCGAACGGCGATCACCGGCTTCACCCGACGGTAGAGCGTCCACTGCTCCGGGTGAAACAACGCCTTCCTGGCGTACAGGAGAACGTACGGCGCCGGGAAGCTCTCGGTGAAGTGGAGATCAGAGCGCAACACGCCCCAGTCCTGCAACTCCACGAAGTGATCGGACTGCGGGAAGGTGGATACCGTGGCACCCCGGGGCAGCAGCCGGTTCACGCGCTCGAGGAAGTCCGGGCTGAGCGCATCATACCAGTAGGTAGCCTCCATCCCGCGCCGCGCCGCGCCGCGGGCACCGCCGATCGACTCGCCGTAATAGGCCAGGTAGAAGGGCGAGGCCGACGCGGCCTGGACGGTCGCCGGTCCGAACAGGAGGAGCCCGAAGGCCGTCACGGCGGCCGTCCTCCACCGCGCTGGGACGCCGGAGCGGAGCCGCCCGACGCCGAACGAGAAGCCACGCCCGGCGAGCAGCGCCACGAACGGGAACATGGGGAGGAAGAGCCGGACGCCATCGTGGTTCGGCGAGCTGGGCAGCGCCAGGAGCGCCCAGAAGAAGGCCACCTCGATCACGCTGGCGAGGACGAGAGGATCGCGCTCGCCGCGCTCGCCGCCCCACTCGCTCCCGTGGAGACACTGGCCTTCCCCGGCCCGGCGCCGAAGTCCGGCCCCGATCCCCATCCCACCCAGGGCCAGGGTCGCGATTGGCAGCGTGATCAGTGTCATCACGATGGCCTCGTGCCACGGCACGACGAAGCCATAGATGCGTCCGACGTAGTAGGTGGAGATCGGGATGACGGAGCTGCGGTCGAGGCTGTCGTGAACCAGGTGCTGCACGTAGCCGATCGGGTGATGCCAGGCAAGCGGGTTGACCAACCAGGCGACCACGACGCCCAGCGTGGCCAGGACCAGGAGCCCTCGCCAACGGCGGCGAGCCCGCCGGTCCAGGATGACCCACGCCACTGCCGGAGCCGGCCACAGGTAGCCGGTGAACTTGGTAGCCAGAGCGAGGCCGAGGCCGACGGCTCCGGCCGCCAGCCAGGCCCGGCGGCCCGTCCTCGCGTAGCCCAGCGCGCCCACGGTGCCCAGGAACCAGAAGAAGGTGAGGGGCATGTCGGTGGCCGCCACGTGCGCGTGACCCAGGAGACGAGGCATGGTGAGCAGCGCCGCTCCGGCTCCCACGCATCCCGCCACACCCCATGCCCTCCCCGCGCACCAGGCCAGCAGGCCGGCCAGGAGCGCCATCCACACCACCGAGGCCAGACGGTAGCCCTCCACGCGGCCCAGCACCGGTCCCGTCAACCACCCCGTCAGCGCCATCGCCTCGCGAAAGGCCGGCGGATGAGGGTTCCAGTAATGCTTCCAATCGAATACCGCCTGGATCGTACTGTCCCCCAGCGCACCCGCCCGGTCCGGACCTTCGACCACCCGCCCGGCCCAGCCCTGAATCCGGTCGGCGGCGGCCATGTACATCGGCTCGTCCCAGGTCACGCCCACCCGACCGAGGTCGTGCAGGCACCAGGAGAGGGACACGACCGCGAACCCGGCGCTGAGGAGCGCCAGAAGCGTCCGTCCCCTTCGGCCCGGGCCCATCGCCCCGATCACCGGGAGGTCCTGAACACCTGGAGGAGGGGCACCCCGTGCACGGTCACCTCGAAGTAGGGACGGCCGCCGCTCCGGACCAGCGCCCGGTCGCGGAAGGACTGTATGCCCCGTCGGTTCAGGATGAACACGAAGTCGGGTCGGCGGGGCGGCCGGAGGACGACGGCCACGTCCTGCCGCTCGCCCGGCGCGCACACCAGCGCGCGGGCACCCGGCCCGGGAGCGCCGGGATCCTCCATCTCCACGACCCAGTCCGCCGGCGCCAGCCCCAGCTCGCGGTCGAAACACACCTCCTCGAGGAAGAAGTCGGGGTCGATCACCGAGCCGGGAGGGATGCTATGGGCGAGGTCGACCAGCACCTTCGGCGTCAGCACCTCCTTGAGGTTCGAGATCTCCAGCCCCCGGCTTTCGGCTCCGCGGATGCCGCCGACCAGTCCGTTGAAGTAGGAGAGCTCGAACGGGTGGAACGCGACCACGTCCAGGATCGGAACGGCGAACAGTGCCACCATGACGAGCACGCGCGCCAGGTCGACCCGCCCGGGCCACCGGCGCCCCGCCAGGTCGGCGAGCCGGTCCGCGAGCGCGCCGCACCCGACGCCGATGATCACGCACAGGAAGGGAAAGGCGGGAAGCAGGAGCCGGATCCCGTCGTGCAGGGGCGCCGCGGGCAGCATGAGGGCCCCGTACACGACCACGAGGGTCGGCAGGGACAGTCTCACCAGTCCGGATCGCCAGCGAAGGAGGCCCGCCCCGAGACCGATGAGCAAGGGAATCGGGATGACGACCAGGGTCCACACGAACGGATAGGAGCGTGGCGGGCGGTACTCGTACATGCGGCCCAGGTAGAAGGTGGTGATCTGGGCGTGGGGGTCCTCGGCCCTGTGGAAGCCGGCGGCCAGGAAGTCGCCCAGGCCCCGCGCCGGATCCACCCACATCACCGGATTGCAGGCGGCGAACACGAGCACGGCGCACAACGCCAGCACGCCGATCTCCCGCCAGGGGATGGACGGGCGCCCGTCCCGCCCGCGTACCCACACCAGGAGCTGGAAGGCGAGGACGGGTGGCAGGAGGAGAGCCGTGAACTTCGTGGCGACCGCGGCGCCGAGCGACAGTCCGGCCAGCCACAGCCAGGCGTCCCGCCCTCCCTCCAGGTAGGTGTCGAGCGCCGCCACAGCCCCGAACCAGAATGCCGCCAGCATCATGTCGGTGAGCGCCAGGTGTCCGTAGGCGAACAGCGGCGGAATGGCGAGCACGCTGGCCGCCGCCGCGACGCCGGCGGTCGCCGAGCCGGATCGACGCCGCACCAGGACGCCGACGGCCCCGACCAGGCCGGCGTACACGAGGGCCGTGGCGACGCGATAGGCCGTCAGGGGGTGGAGGACCCCGCGCAGCAGGAAGTAGCCGAGGCCGCCCAGCTCCCGCGAAAGCGGGGGATGGGGGAGGCGCTCCCGCCACCAACGCCAGGCGTCGAACACGACGCCGCGCCGTAGCCACTCACCCGGCGAGCCCGTCACCAGCCCGTGCAGGAAGGAGCCGAACCAGCGCAGCTCCAGGAGGGCGCCGGTGAAGTAGTTGGGCACATCGCTGGCGACGCCGTAGTCGTGCAGGGTCGGGAGGGTGACGAGGGCCGCCACGATGAACCCGCCGACGAACAGCCACCGGGAGCGCGCCCTTCCCGCGCCCCCCTCCGGCCGCCTCATGCTCCGCGCCGGCGGCCCAGAAGGAGCACGCCGAGGCACGCCAGGACGGACGCCGCGCTGATCCAGGCGCCCAGGATCAACGCACGCGGTCGGTAGCGGAACACGATCTCATGGGTCCCCGCCGGCACCTCCACGGCTCGGAAGAATCCGTTCGCCCGGTGCACCACGGTACGGCGCCCGTCCACCGTCGCAATCCAGCCCGGAAAGTAGCGGTCCGTCAGGACGAGGAGCATGCGCCCCGACGCCCGAGTCTGGAGCCGCACCACCTGGCTGCCGTACCGGGCCGTGGTCACCTGGCCCGTGGCCCCGGCGTCTGGAGCCTTCGACACGCTGTCGGCCAGCACGGCCTCTCCGTGCAGGTCGAAGTCGGGACCGAGGACGCGGCCGAACGCCGTGACCGGGTTGGCCTGGACCCGGTACCTGGAGACCAGGTAAGCCCTGGGGACCGGATCCTCCACGGTGTACATGCGCAGCGGGAGGTCTCCGGCGTTGGCGAGGGGCCGGAGGCCGGGCATCGAGTCGGCCGTGGGCGTCGGATCCACGTAGTACCGGACGTTCATGGCGCGCAGGAGTCGCGTGCGCACGTCCGGCGGGTTGTGGAGCGCGAAGGCGATCGTGGAGACCACCGACTTCAGCTCCACGCCCTGGATGCCGTCCTGGCTCGGGTGATGGTAGAGCTGGCCCAGGTCGGGTCCCATGGCCTGGAACTCGACGTACATGTTCGTGAGCTGCAGAGCGCCCGGCACCATGAGGGCGCTGCCCATCGTCGCCGAGGTCGTCGACCCCCGATAGCGATACGCCTGCCGATCCGTCGCCACCCGGTCGAGCACGGTCGCCGCCCAGGGCCGTCGCTCGTAGATGCCCCGGCCGACCGTCGGGTTGACGCGATCGTGCGCGACGACGAGGTCGACCGCCGTCAGGACGAGGAGGAGCGGCAGTGCGAGACGGGGGGTCACGCGCCGCAGTCGCCAGCCGAGCACGAGCCCGCCGCCGGCCAAGGCCAGCAGCAGCACCCTGAGGAGGAGCCCGCCATAGAACCGCTGCGCCACGCCCGGATGCGTGCACATCTGGGCCCCGCGCAGGGCCCCGCCGCACGCCGCTGCGAACAGGGTGGGCCTCTCGTGCAGGAGCACCCAGAGTGCCGCGTACAGGAGCGACAGGACGCCCAGGGCCGCCAGGACCGGACCGCTCCCCCCGGCCTCGCTCCGTCTCACCGAGTCGAGACCCCGCGCCGCGAAGGTCGGCAGGGCCAGGGCAGTGAGGAGGTAGAACTTCTCCGGGTAGCGCACCAGGCGAAGGGGAGGGATCCAGCGGAACAGGAAAGGGAACACGGGGGTGGCCGGCCCCAGAGTGAGCAGCAGGCCCGCGAGCGCCAGGCCGCCCCAGTACCACAGCCAGCGCCGGCTCGGGGGCCTCGCCACGCCCTGTGCCGCGAACCCGAGCACCAGGACGCCCGGATACACGCTCACCAGCCATGGCACCTCCGGCGTCAACACGAATCGCGCCGAGAATCCATACTGGCCGGTGCTCACCGCCGGGGGCACCAGGAGGTGCACGAGCGTCCGGAACCCCACGGACCCCCGGGCCGCGAAGGACAGACTGAGATCGGTGTTGCGGATCGAGTGGTGCACGAGCTCCATGAAGGGGAGGAGCTGCACCGCGGACAACCCGAGAGCCAGCAGGCCGGCCACGGCCAGCCAGCCCAGCTGTCGCGCCGCCCCGAGCCGGCCCGGCCTGGACCGTTCCACCACCAGTCCATGGAGCACCACGACGACCAGCCCGATGGCGAGCATCTGCGGCTCGCCGCCCAGGAAGGCGCACACCGTCGCGAGCACGAAGGTCACGAACCGACCGGGTGTACCGGTCTCGACGTAACGGTCCCATGCCAGCCAGATCCACGGGATCCAGGCAACCGTCTGGATGTTGTTGTAGAAGTTCCCGATCGAGACCAGGTATCCGCCGAGCATGAAGGCGACCCCTCCCAGCACGGCCGCCGCGCGGCTCCGCCCCCACCGACGCAGCAGGAAGTAGAATCCGACGCCCGCCATCGGGTAGTGCAGCACCAGCAGGAGTCCGAAGGCATAGGAGAAGGGCAGGACGTACAGCAGCAGGCTCCCGGGATAGAGCGCCCCCGGCTGCAGGGTGGCGAAGAAGGGCTCTCCGTTGAGCACCCAGGGATTCCACAGAGGCAGTCGGCCGCTCCGGATGGAGTCGACCAGGTACGCCTTCATGGGATAGAAGAAGGGCGCGATGTCGCGGCTGAAAAACACCTGGCCGCCGAACAGAACGCGCCGGAACAGCAGAACGGCCGCGAGCACGAGCGCCGCGGTGGCCACGGTCCCGGCGTCGAGCGTGATGCCGGCCGTCCGGCCGCCCACGTCGGGGGTTCCCCGGTCGTTCCTGCTCGATCCGTGCGTCATCGCGGGAGCCCTCCGGGCGCGATCACCACAAGCGAAAGGGGCGTAGCGGAAAGACCGCTACGCCCCTCGACCCGTCGGCGCATGGTGCGCGCCGACTCAGACCAGCTCCTCCGGGATCAACCCTTCTGGATCTTCCCGTCGGTCGCGCTCCCCGTGCCGGAGGTCACGTAGTACGTGTTGGGAGACGCCGTGTGGCTCGCGGTGATGGCGTAACCGCCCGCGCTCGCCGACGAGGCCGTGATCGCGATGCCGTTGCTCGTCGTGAACTTGCCGGTGGCCATCGAGGCCGGGTCGTAGGTCTGCGCATCCGCGAAGTAGGCCTCCTCGGCCGTCATCGCGTTGCGGATGTCGCTCTTCGCGGCGGCGTCGAACGCCTTCTCCTTCGTCGACGCGAACTGCGGGATCGCGATCGCGGCCAGGATGCCGATGATCACGACCACGATGAGCAGCTCGATGAGGGTGAACCCCTCGGAGCCACGGATCCTGGAAGCGGTCGTCTTCATGGTGCCTCTCCCCCTTGGGATGAACGGGACGCCTGTCACACTCGCCCGCCTGTCGCCCGTCGGCGGCGGCGGTGCCCACTGTTGGCGAGGCGTGATGGGGGCAACGCCCGTGCCGCACCCCTGGTATGGATTCAATAGACATCATGACAACCACTTACCGTATTTTGTCCAACGAAACTCCGCCCTCCAGGATCGGCCCGGTTCCTCGCACCTTGCAAGGAGCCTCGTGCGTTGCAAGACAAGCGCGATTCGAGCTCACGCTTCGATCCCGTAGCGGTTGATCTTGCGATACAGGGTACTGGGATCGATTCCCAGCACTTCGGCGGCCCGGGTCTTGTTGCCTCCCTCGGCTTTGAGCACGTGCGCGATGTACGCCTGCTCGATCACCTCCAGGGTCGGGTTGGGGGGCGGCTCGTCCCGGACCAGCGGCTCGACCGGCTCCTCCCTGAGGCGCTCGGGGAAGGCCTCGGGCTTGATCGTGGCTCCATCCGTCAGCACCACGGCGCGCTCGATCACGTTCTCGAGCTCGCGCACGTTGCCGGCCCACCGGTAGCCGGCCAGCAGCTCCGAGGCGTCCTTCGACAGCTTCTTGCGCTCGATTCGCTGCTCTGCGGCCAGCCGTTCCAGGAAATGCTCCGCGAGGAGGGGCACGTCCTCGGTGCGCTCCCGCAGGGGCGGCAGCTCCAGCGCGATGACGTTCAGACGGTAGTACAGGTCGCGGCGGAAGCGGCCCGTCTCGATGTCACGCTCCAGGTCGCGGTTGGTGGCGGCGATCAGCCGCACGTCGACGGGGACCGGCCTGGTGGCACCCACCGGCACCACCTCGCGCTGCTGCAGCACCCGCAGGAGCTTGACCTGGGTCGAGGGCGCCATCTCCCCGACCTCGTCCAGGAAGAAGCTGCCTCCCCCGGCGGCCACGAACAGGCCCTCCTTGTCCTTGACCGCTCCCGTGAACGAGCCCTTCACGTGGCCGAAGAGCTCGGACTCGAGCAGGCTCTCGGGAAGCGCCGCGCAGTTGATCGACAGGAATCGCCCCTGGCTCCGGGGCGACAGGTCGTGGATGTAACGGGCGAAGATCTCCTTGCCGGTCCCGCTCTCGCCCCGGATGAGGATCGTCGACTCGCTGCCGGCGACCGACTCGGCCAGCTCCATGGCCTGGGTGAATTTCGGGCTCTCGCCGATCGGGCGGGGCACCTCCCCGGTGCGCGCCCTGGTCTGCCGAAGCTCCTCCTTGATGGCCAGGTTCTCGCGCTGGACCTCCCCGTAGTCCAGGGACCGACGCAGGATGGCCACCAGTTCGTCGTTCTCGAACGGCTTCTGGACGTAGTGCGTGGCGCCCAGGTTGACGGCGCGGATGGCCGACTGGAGCGACGCCTGGGCGGTCATGAGCACGACCGGCGTCGTGGGGCTGCGCTCGCGCACCGCCTCCAGCACCTCGACACCGTCCATCTTCGGCATGCGCACGTCGACGAGCACGAGGTCGGGCTGGCGCTCGTCGAATCGTTCCAACCCCTCGGCCCCGGTGAGGGCGGAGGCCACCTCGAAGCCTTCGCGCTTGAGGAGGACCGTCAGCGTCTCGACGAGGCTCTGCTCGTCGTCGATCACCAGGACCAACGGAAGGTCACTCATCGGCGTCTCCTCGATTACCCTTGGCATGCGTGTCGAAACCGGTGTCTGGGGTCCGTGGCGGGCGCGTCGTCTCGTTCAATCGATCTTCGGGTCTTCCCAGCGGCCTCTCGGCCCACTCCCGCCGGGGCAGGATGATCGAGAAGGTGGTGCCTCGCCCGGGTTCGGAGTCGACCAGGAGGGCTCCCCCGTGCGCCTCGACGGCGCGCTGGGCGATGGAGAGGCCGAGGCCGGAGCCTCCCCGGCGGCCCGTGTGGAAGGGCTCGAAGATCCAGCCCAGTCGCTCGGCGGGGATCCCCGGGCCGTCGTCGACGACCCGCATGCGGACCGGCGAACCCAGGGCGACGTCTCCCGGCACGTCCTCGAGCGGGAGGTTGTCCGCCAGGATCCGCACGTTGGCAGGGTGGCCCGGCTCGGCCGCCTGGACCGCGTTCAGGATGATGTTGCTCAGCGTCCGGTGGAGCAGGTCCGGATCTCCCCACAGGTCACTCACGTCGCCCTCGCACTCGATCTCGAAGCGGGCTTCCGCGGGAGTGTCGGGGCGCTGCCGGACCATGGCCACCGCCTCTTCCATGAGACGCCGGACATCCAGCGCCTCGCGGCCGGCCATGTCGACTCGCGCGAAGTCATTGAACTCGCCGAGGAGCCGGTCCAGTCGATCGCTCTCCCGGACGATGAGCCGCCCCAGGATCGCATCGTCCTCGTCCTTCCCGTCCCGCTTCGCGGATCCGTCCAGCTGCTGCACGGCGCTGCGGATGGCCGAGAGGGGATTGCGGATCTCGTGCGCCAGCGATGCGGACAGCTCGGCCACCGCCTCGAGCCGTCCCGCACGCAGGCGCAGGTCCTCCAGGCGCCGGAGCGTGCGGAGGTCGCGGAGCACCACCGTCACCGACGACGGGGCTCCCGGCTGGCGCAACACGGCCGTGCTGGCCGCGATGGGGAGGGCGTCCTCCCCCTCCCGTTCCACCAGGACCTCCCGGTCGTGGATGGCCTCCCCCTGCCGCAGGCTCTCCCGGATGGCCCGGGCCAGCTCTCTTCCACGCCGGTCCAGGACGGCCAGGAAGTCGGCCCCCAGCCACTGTGCGGCCCGCACGCCGAGGAGCGCCTCGGCCGCCGGGTTCATGTAGGCGAGCCGCCCCTCGCCATCCAGGGTCACGACGCCCGAATCCAGGGTCCGGAGCAGGTCCGCCGTGTCCAGGCGCAGCCGGTGGAGCTCTCCCTCCAACTCCCGCAGGCGCCCGCGCGTCTGGCGGAGCCGGGCGGCGATCGCGCTGCTCACGGAGGTGACGACCGTGAAGATGACCACCTGGAGGACCACCGCCGCGCCCAGCTGGGTCGGGTACGCGCCGACGATGTCCCCCAGGTACGCCGCCCCGCACACCACGGCCACGAACACGGCCGAAGCGAAGGGCATGAGGAGCGCGTAGCCGGAGGCGAGGGCGATGTAGAACAGGGGCGGGAACACGCTCTCGCTCCCGCCGGTGATGTGCACGATCGCCGTCACCAGGAGGATGTCGAGGACCGCCTGGGAGTACAGGAAATCCAGGGTGATGGGATGGTGCCGGGAGTGCGTGTGCCAGTACGCCGCCGGCGTGGCCAGCCCCCCCAGGAGAAGGCCGGCCAGCGCGACCTGACGCAGCCCGATCGGCAGCGTGGCGGCGGTCCCACCCAGCCACGGCGTCCCGATGGCGAGCGCCGTGCCGAACACGCCCAGGCACACGATCAGGCGCGCCGCGTAGATCCAGTACAGGACCTGCGTGGCGTCGAGCGCCCGCGCCCCCCTCACATCCCTGCGTGCCTTAAGCGCCACTCGGGCTCCGGGTTCCCGCCGTCCTCGCCCATCCTCCACCCGACCGGAAAGGAAACGCCCCGCCTCGCAAATTGCAACAGGTCCGGGTCGGTCCTACCAGTCCGGGGGCTCGTCGAAGGCGGTGAGCGCCACGATCCGTCCGCCTCGCACCGTGGCGGTCAGGGACCGGTCCGTCGAACCCTCGGGACCGGGCAGACGGCGCCGCAGCAGGGAGGAGCCCGTCGCGTCGGCTCCAGCGGCCTCCGCATCGGGCGCGCACGCCGGCCACAGCCCGGCCGGCTCGGCGGCCTCCCGCAGCGTGGACGTCCCGCCCGGAAGGTTCAGGGTCCACGACGCCACCCGGCGGCCCGTCCCCAGGCGCACCCGGAG
This sequence comes from Candidatus Humimonas hydrogenitrophica, assembly GCA_947581615.1. GTDB lineage: Bacteria > Gemmatimonadota > Gemmatimonadetes > Palauibacterales > Palauibacteraceae > Humimonas > Humimonas hydrogenitrophica. Next base: position 16,038 of record CANPVD010000055.1, read on the forward strand.
GCCCCAGCCCCGGCCCTCGAATCGGAGCCACCGTCCGCCTCCCGCCGAGCGGTCCGCGACCGGACGCCCGAGTCTTCGCGTCACCTCGTCGGAACCCGCGCCGATGAGGCCATCCACGCGGGGAAGTCTCACGGTGAGGAGAGCACCTGCACGCGGACGCGGCGGCTCCGTGGCCCGTCGAACTCGCACAGAAACACGCCCTGCCACCGGCCGAGGACGAGCCGTCCGTCGGAGACGATCAGGGTGAGGCCGGGACCCACCAGGCTCGTCTTGATGTGGGAGTCGGCGTTGCCCTCCCGGTGCCGGTACGCACCGCCCTCGGGCGCGTGCTCGGACAGCCACGCCTCGATGTCCCGGGCCACGTCGGGGTCGGCGCTCTCGTTCACGGTGAGCGCGGCCGTGGTGTGCTCGGACCACAGCACGCAGGCACCCTCGTCGACGTCGGCGTCCACCAGCACTTCCTCGACGCGGGCCGTGATGTCCACGAGCTGCTCACGTCCTTCGGTCTGGACCTGGATGGTATGCATGATGCCTCTCCTTTCGCCTCGACCACGGTTCGTCGCCGCTGCGCCCGGCCCGGGCCGGCAGAGTACCCGGGTCGTCCGGGGGCTGTCCAGCGCGAACCCAACTGACGGGCGCGATCACGAGGAGACCGACGATGCGCATAGCGTTCCTGGGGCTCGGTCGGATGGGACTCCCGATGGCGAGCAATCTCCTCGCCGCGGGACACGACGTCGTCGTGTACAACCGGACGCGCAGCCGCGCCGAGCCGCTGGAGTCGGAGGGAGCCCGGGTGGCCGGGTCTCCCGCGGAGGCGGCCGAGGACGTGGAGCTCCTGGTGACCATGCTGGCCGACGACGCGGCTGTCGAGCACACGGTCCTGGGCGCGTCCGGCGCGCTGGCCACCCTGCCGGAGGGCTCCATCCACCTGTCGATGAGCACGATCAGCACCGCCCTCTCTCGCCGGCTGGGCCGGGAGCACGCGGCCGCCGGGCAAGCCTACGTGGCCGCCCCCGTCTTCGGCCGACCGGAGGCCGCCGCCTCCGCCGAGCTGTGGGTGCTCGCCGCGGGAGCGCCGGAAGCGATTGACCGCGCCCGGCCGGTGATGGAGGCCCTGGGCCAGGGCGTGATCGAGCTCGGCGAGGAGCCCGAGACCGCCAACCTCGTGAAGGTGGCGGGGAACTTCCTCCTCTCGTCGATGCTGGAGGGATTGGCCGAGGCGTTCGCCCTCGTCCGCAAGAACGGTGTCGATCCCGAGCTCTTCCTGGAGATCGTCAATGGCCGCCTCTTTCGGTCCCCCATCTACGAAGGCTACGGAGGGCTCATCGCTCGCGGCAGCTACGAGCCCGCTGGCTTCGCCCTCAAGCTGGGCCTCAAGGACACGCGGCTCGTCCTGGCCGCCGCCGACGAATCGGAGGTCCCGATGCCGGCCGCCAGCGTGGTCCGCGACCGGTACCTGACGGGGATGGCCCGCGGCCTCGGGGAGCTGGACTGGTCCGGCCTCGGCCGGATCGCGGCCGAGGATGCGGGGCTGGACGGCCAGGCCGAAGATCGCCGCGGGCACGCGGCGCCGCTCAGGGAGTGAAGAACGCGTCCATCGACGGCGCGTCGGCCGCGGCGCCGGGCCAGCGGTCCACCCCGAGGCTCTCGAGCACCAGCCGTAGCGTGCTCGCGTGCTGGAAGAGGGTGTCGGAGCGGAAACCTCTCCGGGCCCGCGGACTCACCACCACCCACGGCACCCGTCCGCCTCCGTGGGCCGTATCGCTGCCCGGAGCTTCGTCGAAGGCGATGATCAACATCCCGTCGGCCTGGAACGTCGGGCTCGCCAGGAGAGGCCCGATGTGGTCCCGCAGCCACGCGTCCGCCACGGCCAGGGAACAGTCGTGGCCATCGTGGCACAGGTTCGGGACGATGTTGGCGAAATCCGGCAGCGTTCCGGCGGCCAGGTCCTGCGCGAACCGGTTGAACGGGACCAGGTTGGCGCGCTGAACCGAGTCGTGCACGACGTCCGACAGCAGCGCGAGCACATTGTGCTTCCGGGCGTATCCGCCCGTGTCCCCGCCCACGTAGCCGACGGAAGGAAGGTCTTCGGCGTACGATTTCCACGTCCTGCCCGAGGCCACAAGGCGCCTGGCCACGTTGTCCACGTCCACGACCGTGGCGTAGCCGTCGTCGTTGGTGACCACCTGTCCGGTGGCCAGCATGAAGTAGTTGCCGATCGAGGGATGGGTGTCGGCGAAGTACCGGGTGGCCAGGCCGAAGGAATCCGCCAGGCTGTTCAGGTAGGGCATGGCGGAATCGCCGATCACGTCGCCGTAGCCGTGGTTCTCCTCGACCACCAGGATGACGTGATCGAACCGACCAGCGTTCGGCAGGGGCGCCGGGCCGATCGGCGTCGTCGCCCGACCGCACCCCGTGATCGCCAGGGCCAGCACTCCCGCGACCAGCCCGGGTCCCATCAGCGAAGGGTCCGTGCGCGACCCCGGGGTCCGGTCGGTCGAAGCCACCGCGACTCGCCGACTCGCCGGAGCGCGCGGCTCAGTCCGGGGTTGCCCCACTGTGCCCCGTGCCGTGACCGCCTCTCATCCCGCGCATGCTCGCCTCCCCGCGGATCCACGACCCCTCCATGACGACGAAAGGCGGCCCACGGGAACCCCCGCGCGCCGCCTTCCGCCTTCCGCCGCTCGCCGCGTCAACCGCGGCGCCCCCCCACGTTTCGCTCTACCAGCGGCTCCCGCCGCCGACCCCGCCGCCACTGGCGGCGCCGCCGGCCGGGGCGTCGAGACGCACCACGTTCTGGGCCTTGGGCCCCTTTGGATCGTCGATGATGTCGAACTCCACGTTCTCGCCCTCGTCCAGGGTCTTGAATCCCGAGCCCTGAATGGCGCTGTGGTGGACGAAGACGTCCTCACCGTTCTCTCGCTCGATGAAGCCGTACCCCTTCTCGTTGGAGAACCACTTCACCTTGCCCTTGGTGCGACTCATGCTCTCATCCTCTCTTGTGTCGAATCACTTCGCGACGCCACGTGACGTCGCACGGTACGGCGAGCATCGAGACTCGCCACGAGCGCGGCCTGCGGCGTCCAACTCACGCCCGACCTGGAGACTCCGGGAAGAGCCGGTGGGGTGATGGGATGCGATAGCAGGCGGCAAGCCGATCCGTCCGGTCCGGGAAGAGGTGTTCTTTCGCTCATGGGGTGCGGCGGAAAGGAGACTCCTCGTACGCGCAGGCGCTCGCTGAAAGGGCGCTCCGGGCAGGGTTCGTGTCGACCGATACTGCCGGCGCTCGGCAGTGAAGTATAGGCATAACGGCGTATTCTGTCCAGTCCTTCCAAAAAGCGGGGTCGCGCCCCGGCGCGGCACGACCCCATACAACCGTAGCGATGTCTTCAGCTTCCGGCGTTGTCGTCCCGATAGATCCGGCCCGCCTTCATGACGAAGCGCACCGTCTCGAGCGTCGATATGTCCTTCGTGGGGTCTCCCCGCACGGCTATCAGGTCCGCCTGAAGGCCGGGGCGTACCTGCCCGATCGTGTCCTCGAGACCCAGGATGCGCGCATCCACCGCGGTCGCCGCCAGCAGAGCCCTCGCGGGTGACATGCCGTCCCGGACCATCCACTCCAGCTCGCGGTAGCTGGTCCCGTGCGTGAACACGCCGACGTCGCTCCCGCACCCGATCGTGACCCCGGCATCCATGGCCAGGCGGAAGGCTCGGGCCGCCTGCCGGATGGACGCGTCGGGCGGACTGTCCGGCTTCCAGCCCCGGAAATACTCCGAGTAGGCCGCTTCGGCCGCCAGGGTCGGCAGGTAGGCGATCCCCTTCTCCGCCATCAGCTTGAACACGTCCGCCGTTCCGCCGTACCCGTGCTCGATCGTGTTCACGCCCGCCTCGGCGGCCCGGCGCATGCCGGCCGCGGTGGTGGCGTGAGCCGAGATCCGGCGTCCGGCCGAATGGGCCTCCGCCACCGCGGTACGGAGCTCCTCCTCGTTCAGCGTCGGCACGGCCTTGCCTCCCGGACCCCGTCCGTAGTCCGCGTATACCTTGATCCAGTCGGCGCCGTGACCGGCCTGCTCCCGCACCGCGGCCAGCATCTGGTCGGGGCCGCTCACCTCCTGGGCCCCCTTGGGCGGATCGAAATCGTAGGCGAATCCCCGTGGTCCGGGACCGTAGCTGCCCGTGGCCACGATGGCCCGGGTGGCCACCAGCAGCCGTGGACCGGGGATGAGGCCCTGATCGATGGCGTCGCGTACCGAGAGGTCCGCGTAGCCGGCACCCTCGGTGCCCAGGTCCCGCAGCGTGGTAAAGCCCATCATCAGGGTGTTGCGGGCGTGGAGCACCGCCTCGACCACCCTGTAGGGTCGGGGTTCCTTCAGGACCTGATCGTTCCAGAGCGTCTCGTCGTAGGGGTGGAGGAAGACGTGCGAGTGCGCGTCGATGAGACCGGGGAGGAGCGTCGTGCCGGGGAGGTCGATGGTCCGCGTGCCGCCGGGAGCCCGCACCTGGCCGGCGGGACCGACCGCGGCGATCGTGTCGCCCTCGACCAGGACGACCCAGCCGTCGTGCGCCGACTCTCCCGTGGCATCGAACACGCGGTCGGGATGGAGTAGCACGGGTCCGCCGGGCGCCGGCGGCACCACCGGCGCGTAACCCTCCCGCGCCGGAAGGGTTACGGCCGAGAGCCTCGACCCCCCCTGCTGGGCCACGGCGCCCACGGGCACGCCGACCACGACCGCCACGCACAAAGCGGCTCCCGCCCGGAGCCACCGCCCGCGCCCCGCCCGGAACCTCGAGTGTCGCTCCGCGTTCATCTCGGTCCTCCCTCGGCGTCTCACGTCATCCTCCCGGGTGCCCCGACCCCGGGTCTCCCGGGCTCTCCGCTTCCCCGACGTCCCGTCCGGTCCGGCGATGGTACGCGAACGCCGTCGCCAGCGCGATGAGAGCCAGGAGGAGGAACGAACCCACGCGATACAGGGCCTGAAGGGCCGTGAGGTCGTAGAACACCACCTTGAGGAGAGCGAGTCCCGAGACGGCGAGCCCCGCGATCCTCACGGGACGGCGGTCGCGCCAGAACCCCCAGGCAAGCAGTCCCCCGGAGTAGCACAGCCAGAACACGCTGACCGCCAGCGCCCGCGCCAGCGTTCCGCTCGAGGGGGGGAACGCCCGGAGAACCTCGATGGTCCCGCCGGCCAGTCCCAGCAGCAGGGCCACGGCCCGGACCGCGGACCGGAAGCCGTCCGGGGCCCGGCCCGATCCGCGAAGAAGGCGTGGCATCCGGGCGAGACCCGGCGGTCGGCCCGTCCCGCTCGCCTCGGAGCCCGCCAGGGGGCCGCCGAGGAACACGAGGCAGGCCAGAATCAGGTAGAGAGACCACGCCCAGGGTCCGCCCAGCGCCGTGATGGCCGTGTCCCCGATCGGCCGCGCGTACAGGTCCAGGGACAGGAGCCGTAGGGCCGCCACGACCTCCAGCGCGGGCCCCACCCAGCGCGCCGAGGCGAGCGAGCGCGGCCGGGTCAGCAGGCCCGAGACCAGGCCCAGGAGTGCCAGCGCGCAAGTGGCGACCAATCCCGTGAGCTCCCCGGCCGCCGCCCAGGCCGCGATGACCATGCCGACCGCGTGGGCCGCCGTGTTCCTGCGGGCGATTCCCCCGGCCAGGTAGGGCAGCGCCGGGAGAGCCAGCATCAGGGCCGGGTGTGCGGCCAGGCCCGCCGGGGCCGCCGCCTGCGCGGCGACGGCCCAGCCCAGCCCCCCGGCCACCAGCCACGGCCAGGCCGGCGCCTCGCCACGCGCCGCCGGCCGGGCCGGGACCGCGCTGCGCCGCGATGGACGCCGGAGGCCCAGGCGCCACGCCGGCAGCGCCATGATCGGGAACCACACGAACAGGCCCCAGGCGGCGGACGTCCCCTGGACCCGGAGGGCGGCAGCCACCAGGAGTGTCCAGGAGGCCGCGACGACGAACCCCCGCAGGCCCGGCCAGCCCCGCACCCTGGCCGCCATGGACGCCAGTGCCCCACCGCCGGCGAACGCCAGTCCCAGGAGCCACGGGTGGGCGGCGTCGAGGGCGTAGGCTCCCAGGAGGAGGTAGGCGCCCAGGGCCGCCACCCCGAACGCCGCCCGCCAGCCTCGCAGCGCCGCCACGGTACCGGTTCCGAACGCCACGAACACGGCGTAGACGACGAGCAGGTTGGCCGCCCCGGCCGCGTCGGGCAGGAGGAGGGGAGCCAGGTAGGCGCCCGCGCCCGCCAGCGCGGCGAGGACCTGATCGTCCAGGCGCGCCGCCCGCATGAGCACGACCATGGCCACCAGGCCCAGGAGGAGGATCCCGGACCACGGCGGCACGATCCGGTGCGGGCCGGCGGCCGCCCACAGGGCCAGGTACGCCACCGCACCCCCGCCTCCCACCAGCGCGGCGCCGTAGTGCCGCATCCCGCGACCGACCAGCCGCTCGCCCTGCCACCACAGTACCCCTCCCACCGAGAGCCCGGCCAGGATCCTGAACAGGGGCGAGATCCAGCCACGCTCGAACGCGTACTGCAGCAGGAAGGCGGCCGAGACCACCAGGGCCAGGAGCCCGATGACGAGCAGACCGCGCTGCCCCAGCCACTGCTCCACGTCGGGACCGGGCCCTGGACGCCCGGCCGGGGCCGGCTCCGCGGGGACCTCGCGGCCGGGCGGCGCGGCTTCCCCCGCGGGCGAGGACGCGGTCTCCGACCCGGGGGGCGCCTCCGCCGACCGGGGCGGCTCCGCGGGCCCGGGTGACGCCGACCGGTCCTCCTCGCCGGCGGCCCGGGACAGGCGCGCCGCCTCCTCGGACGTGAGCCCTCCCAGGCGGATGAGCATGGCCCGGCGGAGCTGGCCGATCTCCTTCTCGAGGGACGCCATCCGCCGCTCGAGCCGGTCGATGCGGGGGTCGTAGGTCACCGCAGCGTCCACAGCGCGGCATGGGCCCGCACGCCGCCGGCGGCACCCTCCGTCTGGCTCACACCCACGACGAGCCCGCTCTCGTCGAGACCGTAGGCCTGGCTCTGGTCGCCGCCGAGCGTGCCGAGGTCGGTCGGGCGCCCGTCACGCCAGAGTACGGCGTGGAAGGTCGGAGACCGGCCCGGGGCCCCGCCGGCATCCGCCGTGCCCGCCACCGTTCCGGCGGCGCCGATGGCCCGGGCGTGGCTGTCCGGTCCGCCCAGCGTGCCGAGGTCCCGCATGCCGCGCCCGGCCTCCCACACGAAGGCGTGCTCCGAACCCGGCTCCAGGCCGGCAGTCCGGACCGCGCTGCTCCCGGCCACCTGGCCCCGGTCGTTGATGCCGTACGCCCGGCTCTGGCGTCCCCCGAGGGTGCCCAGGTCCCGCATGCCGCCACCCACCTCCCACAGGAACGCGTGCTCCGCGCCGCTCACCAGCCGCCCCCGCCGGTCGGGCCTCACGTCGCTCGAGCCCGCCACCTGGCCGCGGTCGTTGATCCCGTACGCCCGGCTCTCGGTCCCCCCCAGCGTGCCGAGGTCCTGGATGCGGCCCGCCCGCCACAGCACGGCGTGCGCGCCGATGGCATGCAGCCGACCCGGCTCGACATCGCTCTCGCCCACGACATCCCCGCGCTCGTTGATCGCATAGGCGCGGCTGTCTCGCCCCCCGAGCGTTCCCAGGTCCCGCATGCGCCCATCCTCCCACAGGAAGGCGTGCACGGCGACGGGACCCGACCGCGGCAGGGCCGTGGTGCTGGCTCCCACCACCTGGCCCCGGGCGTTGATCGCGTACGCCCAGCTCTGCCGACCGCCCAGCGTGCCCAGGTCCCGCATGCCCCGACCCGCCTCCCACAGGAAGGCATGCAGGTCACCCGAGGCCGTGGCGCTGGTGCCCACGACCTCGCCGCGACCGTTGACGCCGGCGGCCTGGCTGGTGGCGCCGCCGAGCGTCCCCAGGTCCGTGACCGCTGGACCCGGGGGCGCCGTGCCGTGCGGCGGACCCGCCGCGAGCGCCAGGAGGAGGGCGGCGAGGAAGGGCGGACCGCCCCGTGGGATCACCACGCGATGCCGTAGTCCTCGCCGTAGTCGCTGGCCGCGCCCCAGAAAGTGCCGTGCTCCCAGTCGACGAAGATGGCGGTGATGGGGCCGGAGGTGCGGTCCCGGAAGTCCTCGGTATAGCCCATCTGCCGGAGCTTCCCGCGCACCCACGGGGGCGTGTCCGCGTTGAGCGTGATGTGGCCGGGCCTGGAGCCGTGGTCGCCGAACGAGCTCCGCATCTGGTAGCTGGTGAAGTTGGGCGCCTCGGCGGCCTGCTGGACGTTGAACCCGAAGTCGACCACGTCCAGGAAGAACTGCAGGAGGTTCTGGTCCTGCGTGTCGCCTCCCTGCACGGCCATGGCCAGGTAGGGCTTCCCGTCCCTGAGCGCGAGGGTGGGGGTGAGGGTGGCGCGCGGCCGCTGGCCGGGCTGAACCACGTTGTACGGGTCCTGGGCCGAGTCCAGCACGAAGCTCTGCATGCGCTCGCTCAGGCCCACGCCGGTGTGGCCGGCGACCACGGCGGGGATCCACCCGCCGCTGGGCGTCACCGAGATGACCCAGCCGTGCGGCCCCGCGGCCTCGATGGAGGTCGTCCCGCGGGTGAAGGACTCCAGGAAAGCGCTGTCCACGGGCGCCCGGTCGGCCATCGCGAGTCGCGCCGATTCCGACGGTCTCGCCGAGCTCTGGCCGGCCGGCGCCGGACCGGTGGTGTGCCAGCGAGCCAGGTAATTCGGGAACGGGTTCGTCCCCGGCTGATAGTCGTACGGGTTCCCGGGCTTCACATCGGGATCGTTGTGGTCGGGATCGATGAGCTTCGCCCGGGCCGCCGCGTAGTCCTTCGAGAGGAGACCCTGGATCGGCTCGGCGGGCGGCACGTACGGGTCCCCGTAGTAGAAGTCCCGGTCCGCGTACGCCAGGTTCATGGCCTGGTAGATCGTGTGGATGTAGCGCGCGCTGTTCAGCCCCATGGCCTCGAGGTCGAAGTGGTCCAGGAGGTTCAGCACCTGCAGCATCACCGGGCCCTGCACCCAGCTGGTCAGCTTGTAGACCTCGATGCCCTTGTAGCTGGTGTGGACGGGCTCTTCGATGTGGACCTTCCAGTTCGCGAGGTCCTTCATCGTGATCAGCCCGCCCTGCTCCTGGACGGAGCGCGTCAGCTCCTTCGCGATGTCACCCTTGTAGAAGCGGTCGTACGCCGCGTAGATGGCCTGCTTGCGGCTCTTCCCCTGTTTCAGGGCCTGCTGCTCCGAGTCGACCAGCTCGTGGAGCGTCCTCGCCAGGTCGGGCTGCCTGAACACCTCGCCCGCGTGGGGCGCCTCGCGCGCCTCGCCCGGGTGGGTGAGGAAGAGCGCCCGCGAGTACTTCCACTTCTCGATCATGTCCTTGTAGTGCTCGATGGAGTTGGCCGTCTGGGCCTCCATCGCGTACCCGTTCTCGGCCATCTCGATGGCCGGGGCGAGGACCTGCTTCAGGCTCATGGTGCCATACTCGGCCAGCATGGTCATGAGCCCGCCGGGGGTGCCGGGCGTCACGGCGGCCAGCGGTCCATACGCGGGCGGGTACTTCAGCCCCTTCTTCTCGAAGAACTCGGCCGTCGCGCCGGTCGGCGCCACGCCGAGCGCGTTGATCCCGATCACCTTCTTCGTGTTCGGGTCGTAGATGAGGGCCTGCGTCTCCCCGCCCCACGAGAGGACATCCCACATCGTCGCTCCGGCCGCCAGCATGGCGCACGCCGCGTCCACCGCGTTCCCGCCCTCCTGGAAGATCTGCGCGCCCGCCTCGGCCGACAGCGGCTTCCCGGTGATCGCCACCCAGTGCTTGCCGTGCAGCACGGGCTTGTGGGTCACCTGCGCCGCCGCGGGCCGCGCCGATGTCGCCAGCAGCCCGGCGAGGAGGACGAGGCAGGCGGCCCGAACCCGCCGCCCGCGCGCGCTCCCGCCGGGGGCCTCGACGGCTGCGGCCCGGTCCGTGTGCGGCTCTACGTCGTGTCTCGCCATCGTCTCCTCGCTTGCTGTGGCTGCGCGTCAGTCGCCGCCCGCCGGGGGATCCCAGCGGCCGGCGTCGTCGCCGGAGGGGGCGTCCCGGGGCGGCAGCACGACCAGCTGGCCGTACATGAATGGAGAGTGCGCCGGAATGTCGCACACGAACCTGAACAGTCCCACCCGTGACGCCACTACCGTGTCGACCACGGTGGACTGGCCGGGAAGATCGAGGGCGGCGTGCCCGTCCAGGGCGAACGTGTGGAGGTCGTCCTCGGGGTTCACCAACTCCAGCCGGAGCGTGTCACCTCGGTACGCCACCAGGACCGACGGCTGGAAGGCGTAGACTTCCTTTCCCGCCAGGACCCCGCCCTCACCGAAGTCCTCCTTAAGGAACGGATACAGGTCCTGCTGTTCCTTGATGAGCACCGGTACCGCGGTCACGGTGAAGGTCCGCAGGCGCGCGCGATAGGTCGTCCGTCCCGCGCCCCGGCCGCAGGCCGCCGCGCCCAGGAGGACGAGCGCGCCCGCGATGAGGTGGAGACCGGGGCGTCCGCGGCGTGATCCCGCGTGCCTTCGCTCGATCTCCATGCGTCCTCCCTCCCGTGGTGAACCGCCCGCCGTCGACGACGCCCGGCATGCCCAGCCTAGAGGACGCCGCCGGGCCGGGCAACGGCACGCCCCCTGCTGGTAGAGCCACGCGAGTCCCGCGGCCCTCACATCGCGCAGGGAGGAGAGAGATGCTCCGACACGTCATCCTGGCTTCCACGTTGCTGGCCCTGCCGGCGGCGCTCTCGGGGCAGCAGGCCGGTGACGGGGCAGCGCGGCGTGCCTCCGCGATGCCGGAGGTGGCCACCCGTGTCGTGGTCCACGTCATCGCCCACGACGCCAAGGTGATCGGGTCCCACGTCGGCGGAGTGCGGGTCTCCATCCTGGACGCCACCTCCGGCGACACGCTGGCGGCGGGTCTCCAGTCCGGCGGGACCGGCGACACGAAGCTGATCATGCGGGACCCACGGGTGCGGGGCCGGGCCCTGTTCGACACGCCGGGGACGGCCTCCTACTCGGCGTCGCTCGACCTGTCCGGACCCACCCGCGTCCGCATCGTGGCCGAGGGTCCCCTCGGGATCCCCGACGCCATGCAGCGCGCCTCGACCACCCTGGTCCTGTTCCCGGGGGAGAATCTCACGGGAGATGGCGTCGTGCTGGAGCTGTACGGTCTGGCCGTGACGCCGGAGCTGCCCGGGGGCGGCGGCGGGGCGGCGCCCAGCGGTGATGCGAGCGGCCCTGCCACGGCCGACCGCGTCGTGACCGTGTCCGGGCGCACGATCGCCGTCCGGGCCACCGTCACCATGCTGTGCGGCTGCCCGATCACGCCGGGCGGGCTGTGGGACGCGCGCGGCGTGCGCGTGCGCGCGCGATTGCTGCGGGGCGACCGGGTGGTGGCCGAGACCCCGCTGGCCTACGCCGGGCGGGCCAGCACCTTCGAAGGAAGCGTCAGCGCGCCCGCGCCCGGCGACTACCGGCTCGTGGTCCTCGCCTCGGAGTCGGCGCGCTCCAACTTCGGCCGGGCCGAGCGCTCGATCCGGGTGAGCGGCGACTGACGCTCAGCCGTTCACGCCCCCCGCCGGCGCCAGGGCGTCCAGCGCGCGGAACGCCCGGTCGTCGAGCTCCAGATCGGCCGCCGCCAGGTCGTCCTCCAGGTGCTCGACGCTCGAGGTGCCGGGGATCGGAAGCAGGATCGGAGACCTGCACAGGAGCCATGCGAGCGCGACCCGGGCCGTGCTCACCCCGTGCTCGTGGGCGATTCGCGCCAGCGAGCCGTCTCCCCGTGCCAGGGGCCCCGCGGCCAGCGGGAACCAGGGAAGGAACGCAAGGCCGTCCCGCTCGCAGGCTTCGAGCACGGGTTCCGAGTCGCGGTCCTGCAGGTTGTATCGGTTCTGGACCGAGACCACGTCGGCCACCCGCCGGGCCACGACGAGTTGCTCCACGCTCACGTTCGACACGCCGATGTGGCGGATCTTCCCGGCGTCACGCAGCTCGACCAGCGCTCCCAGAGAGTCCTCGAGGGGAACGTCGGGGTCCGGCCGGTGGAGCTGGTAGAGGTCGATCCGCTCCAGGCGGAGCCGCCGGAGGCTTCCCTCCAGCGCCGATCGCAGGTGCTCGGGTCGCCCGTCGGGATGCCATTCGCCCGGTCCGCTCCGGGTAAGCCCTCCCTTGGTCGCGATGACGAGGTCGTCGGGATAGGGATGGAGCACGTCGGCGATGAGCCGCTCGGAGACCTCCGGCCCGTACGCGTCGGCGGTGTCGATGAAGTCGACGCCCAGCTCGACGGCCCGCTGCAGGACGCGCCGGGCTTCGTCGAGGTCCTCCGGAGGGCCCCACACCCCCTCTCCGGTGATCCGCATGGCGCCGAAGCCCATGCGCTGGACGGTGAGGTCACCGCCCAGCGTCAGGGATTCGGCCGTCTCCCGGGTGTGTGGCTCGGTCCGCATGGTGTCCTCGCTCGGAGCGCGTGATGGAGTCCGCTCTGGACCCTCAATCCGAGCATGGCCCATGCCGGGGATGCGCCTACGGGCCGTGGACCGCCCACACGCTGGTGCCGCCCGCCGAGTCGAAGGCGATGACCTGGTAGCGCTCTGGCGGAGCGCTCTCCATGCCCGGGGACCCGCCCGGCATCCCGGGAACCGCGAGCCCCCGGATGGCGGGCCGCTCGGCCAGGAGCCGCTCGATGTCAGCGGCGGGCACGTGCCCCTCGATCGTATAGCCCGCCACCGTAGCCGTGTGGCACGCGGCCAGCTGTTCGGGCACGCCTCCCGTCCGCATGGCGGCGTCGAGCGTCGCGTCGTCCACGTCGCGCGCCTCCACGCGGAAGCCGGCGTGCTCCAGGTGGGCGATCCAGGCGCTGCAGCAGCCGCAGGTCGAGCTCTTGACCACGTGCACGACCGGACCCTGGGCCCGGGCGGAGGGGCGGAGGAACAGCAAGCCGGCGCCGGCCAGCACGAGCGCGGCACCGAGGATCCAGGGAGTTCGGGAAGAACGCATGGGTGAGGCTCCTCGCTGGCCCCGCTCGACAGGGCCCGGGTGGGATCGCTCCCGGAACGGCGGCCGGCGGGGCCGGCGTCCGTCCCGGGTCGAACGTCCTCAAGGTCGCGCCGCGCGGGCGGCGCGTCTGTAAGGAGGAGTCCGGGGTTCGCCGTGCAGAAATTCCCCACACCCCCGACCCCCGGCCACGCGAGCGTGCCCGTCTCAGAGGTCCGCTTCGAATCTCATCCCGAGGACGAAGGCGTCCGGGACCGAGGAGGGGGCGGCCGCGGGGTGGTGGATGACCTGCAGGTCGGGCTGGACGGCGATCGCATCGGTGACCCGGAACCGATACGAGGCCTCGCCGGTCAGCTCCCAGGACGGGAGCCCGGGGGCCGCGCCCGTGAGGCGCCGGCTCCGGCGGGCCGCCGCGAGTCCGAGGCCGAAGCGGTCCGTGGGGCGGCCCGGCACGATGCCGGTCCCGCTCACCCCCAGCACCACGGAGGAGGAGGCCAGGCTCGCGCGCTCCTGGGCGACGCCCAGCATGCCGAACGCCCACAGCTCGCCGGCGCCGGCCGGATCCGGTGAACGCAGCCGGGCCTCGCCGATGACGTAGGCGCCGTTGCCCCCCGAGGGCGCGGCGGAGCCCGGCGGTGCGTCCGCCGGCTCGGGGACGTGGCCCGTGTATCGCCACACGCCCACCGCCACCTCGAGGTCGTGCGGGGCCTCCTCCGCTGTGCGCCCGGCCCGGCGTCGTCGGACCGTGCTCGGCCCCGAACCGGGACCCACGTCGCGGGCGGACGGACGCAGGTAGCCCACCTCGGCCACGACCAGGGCCCCGTCCCCCCCTCCCAGGTGGACCTTCGTGCCCCCCGGATCGGCCGGGTCCCCCGGCACGCCATCCGCCACGACCGCCTGGACGCGCCACCCCACCCCCAGCAGCGCCCGGGCCCGCACGGCCAGCGACGTGACCGGGAAGATGGACGGCCCGTTCACGCCACTCTGACCGAAGGCCGGCTCGATCCCGAACGAGCTGTTGAGGAACAGGTCCGCCGAGCCGATGGCGTCGAACTCGGCGTTCACGTCATACAGACCCGCCAGGATCGACAGGCGGTCCCCGGCGAGGAACTGCTGCACCCAGGCCTCGTAGATGCGCCACGAGGTGGGCGCGTCGATGTTGTCGAGGACCTGGAGGTCGCCGGCGTGCGCCGACGGGCTCCCTCCCTGGTTGGCCAGGCCGTACACGAACGCGGACAGGCCCGGCAGTCCGAGAAGGGAAGCCCCGTCCAGACGGAGCTGGACGTCCAGGTTGTCCAGGGCCACCAGGCCCGGGTCGACGCCTCCGGCCGCCACTCCCACCAGGTCGGCCGTATACGCTGCGGCCGCCTCCACGCCGCCCGTGTCGACGGGCGCGGCGGGCGCCGGAGCCGCCAGGCCGAGCGCCAGCCCCAGGGCCGGGAGCCACCCCGTCAGGGCGAGACCGCGTGCAGGGTGACCCCAGGAGCGTCCTCGGACGCCGTACGCAGCGAGAACGCGGTCTCGAACAGCACCATGGGTCGATCCCGGTGGTCCAGGGCCAGCGTGCGTCCGTAGCCGCCCGCCAGGCGGCGGATCTCGTCCTCGTCTCCCTCGGCCCAGCGGGCATGGTGATACGGCAGCGGCTGCAGCCTGGCCTCGACCCCGTACTCGTGCTCGAGACGGTGCAGGAGGATCTCGAACTGGAGGGCGCCCACCGCCGCCACCATCGGGGCCGGGTTCGGCCCCGATTCGGAGAACAGGACCTGTACGGCGCCCTCCTCCGACAGCTCCCGGAGGCCCCGGTCCAGGTGCTTCCGGCGCAGGGGATCCTCGGTGCGGATGCGGGCGAAGTGCTCCGGAGAGAAGCGTGGAATGTCGTCGAAGGCGGGGCCTCCATCCCCCGAGAGCGTGTCCCCGATCCTGAGGCTCCCGCGATCGTGGATGCCGACGACATCGCCGGCCACCGCCTCCTCCAGCATCTCCCGGTCCTGGGCCATGAAACGTCGCGCCGAGGCCAGGCGCACGGGGCTGTCCGTGCGCAGGTTGGTGACCGTCATTCCCGGTTCGAAGCTGCCCGAGACGATGCGAACGAAAGCGATCCTGTCCCGGTGCCGCGGGTCCATGTTCGCCTGGATCTTGAAGACGAACCCGCGGAAGGTGGAGTCGTCCGGGCGGACCTCGCGGTCTCCCACTACCCGGGGTCCGGGCGCGGGCGCCTGCTCCAGGAAGTACTTCAGGAAGAGCTCGACGCCGAAGTTGAGCAGGGCGCTCCCGAAGAAAGTCGGCGAGACGCGGCCGGCCAGCACGGCCTCCGGCGCCGCCTCCGAGCCGGCCGCGTCCAGGAGCTCGATCTCCTCGCGGAGCCGCTCCAGGGCCGCCGCCGGGAACCGCTCGTCCGCCCGCTCGTCCGCCAGGGCGACGGTCTCCTCCGCCGCCCGCGTGGCCCCGTGGTCCCCCGTGCGACGGAAGCGGTGGAGGAGCCCCGAGCGCCGATCGTACACCCCCAGGCACTCGAGCCCGTCCAGCAGCGGCCAGGTCACCGGGGCGCAGTGGATCCCGAGGTCGGCCTCCACGTCGTCCAGGAGCTGGAGGGGATCGACCCCGACCCGGTCGCACTTGTTCACGAAGGTGAAGATCGGGAGCCGGCGCATGCGGCACACGTCGAACAGCTTGCGGGTCTGCGTCTCGACGCCCTTCCGGTTGTCGAGCAGCATCACGGCGCTGTCGGCCGCCAGGAGGGTCCGGTAGGTGTCCTCGGAGAAGTCCTGGTGCCCGGGCGTGTCCAGGAGGTTCAGGTGCCGGCCCTCGTACTCGAACTGCAGGACGCTCGAGGTCACGGAGATGCCGCGCTCCTTCTCGACCTCCATCCAGTCGGAGGCGGCGTGGCGCTGCGCGCGCCGGGCCTTGACGGAGCCGGCCAGGTGGATGGCGCCGCCGTACAGGAGGAGCTTCTCGGTGAGGGTCGTCTTCCCGGCATCGGGATGGCTGATGATGGCGAAGGCCCGGCGCTTGCCGACCTCCTCCAGCACGCGGCCCGAGGCGGGCGCTGCCTCCTGCCCGGTGACGCCGCTCTCGCCGCTCATGCCTGCCTCTCCCCGGTTCGGATCCGACCCGCCTCGCCCCGCCCGTCGTCCGGCGCCGAACGGATGTACGGACGGACTCGCCCGGAGTTCCTGCCCGGCTGGCACCTATGGAAACGCCCTTCCAGGGTCGAACCCTGGAAGGGCGCCCGCCGGGCCGCCACCGGACTCAGAGTCGCGGGACGACCGCGGCGACCGGACCGCTGGACATGCCCGCGCGCATGCCAGCGACCGGCTCCACGGTACTGGGTCGGTGGGCTACTGCTCCTTCTGCGTGCCTGCGGCGACCTCGAGCTGGGCGATGCAGGTGCCCGTCTCGCCCTTGAGGGTCAGATGCTGCTTGCCAGCCTTCGCCTTCTCGGTGCTCAGCCACAGGGTGGCGCTCGTCCCCTCGGCGGCCATCTGGACGACCTGGGGCGTCTCGTCTTCCTGCTTCTCGCCCTTTTCGTCCTTCTCGTCGTTCTCGCTGCGGGACATCTCGGCCTTGGGCAGATCGGCGACGGAGGCGAGCTGGACGTTGTCGCCCTCGACGCTCGAGATGTTGCCGACCTTCTCGGACAGCTTCACCTGGACCTGCACGGCCTTCTGGCCGGCTTCCACCGACGCCGGGTTGATCTGCGCGGTGCAGGTCTGCTGCGCCGCGGCCTGCTCCGTCGCCTGCGCGTGGGCGGTCTTCGGTGTGAACGCGAACGCCAGCGCTGCCGCCATCGCGACCGGGACGGTCGCCTTCGTCAGATTCCTCATCCGGTTTCTCCTCCAGAACGTGGAACGCATCCCTTCGCATGCCGGACGTAGGCCGACACGTCGTCGGCGTCCTACAGAGGCAAGGCGCGTTCCCGATGCCGATGCTGACCCACACATCGCATTATGACATATAGTTACAGGGACAAGCGCCGGGAGCTGCTCGAGGCTCGGAAAGGCCATTTCCGGTAATATTTCCCTGATACCCGATTCGGCGGCCGGGAAATGTTACTGGGTGTGCCGGACACCGAACCGGGGAGCCCGTCGGAGTCGGTCGGGACACGTCCGGGGGGCGCCGTCGCGCCCGGTGACGTGGCACCTTCCTTGAAACCGGGAGCTGGCGGAGCCGGCCACGTCCCGGGAGGAGGTGACTGCATGAGTGAGACGCTGCACTTCGGGCCCTACACGGTCGAGCTCGCACGACCGGACAAGGTGCTGTTCCCGGACGTCGGGGTGACGAAGGGCGACCTCGTGGACCACTACAGGGCCGTGGCGAGCGCCATGCTCCCCTACCTGGACGGACGGCCCGTGGTCATGCAGCGCTTCCCCGACGGGATCGGCGCGGAGGGATTCTACCAGAAGGATGCGCCCGACTACTTCCCGGCGTGGATCCCGCGAGTCACGGTGCGCAAGCGGGAGGGCGGCACGGTCGACCACGTGCTGTGCCGGAACGCGGCGACGCTGGCCTACCTGGCAGGCCAGGGCGTGATCACGCCCCACGTGTGGCTTTCCCGGGCGGACGACCTGGAGCACCCGGACCGGCTGATCTTCGACCTCGATCCGCCGGACCACGACTTCGAGCTGGTGCGGCACGCGGCGAGGTCGCTGCGGGCCCTGCTCGGGGAGCTCGGCCTGGGGGCCTGGCCGTTGGCGACGGGCGGCCGGGGGCTCCACCTGGTGATCCCGCTGGACCGGAGCTCGGACTTCGTCCGGACGCGCGACTTCGCCCGGCGTACCGCCGCGCTGCTCGCGGCGCGTGAGCCCGGGCGCCTCACCACCGAGACGCGCAAGGTGGCGCGACGAGGTCGCCTCTTCCTCGACTATCTCCGGAACGGCTTCGCGCAGACCGCCGTGCCCCCCTTCGCGGTGCGGGCGCGGCCGGGCGCGCCGGTGGCCGTCCCGCTGGACTGGGACGACATCGCCGACCCCGGGATCCGGGGCAACGCGTTCACGACCCGGAACGTGCTCGAGCGACTGGACCGGAAGGGGGACCCGTGGAAGGGGATGGCCCGCCACTCCCGCTCGCTCGAAGGTCCTCGCGCCCGGCTCGCGGCGCTCGAGCGAGAGGAGGGATCGGCCGGGGGCGGCGGGGAGGCCTGATCCCCCCGGACGGGTCGTGACCGGTCAGCCCCCCTCCCCGTCCAGGGCCATGCACAAGACCTCGGCCAGGTGGAGCGCCCGGCGCCCCGTGCCGTGCTCGATCTGTGTGCGGCAGGAGAAGCCGTTCGTGATCACGAGCGTGTCCGGGTCGGCCGCGCGCACGGCCGGCAGCAGGACGCGCTCCCCGGCGGCCATCGAGATGTCGTACTTGTCCGCCTCGAATCCGAAGGAGCCCGCCAGGCCGCAGCACCCGCTGTCCAGGATCTGGTAGTCGAGGCCCAGCCGCGACAGGACCTCGACCTCGGCCTCCAGTCCCAGCACGGCCCGTTGGTGGCAGTGCAGGTGCACCAGCGCCTTGCGTTCCAGCCGGGGTGGGGACCAGGCCTCGAGCCCCCGGACGAGGAACTCGCTCAGCAGGTGGGTCTGCCCGGACAGGCGCCGGGCGTCGGGGTCGTCCGGGAACAGGGCGACGAGCTCGTCCCGGAACACGGCCACGCAGGACGGCTCCACCCCGACGAGCGGCACGCCTTCCCGGATCTTCGGCCGGAGGGCGTCGAGGATCTGCCGGAGCTGGCGGCGCGCCAGGTCCAGCATCCCGAAATCGTACAGGGGCCGGCCGCAGCACAGGGGACGGTCCGGGAGGATCACCCGGCAACCGGCCTCCTCCAGCACCCGCACCGCGGCACGCGCCGCCCCCGGATGGAGATGGTCGCTGAACGTGTCGGGCCACAGGAGGACCTCCGGGACGGTCCCCGTGCGGCCGGCCGGCGCTCGGCCACCTCCGGAGGTCGCCGGCGCATCGGGGGCCCCGGACGGGCCTTCGAGCTCCGCCCGCCGCTCGAACCACGTCCTGAAGGTCTCCCCGGCGAAGCGCGGCAGCTCGCGGTGGGGCGTGAGGCCCCCCAGGCGCCGCAGGAGACCGCCCAGCACGGGCGCCGAGGTGACCGCGTTCACCATCCGGGGCGCCCGCGACGCCAGCCGCGCCCACCAGGGGAACAGGCCCATGGCGTACGCCGCGGCGGGCCGGAGGCGGCCCCTGTAGTGGTGATAGTTGAACTCCGCCTTGTAGGTGGCCATGTCCACGGAGGCGGGGCAGTCGTGCTTGCACCCCTTGCAGGCCAGGCACAGGTCCAGCGCCTCGGCCACGTGCTCGTCCCTCCATCCGTCCAGCTCATCGCCGTTCAGCATCTCGAACAGGAGCCGGGCCCGCCCGCGCGTCGAGTGCATCTCCTCGCGCGTGGCCATGTAGGAGGGGCACATGGTGCCGCCCTCCCCGCGGCGGCACTTGCCGACGCCCACGCAGCGCAGCGTGGCTCGTGAGAAGCGGCCGTCGTCCTCCGGGAAGCGGAAAGCGGTGTCCACGGGCCGCGGCCGGTAGTCCGCCCCCAGCCGCAGGTGGTCGGTGACCGAGGTCGCCTCCACGATTCGGCCGGGGTTCATGCGGTGTTCCGGGTCCCACGCGTCCTTGAACGCCCGAAAGGCGTCCAGCAGCTCCCCCGAGTACATGTGGCCGAGGAGCGGCCCGCGCGCGACGCCGTCGCCGTGCTCCCCGGACAGAGAGCCCCCGTAGGTCCCGCAGCACAGGTCGGCTGCCTCCTCCACGAAAGCGCGGTACGCCTCCACCCCCTCGGCCGACTCCAGGTCGAAGGGGATGCGCGTGTGGACACATCCGTCGCCGAAGTGGCCGTAGATGGTGGCGTCGAGCCCGTGCGAGCGCAGCAGGGCCCGGAAGTCGCGCAGGTAGTCGCCCAGGCGGCCGGGGTGGACGGCCGAGTCTTCCCACCCCGGCCGCGTGTCTCCCATGTCGGTGATGCGGCTGGTGGCGCCCAGGGCCGACTCGCGAATCTCCCACACCCGCGCCGCCTCGGCCTCGTCCTCCAGGAGCCGGGCATCGGGAGCGCCTTCCCCGGCGGCGCGGCGGAGCGCCTCCAGGGCGCCGCGCGCCCGGTCGGTGGCCTCGGCGGCCGACGCCCCGGCGAACTCGACCAGGAGCCACCCCCCGCCGGGCGGGAGGACCCCCTCCTCGCCGGGCGCCATGCCCCTGGACTCCAGGTAGCCGACGATGGCGTCGTCGATCCCCTCGAGTCCGATGGGGCCGTGCTCGAGGAGGAGGGGGACGTGGTCGGCGGCCGCCCACACGTCCGGGTAGCCCAGGACGAGGAGGGTCCGGGCGCGCGGCCACTCGATGAGCTTCACCGTCGCCTCGAGCACCAGCGCGAGCGTGCCCTCCGAGCCGACCAGGGCCCGGGCCACGTCGAAGCCGCGCTCGGGGAGGAGCTCGTCCAGGTTGTAGCCGGACACGCGCCGCGGGATGTCGGGATACTCGGACCGGATCCGGTCGGCGTTCGCGTCCGTGATCGCCTTCATGCGCGAGTAGAGGTCGGCGCGCCGGCCACCCTCCGCGACGATCCGCTCCAGCTCGTCCGGGGAGGTGCGCCCCACCTCCATCACGAGCCCGTCGTAGGTGAGCACCTCCAGCGAGACGACGTTGTCGACCGTCTTGCCGGCCAGGACCGAGTGCACTCCGCACGAGTTGTTGCCGATCATCCCGCCCAGGGTGCAGGAGGCGTGGGTGGACGGGTCGGGGCCGAAGTTGAGGCCGTGCGCGCGCGCCGCGCGGCGCAGATCGTCGAGCACGAGGCCGGGCTGCACGCGCGCGGTCCGAGCCTCCGGGTCCAGCGACAGGAGGCGGTCGTAGTACTTCGAGGTGTCGAGGACGACGGCCACGTTGCAGCACTGGCCCGCGAGGCTGGTGCCCCCGCCCCGGGCCAGGACTGGCGCGCCGTGGCGCCGGCAGGTCTCGACCGTGGCCAGGATGTCGTCCTTCGTGCGGGGGAGGACGACCCCGACCGGGAGCTGGCGGTAGTTCGAAGCGTCGGTGGCGTACAGGGCCCGGCTGCCCGCGTCGAACCGGACCTCCCCCTCGACCCGCCGCTCGAGCTCCCGGCCGAGGGCCGCGTAGGCCTCGCTCAAACGGCGGCTCCGAGCCGGAGATGTCTCAACCGGAGCCGCCCTCGCGCCGGGCGTCGGATGACTGGAGGGCCGTCATGTCCTCGTGGCCCTCCTCGCCGACCCGCTCCAGGAGGACGTGGGGCGCCTCGGCCCCGAAATAGGCGGTCGTGTTCGAGAGGCCGCTGGCGATGTTGACCCGGTAGGCCCGGTAGGACTTCCCGCCCACGTTCACCGTGGTCACGTTCCGCACGTCGTAGCGCTCGTGCGTGACCTGCCCGCTGCGGGGGTCGAAGGCCGCGAATTCGACGCTCCTGCCGACCAGCGAATCCCCGACCATGGTGGCGAACGCCAGGTCCAGGGTGCCGCGCAGGAGGACGCCGCCGGGCAGGTCCCGGTCCAGGTCGCGGCCGGTGCCGGCCGTGTCGTGGATCACGCCGCGGACGTGGTCGCCATCGAACTGGAGGTCGTAGTCCGCCCTGGCCCACCCTTGCGCGCGCCGGGTGGCGACCTCGCCCCGGGCGGAGATCGGGTGCAGGTCCCCGGCGGCCACGATGGTGCGCTCCCGCTCGCGGCTCACCACCTGGGGCGTCTCGAACGGCCCGGATGGCTCGGTGGTCTCGCTCTCCACGTAGCGCTCGATTCGCGGCTTCCCGCCTCCGACCGTCTCGATGCGGCGGTAGCCGATCCGAGTCTGCCGGTGCCGCTGTCCGCCGGCCGAGCCCTGCAGGTCCAGCGTGTACCCCTGGAAGCTCTCCAGGTCGAAGCTCAGCCCCTGGTTGACCGAGGCCACGCCCCGCATGAAGCGTGACGTCTCCCGCCCGGTGGTCGACGGGCTCGGGGCGAGGACCGCGACGGGCTGGCTGGCCAGGTGGTCGAGGAGGCCCCGGACGTAGTTGATCGGCACGGCGAAGTTCAGGTTCTGCCCGGCCTGCATCTGGGAGACGGCCACCCCGATGACCAGGCCCTTCCGCGACAGCACCGGCCCTCCGCTCGAGCCGGGCGAGGCGGGCGCACTCACCTGGATGAGCGCGTATCCCTCCTTCTCCTGCCGCCGCCCGCTGACGATCCCCGTGGACACCGTGTTCTCGAGCCCCAGCGGGCTGCCGATGAGGACGACGCCGGCCCCGGTGTGGACCGAGTTCGAGTTCCCGAGCGGGAGGGCGGGGAGGTGGAAGCCGGGAACCTGGAGTACGGCCAGGTCGCGGCGTTCGTCCGTGGCCAGCACGGTCACGTTCTCGTACACGTCCCCGGACGCCAGCTTGACCCGCATGCTGCGGGCGTCTCGCACCACGTGGAAGTTGGTGACGATCCGGCCGCTGGAGTCGACCAGGAAGCCGCTCCCCTGGCGCGTGTCCGTGGGCGTCCGCACGTCGATCCGCACCACGGCGGCCGTGGCCTTCGCCGCCAGCCGCTCGAGCGTGTCCCCGCCCGGGACCGCGGCCCCCGGCGTAGTGTCGATGACCGGATGCGTCATCGCGGTCGAGTTCGGACCGGGCGGTGTCGCGCCGAGCTGGGGGGCTCGGGCCACCGTGAACGGAACCGCGAGCGCGAGTGCGAGCACGAGCGGCGAGACGGACCCGCCGGGCCCATGGGCTCGGGACGGTTGCGACCTGCACATGACTCTACCTCCGGGATGCGCATCGGCCAACCAATCCGGAACGCCGGGGCGGGACGGCCACGATGGCGGCGATCGGAAGGACACCTTCTCCCTTACAATTCGCCGCGAGGAGGGCTCCCGCGCAAGGTCCGGGACGCCCTCATCGGCCGGCGGACCCGGCCCGAACGGGGGGCCAAACCCGGCGCACGGCGGCGGCCCGGCCCTGTTCCAGCGGCGGCGGCCGACCCTATCCTGTGCGGTCGCACGCGGCCGCCCGGGGTGCCGTGCCATCTCCCCGCGGCGGCGGCCCGTACCCCTGGCGCCGGAGAGCACGCGCATGAGCAGCCTGGCCCGACTTCGCAGCTTCGTCCTCCTCGCATCCGCGCTCGTCCTCCCGTGGACCGCCGTCCGGCCGGCCGCGGCCCAGCAGACGATCCCGGTCGACTCCCTGCCGAACGAGACGCCGGCCCACTTCACGCCGGTGGACTCCAGCTTCGACTACGTGCGGCGGGACGTCATGATCCCCATGCGAGACGGAGTGAAGCTCCACACCGTCATCCTCATCCCGAAGGGGGCCAGGAACGCGCCGATCCTCATGACGCGGACGCCCTACGACGCGAGCTCCCAGGTCTCCTACGCCTACACGTCGCAGATGGGCCCGCGGCTCAACGGCTACGACAACGCGCTCGACGTGATCCTGCGGGGCGGCTACATCCGCGTCATCCAGGACATCCGCGGCAAGTACGGCTCCGAGGGCGAGTACGTCATGAACCGGCCCTTCGTGGGGCCGCTCAACCCTACCAGGGTCGACGAATCGACCGACACCTGGGACACGATCGACTGGCTGGTGAAGCACGTGCCGGAGTCCAACGGGAAGGTCGGGATCCTGGGGATCTCCTACGATGGCTACACGAGCCTCACGCCCCTGGTGAACCCCCACCCCGCCCTCAAGGTCGTCGTTCCCATGAACCCGATGGTGGACGGCTGGATGGGGGACGACTGGTTCCACCACGGCGCGTTCCGCGCGCAGAACCTGCCCTACATCCTCGAGCAGGAGGCCTCGCGGACCAACGAGTACCACTGGTGGACCAACGCCTGGGACGACTACGACCTGTACATGGACGCCGTGTCGTCCGGCCGGCTCGGCAAGGAGCATGGCGTCGAGCAGGTGGGCTTCTGGCGGAAGATCCTCCAGCACCCGGACTACGACCGCTGGTGGCAGCTCCAGGCCATGGACTCGATCCTGGCCAAGCAGCCGCTCAAGGTCCCGGTGATGCTGGTGCACAGCC
>CANPVD010000056.1 GCA_947581615.1 Candidatus Humimonas hydrogenitrophica
GTCCTGCTGCTGCTTCCGGCCGCCCTCCTGACCATGCCGCCGGACTTCCAGCACCTCCGCCTTCCGGCCGCCGCGCTGTCGGTCGTGGCCATGGTCGTGGTGGCGCTGCTGCTCGCGCCCGGGCTCCGGCGCCGGCTCCTGCTCCCGGCGCTCCTGAGGAAGTTCCCGGAACGCTGGAGGGAGCGGGTCGGGGAGGTGGCGTCCGTTGGAGGCGGGCGGCCCATGAGCGAGGCGCTGGCTCTGGCCATGTTGAACTGGCTGCTGCAGTGGGGCTCCTACGACGCGGGCATGCTCGCCGTGGGAATCCACGTCCCCCTGGCCGCCTCCCTGGCGGTGATCGTCGCCGTGAACCTGGGAGGGATCTTCCACCTCACGCCGGGCAATGTCGGAGTCCTGCAGGCGGGAACGGTCCTGGTCCTCGGCGCGTTCGGCGTGGCGGCGGCGGACGCGCTGGCCGCCGGTCTCGTGCTGCAGGCGGTGCAGACGCTGCCGCCCATCCTCATCGGGGTGGCGCTGGTCGGCCGCCCATGGAAGGTTCTGCGAGAGTTCGGGTCCGGAGACGGAGACGGCGATGCCTCGAACTCCGGACCCGTCGGCGTGGTCTAACCGCTCCGGGTTCCGGACCCGTCCCCGCCTCGCGGCACGGCCTTGCCGCGCACGTCTACAACTGTAATACTCGTGCCGTGGTCGGCCGCAGGCGGGACGGGTGAGAATCGGCGCATTGGCGCTGTCACGCTCGAAGGGGGACTCATGAGGATCGCCGCGCTGTTCGCGCTCGCGGGGTGGCTGATCCTCGTCCCGTTCCCTGGCGCGGCGCAGGGCCGGACCCCGGCGAGGACAGCCCCCGACTCGACCGGGGAATCGGGGCCGGCCGACACCCTGACCCTCGACCAGGCGCTGGCCGAAGCGCGCGCCGCCAACGCGCGGCTTCCGATCGCGCGCCTGGCCCTGCAGCAGTCGCTGGACCGGCTGCGCCAGGCCCGCGGATCCCTGTGGCCCGGTCTGTCGCTGGGCGGTGACCTGCACCCCGGCGCGCCCCGCACCTACGAGAGCAGCGACGCCAGGCTGCAGGTGGTGGCCGAAGCCCCGCTCTACGAGGGCGGCGCCCTGCGTGCCGCCGTGGGAGCGGAGCGGGCCCGGACCCGGGCGGCTCGCGCCGATGTGCGTGTGGCCGTGAAGGACGTGGAGCTCGCCGTCCGGGCCGACTACGCCGAGTACCTGCGCGCCCAGCGGGAGATCGACCTCCAGCGCCTCGGCGTGGAGCGACTGCAGCGGTACCTGGCCGAGGTCCGGTCGCGCCAGGCCTCGGGCCAGGGGGTCGGCGCCGACGTCGTGAAGACCCGCGCGCAGCTCCTGCACGCGCGCGCGGACCTGGATGCGGCCGAACACGCCCGGACGGAGATGCGCATGGAGCTGAACGACGTACTGGGACGCGATCCGGATGCCCCCCTGGCGCTGGCCCCCCTGTCGGTGCCGTCGTCGCCGTCGCCCGACAGCGTCTCGGCGCCCTGGAACCTGACGCCCGACGTCCAGAGCGCCCTGGCGTCGGTGGGCGCTGCCGAAGCCGGGCTGTCGGGGGCGCGCTCGCTTCGCCTCCCGCACCTGAATCTGAGCGTGGCCGGTGGCGGCCAGGCCGCCCTGGTCGACCCGGCGCCCGCCCTCATGAACGACGGGCGCGGCTGGGGAGTGGAGGCCATGCTCTCCCTGTCCCTGCCGCTGTGGAGCCACGGCGTGTACAGCGGACGAGTCGACGAGGCCCGCGACGCGCTGACGCAGTCGCGTCGGGTCGTCGAGGCGACGCGCCGAGCCGCTCGCCTCGAGTACGACCGCTCGTCCGCCCTCCTGCGCGCACGGTACCGGGAGATCCAGGTGCGCGAGCAGGCCCGCGAATCGGCACGGGACGCCTACCTGCAGGCCGAGAGCCTGTACCGGGGTGGGTCCGGGAGCGCCCTGGACGTGCTCGACGCCTATCGCACGTGGCTGACGGCGGGCCAGGCTCACGAGGATGCCGTGCTGGACTACCGCCTGGCCCGGGCCCGCGTGCTGCGCTGGGGGGGCCCGTGAACGGGCGACCCCGGTCGGGCGGGGCCAGCGGACCGGGCGTCCCGGGCTGGACGCACCCGTTCCTGGCGGCGGTCGCCCTGGGGCTCGCGGCGAGCGGAGTGGCCGCGTGTGGGGGCGGAGGCGGGGCGAGTGCTTCCGCCGACTCGGCGTCGGCCGGGACGCCCGCCTCGATCGGCACGGCCGCCGACTCGGCGGCGACGCCCGTGCAGGTCGATACGGTCGCCGGCCGGGACATGGAGGAGACCGTCGGGGCGCCGGGCGAGACCCGGGCGCTTCGCGAAGCGCGCGTCCGCGCCCCGTTCACGGGTCGTCTCACGACCCTGTCCGTGATGGACGGCGATCGAGTGCGGGCCGGTGACACGCTGGGAGCGGTGGTGTCCCGGAACAGCGAGGCGGCGCTCGAAGGCGCCCGGGCCATGCTGGCCGATGCGATGACCGCCCGGGACAGCGCCGATGCGGAGCGAGCCCTGGAGCTCGCGCAGTCCAGCCTCGTGCGCCGTGCGCTGAGTGCTCCCGCCACGGGGGTGGTCCTCTCCCACGCCGCCAGCGCCGGGGACCTGGTCGACCAGGGAGAGACCCTCGTCACGATCGCCGACCGGTCGTCGATCGTGTTCGTGGCCCAGCTCGCGCAGTCCGACGTGCCGAGGGTCGAACGGGGCCAGTCCGCGTGGATCGAGCTCACCGCGGCGCCGGAGCCCCTCGCCGGAACGGTCCACGACATCCTCCCGGCGGCCTCGAGCGGCACCCTCAGCGTGCCGGTCCGGATCGATTTCGCCGCGGGACGGGCCCCCGTCGCGACGGGCCTGTTCGGCCAGGCGTCCATCGTCGTCGATGTCCGCAGGCGGGTGACCGTCGTCCCCGCGGCCGCGGTCCTGCGCGACGACGTGTACGGAACGACGAAGGTGGCGACGGTGTCCGGCGGGCGGGTCCTCTGGGTGCGGGTACGCACCGGACTCCAGCGCGGCGACACGGTCCAGATCGTGTCGCCGCGCCTGGCCATCGGGAGTCGGGTCATCGTCTCCGGGCAGGTGGGCCTGCCGGACAGCACCAGGGTGCGGATCCAGCCGTGAACCTGCTGTCGGGCGCACGGCGGCGGGCCGTGGCCATCCTGGGCCTGGTCGTGGTGCTCGGCGTGGCCGGGGTCTACGAGGCCACGCGGCTGCCCTCCTCGATCTTCCCGTCCGTCACGTTCCCGATCGTCAAGGTCATCGCGGACGCCGGCGAGGAGCCGGCCGCGCGCATGATGCCGACCGTGACGCGGCCCCTGGAGGAGGCCATCCACCGGGTCCCGGGGGTGCGCCTGGTGCGGTCGACCACCTCCCGGGGCTCCAGCGAGATCTCGGCGCAGTTCGAGTGGGGCACCGACATGCAGACGGCCCTGCAGCGGACCCAGGCCGAGACGCAGCGCATTCGTCCCGATCTGCCGCCCGGCACCCGGATCGACGTCGAGTGGATGAACACGGCGATCTTCCCGATCATGGGATACGCCCTGACCTCCGACACCCGCTCGCAGGCCTACCTGCGCCAGCTGGCCGAATACACGCTCAAGCCGGCTCTCATCCGGATCCCGGGCGTCTCCCAGGTCCAGATCCAGGGGGGCCGACAGCGCGAGTTCCAGGTGTGGCTGGATCCGGCGGCCCTGCGGTCCAGGAAGCTGGCCCCCTCGGACGTGGTCGCGGCGATCCAGGCGGACGACGACGTCCTGTCGGCGGGCCTCACCGAGCAGAACCACGAGCTCTACCTGACGCTCGTGGACGGCAGGGTGCACGGTCTCGAGGCCCTGTCGCGCATCTCGGTGCCCGTGCCCGGAGGGCCTCCCGCCACCCTGGCGGACCTCGGGCACATCGACGTGGCCAACGAGGTGTCCTACATCCGCACCACCGCCGGAGGCCACCCGGCCGTGCTGGTGAACATCGTCCGCCAGCCCAGCGCCAACACGGTGGCCATCGCGCGGGGGATCGGGCAGCTGCTCGAGCAGCGTCCCGACCTGATCCCCGCGGGCGTCCGCTGGACGACGTTCTACGACCAGGCGCGTTTCGTGTCGGGCTCGGTCGGGGGCACGCGCGACGCGATCGTGATCGGCGTTCTGCTCGCCGCCCTCGTGCTCCTCGTCTTCCTGCGCAGCTTCCGGCTCACGGCCATCGCCGTGGCCGCCCTGCCGGCCACCGTGGCCGTGGTGGGGCTGGCGCTCGGCGCCACCGGGCAGACGATCAACCTCATGACCCTGTCCGGGATCGCGGCCGCGCTGGGCCTGATCGCCGACGACGCGATCGTGGTGATCGAGAACATCGAGCGCCACCACCGGCCCGACGCGGAAGGAGACCCGGCGGAGAAGGGCACCCGGCAGATCCTCCCCGCCCTGGTCGGCTCTAGCCTGTCGACCACGGTCATCCTCCTGCCGTTCGCTCTGCTCACGGGCGTGGTGGGCGCGTTCTTCAAGCCGCTGGCCCTCACCATGGCGCTCGCCCTGGCCGTCTCCTTCCTCATCGCCGCGTTCGTGGTGCCGGTGCTGGCCAGCCGCTTCGGGTTCCGGGGTCGCCACGCCACCGGCCGGCAGCCGGGGGGCGCCCGGGACTGGCTTCGGCAGGGCATCCCGGGTCCCGTGCGTGAGGCGCTGCGAGGGACAGCCGCCGCGGCGGGGCGCGGCTACGATCACGTGGCGCGCTTCTTCGTGGATCACGGCGCGGTGAGCGTGGCGTCGCTGCTCGCGCTGATGGCCGTGGCATATCAGCTGTACCGGGGCATCGGAACCGACTTCCTGCCCACCATGGACGAGGGATCGATCATCCTGGACTACTGGACGCCGCCGGGCACGTCCCTGACCGAGACGAACCGGATGCTGGACGACGCGGAGAAGGTGATCCTCTCCCTGCCGGACGTCTCCAGCTATTCGCGCCGTACGGGCACGCAGCTGGGCTTCTTCATCACCGAGCCCAACCGCGGCGATTACGTGATCAACCTCAAGCCGCGCGGACAACGGCGGCCGATCGAGGAGGTGATGAGCGAGCTGCGGCGCCGCATCGCCCGCGTGGAGCCCGCGATCCACACCGATTTCGGACAACTCCTCGAGGACAACATCGGGGACCTGACCGGAGGCGAGCCCCAGCCCATCGACATCAAGATCTTCGGCGACGACCAACAGGTGCTGCAACAGAAGGCGCGCCAGATCGCCAGCGTCATCTCGGGCGTACGGGGCGTGGAGGACGTGTTCGATGGGGTGGTGATCGCCGGCCCGGCCCTCCGGATCGAGGTGGACCCGGTGGCCGCCGCCCGCTACGGCCTCACCACGCAGCAGGTTCACTCGGAGGTGGCCCCCGCGGTGACCGGCTCCGTGGTCGACCAGATCCGGATCGGCGACCGCGTGTACGACCTCAGGGTGCTCCGGAAGGACGACGCGCCTCTCCAGGACCTGCGGGTCCGCACCGCGTCGGGCGGCCTCATTCCCCTGTCCACCGTGGCGACGGTGTCGACCGGCAAGCCGGAGACCGAGATCGATCGGGAGAACCTGGCCACCTACGTCGGTGTCACCGCGAGGGTGTCCGGCCGGGACCTGGGGAGCACCATGGCCGAGATCCGGAGCCGCATCCGGCGCCAGGTCACCCTCCCGCCGAGCTTCTCGATCCGTTATGGCGGCCTGTTCCAGCAGCAGGAGCAGTCCTTCCGGAATCTGCTCTACATCCTCCTTGCGGGCCTCGTCCTGGTGTCGATCGTGGTGCTGTTCGAGTTCGGCGACTGGCGCGCCCCGATCGTGACGTCCGCCTGCGCCGCTTCGGTGC
>CANPVD010000057.1 GCA_947581615.1 Candidatus Humimonas hydrogenitrophica
CCCCGGCCACGGACAGCACGGCGCTCTCGGTGAGGAGCTGGCGGACCATGGCGCCCCGGGAGGCCCCCAGGGCGGCGCGGATTCCGAGCTCGCGGCCGCGCTCCTCGGCCCGTGCCAGGGCCAGCCCCGCCACGTTCACGCAGCCGATGAGGAGGACGAGGGCGACGCCCCCGAAGATCGCGAGCATGACCGGCCGGACGCCGCCGACGATCTCGTCCCGCAACGGCCGGATCGTCACGGCCGTCACGTCCCGGTCGGCGTCGGGATAGGCGCTGGCCAGGCGGCCCGCGATCACCCCCATCTCCTGGCGGGCCGACTCCGCGGTGGCGCCGGGCGCCAGCCGGCCGACCACCTCGAGGAAGCGCACCTGGCGCAGGCGCGGAATGCCCGACTCCGGGATGAGCGACAGCGGCACCCAGGCCTGGACGTCCGCGGAGGGAAAGCCGAACCCCCGCGGCATCACGCCCGCCACCGTGTAGCTCTCCCCGCTCAGGGTGAGCGTACGGCCCACGAGGGCTTCATCTCCCCCGTACAGGTCCTTCCACGCCTGCCAGCTCAGCACGATGGCGTGGTTCCGTCCCTCCCCGTGCTCGGCGGCCGTCAGGTAGCGGCCCCGGGCCGCCGGCACGCCCAGCGTCTCGAACAAGCCCCGCGTCACGTAGGCCGTGGTGAGCT
Source organism: Candidatus Humimonas hydrogenitrophica (assembly GCA_947581615.1). Taxonomy (GTDB): domain Bacteria; phylum Gemmatimonadota; class Gemmatimonadetes; order Palauibacterales; family Palauibacteraceae; genus Humimonas; species Humimonas hydrogenitrophica. Next base: position 676 of record CANPVD010000057.1, read on the forward strand.
CGGTCGGCGCGCCGCCGCGGCGGGTCACGAGCCCGGCGATGCGCACGTACGGCCACGCTCCCATCGACTCCACCGTCCGGCTCTGCGCTTTCCAGTCCCGGAGGTCCGGCTCGGAGACCGAGCCGCGCGTTTCGCCCCGGGCCGGGTACGCGCTCCACAGGCGCACGAGCCGGCCGGCGTCGGCATACGGGAACGGCCGCAGGAGCACCGCATCGACAACCGAAAACACGGCCGTGTTGGCCCCGATTCCGAGCGCCAGCGTGGCCACGACGATGGCGGCGTAACCGGGGTGCCGGCGGATCTGGCGGAGGGCGTAGCGGAGGTCATTCATGGCGCAGGGCCTCCATGGGGTCCAACCGGATCGCCCGGCGGGCCGGGATCCAGGTGGCGAGGGCAGCGGCGGCGGAGAGCACGAGGGCCGCGGCGCCCAGGGACATCGGGTCCAGCGGCTGGACGCCGAACAGGAGTCCGCGCACCAGTCGCGACAGGACGGCGGCCGCGGCGAGGCCGAGCGCGATCCCCGTCCCGACGAGCAGGACGCTCGAGCGGGCGATCGGGGCCGCGACCTCCCGTCCGCCGGCTCCGAGGGCCAGCCGCAGACCGATCTCCCGCGTGCGACTGGAGACGCCCTGGGCGATCACGCCGTACAGTCCGAGCGCTCCGAGCACGAGCGCCACGGCCGCGAACACGCCCGCCAGGGCGAGGAGCACGCGCTGCCGCCCCAGGGAGGCGCTCGCCACGCGATCCATCGTCACCACGCGAGCCAGCGGCAGGCGCGCGTCCACCGCGTGGACCGCCTGGCGCACGGGGCCCGCGAAGCCGGCGGGATCGCCCTTCGTCCGCACGGCCAGGGTCAGCGACCGAACCACGCTACCCCCGTTCCAGAAGCGGAACTGGGCCTGGGGCAGGTACATCTGGCTGGTGCGCGGCGCCGCCAGGCTCTCGTGACGCACGTCGTCCACCACGCCGACCACGGTGACTGTGCCGGGTCCCGCTCCGCCGCCGAGCACGAAGCGGGCGCCGAGCGGATCCTGGCCGGGCCAGTAGCGCTCGGCCATGGTGCGGTCGATGACCACGGCGCCGGGGGCGTCGGCCTCGTCCCGCTCGTCCAGCGTCCGCCCGCGCACTACGGTCATGCCCATGGCCGCGAAGTAGCCGGGGGTCACCACCTGCCAGTCCGCCTTCGGCGACACGGCCCCCTTCGGCACCGGCCGACCCTCGATGCGGAAGTTCAGGTCCCCGAGGCTCGACCCGAGCGGGAGGTTGGAGACCGCGCCCACGGCCTCGACCCCCGGCAGGGCCGCCACGCGGCGGCGCAGGATCTCGAACGTGCCGATGACCCCCGGCTCGGTCGGATAGTCGGCCGGCGACAGCGTCAGCCGTCCGGTAAGGACGTGGTCCGGGCGGAAGCCCGGGTCGACGTTGCGCAGCGCGAGAAGCGTCCGTCCCAGGAGCCCGGCGCCGGCGAGCAGCGTGAGGGCCATGGCGACCTGGCCGACCACGAGGAGGCGGCGGAGTCGGCCGGGCGCCGCCGTGCCGGTCCGGCCGCCGTCGCGCAGGACCGAGGAGGATCTCGTGCCGGCTCCCTGGAAGGCCGGCAGAAGACCGAAGGCCAGGCCCGTGCCCACGGCCGTGGCGGCGGCGAAGCCGAGGACGGTGAGATCCAGCGACACGTCCCCGAACCGAGGCAGGCCGGGGGGATGGAGCGCCACGAGCAGCCGCATCCCGGCCCAGGCGACGCCGACGCCGGCGCCCCCGCCCACGACGCCGAGGGCGAGGCTCTCGGCCAGGAGCTGGCGCACGATCCGCCCGCGCCCGGCGCCGATCGCCGCCCGCACCGCCAGCTCCCGGCGGCGCCCCTCGAGCCGCACCAGGAGGAGACCGGCCACGTTCGCGCAGGCCACGAGGAGCACGATGCCGGCGGCCCCGAGCAGGACGAGCAGCGGGAGCCGCGCGGAGCCCGTGACCCGCTCCGCCACCGGGGTGGCGGTCACGGCGAACTGCATGTCCCGGGGATAATCGTCCGGGAAGCGGACCTCGAACCGCTGCGCGATCCCGGTCAGGGCCGCCTGGGCGCGGGCCCGGGTCACGCCGGGCGCGAGGCGCCCGACGAGCCGCAGGAAGTGGCTTCCGCGGTTCGTGACATCGGCCGGATCCAGGGGCAGCGGAAGCACGGCTTCCGTCGCCTCGCCGTCGGCGTAGTCGTCCGGGAGCCGGAAGCCGCGGGGCAGCACGCCGACGACCCGCGTGGGCTTCCCGTCCAGCGTGATGTCGCGGCCCACCACCTCCCGATCCGACCCGAAGCGCTGGGCCCAGAGGCCGTAGCTGATCAGCGCCACGTCGTGGTGCTGCTGCTGTTCGTCCGCGCTGTACGTCCGGCCCAGTTCGGGGCGCACGCCCAGGGCCGGGAGCAGGTCGGCCGTCGCGTACGCCACCCGAAGCCGGACCGGGTTCCCCGAGCCCACCAGGTTGGCGGCGTCGGTGGCGTACGCCCCCAGCGCGCTGAACGCACTTCCCACCGCGGCCCGGTAGTCCAGGTACTCGGCCGGCGAGACCTCCGCGCGCGGGGTGCCCTTCCAGGCGCTCGACACGGTCAGGACACGGTCCTGACCCGGGTAGGGGAGGGGCCGCAGCAGGGAAGCGTCCACCACGCTGAAGATGGCCGTGGTCGCCCCGATGCCCAGCGCCAGGGTGGCCACGACGAGGGCCGTGAAGCCGGGGCTCGCCCGCAACTGGCGGACGGCGTAGCGGAGGTCCTGTCCCAGGGCGCCCAGTACCATCACTCCTCCCGCAGCACGGTGGCCGGGTGGAGTCGGGTGGCCCGCCGGGCGGGGACGGCACAGGCCAGCACGGCCACCAGCGCAAAGCCCAGGGCCACGACGGCGTAGGTCACGGGATCGAGGGCCCCGACCCCGTAGAGGAGGCTGCCGAGCGCCCGACTCGCCACGACCGCGACCACCAGGCCGCCGGCGAGACCCGCGCCCACGGGGACGAGCCCCTGTCGGAGGATGAGCCCGACGACCTGTCCGGCCTGTGCCCCAATGGCCATCCGGACCGCGACCTCCCGGTCCCGCTGGCGGACGTAGTAGGCCATCACGCCGTACAGGCCGACGGCCGCCAGCAGGGTGGCCAGGAGTGCGAACGAGACGAGCACGGACATGAGGAATCGCGGCTGTGACCGCGCGCTGGAGACCACGTCGCCCAGGGCGGCCACGCGCGCCAGGGGAACGCGCGGATCGAGCTCGTGCAGCACGCCGCGCACCGGCCCCACGAGGGCGCGAGGGTCGCCGGAGGTCCGGACGAGCACGCTCATGCTGCGCATGGGGCCGCGAAGCACCGTGCCGGACTGCGCCTCGGGGATGTACCAGGTCGGGTGGGGGGACTCGGTGAGCGTGTTGTAGCGGACGCTGCCGACCACCCCGACCACCGTCATCCACGGGGCTTCGTCCCCGGCGTGGATCCGGATCCGGTGTCCGAGCGGGCTCTCTCCCGGCCAGAAGCGATCCGCGAACGCCCGGTCGATCACGATGGCGCCGAGCGCCCGCGCATCATCCGTCGCGCGGAAGGTCCGGCCGGAAACGAGCGGGATCCCGGCCGACCGGAAGTAGCCCGGCGTGGCGACCTGCCAGTCGGCCGTGAAGGGCCGCGTCCCGGGCGGCTCTCGTCCCTCGATATCGAAGTTCCAGTCGCCGATCGACCCGCTGAGGGGCAGCGCGCGGACGGCGCCGGCGTCCCGGACCCCGGGAATCCGACGCAGGCGATCCCCGATCCGGGCGTAGAACCCGGTCACGTCGCCGTCCCCCGGGAACTCGGCCGAGGGGAGCGAGATCCTGAAGCTCAGGACGCCCCCGGCGCGAACCCCCGGATCCAGGGCCGTGAGTCCCCAGAAGCTCCTCACCAGGAGCCCGGCTCCCACGAGCAAGACCAGGGCGAGCATGGTCTGGAGACCGACCAGCGCGCGTCGGAAGCGGAGCCGCGGCCCGCCCATGGCGCCACGACCGCCTTCCCGGAGCCTTCCGGCCAGGCCTCCTCGGCCCAGGTGGAGGAGCGGAGCGAGGGCGAACAGGAGGGCGCATCCGGCCGTGACGAGTGCCGTCACGCCGAGCACGGGGAGATCGAGTCGCACGTCGCCCAGCCGCGGGACGCTGCCCGCGCCGAGCGCCGAGAGCAGGCGAAGGGCCGTCAGTGCCACGCCGATGCCGAGCACCGCGCCTCCGACGGCCAGGAGGCCTCCCTCCACGAACAGTTGTCGAGCCAGCGCCGCGCGTCCGGCTCCGAGGGCCGAGCGAACCGCGAACTCACGGCGACGGGCCTCGAGACGGGCCAGGAGGAGGTTGGCGATGTTCACGCAGGCGATGAGGAGGACGAGAGCCACCGCGCCGAGCAGCACCCAAAGCGCCGTCCTCACGGCCCCGACCACCTGGTCCAGCACCGGCACCGCGAAGGGCTCGAAGTGCATCTGGGGCGGATAGTCGCCGGTTTTCGCGTTGAGGCGCCCGATGATCGCACGTAGCTCGGCGGTCACCGAGGCCGCCGTGGCGTCCGGGGCGAGTCGGGCGACGCCGTACATGTAGTGGCTGCCGCGCGTCAGGTTGGCCGGGTCGAGCACCAGCGGCACGAACATCTCCGCGGGTCGCTCCGAGCCGAACTGCAGCGGCAGGCGCACGCCGGGTGGCAGGATGCCCACGACCGTGCGTGGCGCCCCGTCCACCACGATCCGCCGCCCCACGACCGACGGGTCCGCTCCGTACCGGCGGCGCCACAGCTCGTCGGTGAGCATCACGACGTCGCTCGGTCCGCCCGGACGGCCTTCCTCCTCGCGGAACGTGCGGCCCCGCTCGGTCGAGACGCCCAGGACGTCGAAGATCCCCGGCGTCACCACGCCCGCCGCGACCCGCTCGGCGCCCTGGTCGCCCTCCAGGTTGGCGGCATCGGGGCTGAAGGCGGCCACGGCGGTCAGTCCCTTCGCCTTGCGGTAGTCGAACAGCTCCGCCGGCGAGATCCACGTGTGGTCGTAGCCGGTCCAGCGGTTCCAGACCATCACCACGCGGTCGGGATGCCCGTACGGGAGGGGACGCAGGAGCACGCCGCGCACCACGCTGAAGATCGCGGTCGTCGCCCCCATTCCGAGCGCCAGGGTCAGGAGCGCCACCGCGGCGAAGCCCGGGCTCCGGCCGAGCTGGCGGAGGGCGTAGCGGAGGTCCTGTCGCGGGGCGTCGAGCATGGTCATTCCTCCCTGAGGACGGCCATCGGATCCACCCGGGCGGCGCGCCGGGCCGGAATCCAGGTGGCGGCGGCAGCCACCGAGGCCAGGATGACCACGGCGGCGGTCACGGTCGCCGGGTCCGTGGGCCTCAGGCCGTACAGGAGGCTGGAGAGCAGCCGCGACGAGACCAGCGTGCCGGCGAGGCCGAGGGCGATCCCGGCCCCGACGGGAAGGAGCCCGTCGCCGAGCGCTCGCCGCAGGATGCGGCCCGGCGTCGCACCGAGCGCCATGCGGACCCCGAACTCCCCTTGGCGCCCTCCCACCTGGTAGGCCATCACGCCGTAGACGCCCACGGCACCCAGGGCCAGGGCCAGGAGCGCGAAGAACGCGAGCACGCCCGCGAAGAAGCGCTCACGGGCCAGCGAGTCGGTCAGCACGTCTCCCATCAGCCGCGTCCGCGCCACCGGGACGTCGGGGGCCACGTCGTGCACGGAGCGCGTCATGGGCCCGATGAGGGCCGTCGGGTCTCCCTCGGTCTTCAAGAGGACGTCCATGCCGGCGAGCGGATACTGGGCCAGGGGTCGGTACATTTCCGGCCGGGGCGCCTCGCGCAGAGACCGTTGGTGGACATCGCCGACGACCCCGACCACCCGGAAGGGCTCCGAGCCAAACAGCTCGATCTCCTTGCCGATCGCGCTCTCGCCGGGCCACAGCTGTCGGGCCATCGTCGCGTTGACGAGGCCGACCGGGGCCCCGTCCTCGCGGTCGTCGGGACCCAGGAGGCGACCCGCCACGAGCGGGATGCCGAGCGTCCGGAAATAGCCCGGCGTGACCACGCGGAAGTTGGCGCTGGGCAGCGGCGCGCCCTGCGGTGGCGGGTGGCCCTCCGCCAGGTACGGGAAGGCCCAGTTCCCGTCGGTGAGGGGCAGGAGCTGGATCGCTCCCACGCTCTCCACGCCGGGGAGGGCGCCGAGGCGGGCCCGGAGCTCCGAGTAGAGGGCGCGCGCCCGGCCACCGCCGCCTCCTTCGTAGGCATGGCTGGGGGGCTCCAGGCGGAGGTCCAGCACGTGATGCACGTCCAGGCCCGGGTCGACCGACCTGAGGGCGCGCAGGCTTCCGAGGAGCAGGCCGGCGCCCGTCACCACTACGAGGGCGAGCGCGACCTCGGCGGCGACGAGGACACGTCCGAGTCGGCGGCCGGATCGACTCCCCTCCGAGCGCCGGCCCTGACCGATTCCGGCCCGGATCGCGCCCGAGCTGGCCCGGAGCGCCGGGAGCAGGCCGAAGCCGACCGCGCACGCCAATGAGACGCCGACCGCGAAGGCGAGGACCCTGGGGTCGAGGGGCAGGGAGCCGGCCCGGGGCAGTCCCGAGATGCGAGTGACCCTCAGCGCGGCGAGGATCAGCCGGGCCAGACCGATCCCGACCGCGCAACCCGCGAGGGACAGTACGAGGCTCTCCACGAGCTGGTCGCGGACCAGGCGGCTCCGGCCGGCCCCGAGCGCGGTCCGCACGGCCAGCTCCCGTCGGCGATGCTCGCCCCGGGCCAGCAGGAGATTGGCCAGGTTCGCGCACAGCAGGAGGAGCACGAGCCCGACCGCGCCGAGCAGGGTCCACAGCGGCCGGCTCACGTCGCCGACCATGGACGCGAGCACGCCGGTCGCGCCCGCGGCGCGGACCGCGTCCCGGTCGATGACCTCCGGGAACCGGTCGTGCAGCCTCTCCATCGTGGCGCGGACCTCGGTCGCCACGCCATCCACGGTGGCGCCGGGCCGCATGCGGCCGACGATCGTGTTGACGTACCAGGTGCTGTCCGTGGCCACCGTCCGTCCGGGAGGCGCGTCGAGCGGCGCCCACGCCTGGAAATCAGAGCCATCCAGGGCGGCCGGGCCGTGAAAGCCACGCGGCATCACGCCGACGACCGTCCGGAAAGCGTGGCCGTTGCCGTCGAGCGCCAGCCGACGCCCGACGATGGACGGGTCGCCCCCGAACCGGCTCTGCCACAGCGACCAGCTCAGGATCACGACGTCCGAGCGGTCCCGATTCCGGTCGGCGGGCCGGAACGCACGGCCCAGGAGCGGCTGCACCCCGAACACGCGGAAGAAGCCGGCGTCGACCATCTGCGTGGGGATGGCCACGGGCTCGGCCGCTCCGGTCAGGGTCAGGGTCCAGCCCGACAGGCCCGTCCAGGCCTCGATGTCCGGGGCGCTCTCGGACACTACCGTCGCCAGCGCGATGTTGGCGTTCTCTCCCGGCAGGAGCTCGACCAGCCGGTCCGGATGTGGGTACGGGAGCGGCCGGAGGAGGACGGCGTTCACGACCGTGAACATCGCCACGGACGCGCCGACCCCGAGCGCGAGCGTGAGAATGACCGACGCCGTGAAGCCCGGGCTCCTCCGGATCTGTCGGTAGGCGAAGCGAAGGTCCTGGCGGAGGGTGTCGAGGAACGTCATGCCACGCCCCCGCGTCGCACGCGATCGGTCACCGGCTTCACTCCTCCCTGAGGGCGCGTGCGGGGTCCATTCGGGCCGCCCGCACCGCCGGGCGCAGCGCGGCTAGCAGCGCGCACGTGCCGAGCACCACGACCGCCGTCGCGAAGGTGATCGGATCCTCGGTCGGCACGCCGTGGAGCGTCCCCCGTAGCGCGCGCGCGAACAGGAGCCCGCCGGCGATTCCGGCCAGGCCTCCGACCGCGATCATCCCGGCGGCGTCGCCGAGCACCCACAGGACGACGCGACGCGGGGAGGCCCCCAGGGCGAGGCGCATCCCGATCTCGCCGGCGCGGGCCCGGGTCGTGTACGCGATGAGACCATAGAGGCCGAGCACGCCCAGGAGCATCGCGATGACCGCGAACACCGAGACGACCAGCATCTCGAATCTCGGCTGCACGAGCTGGGCGCCGATGTGGTCCCGCATGGTGCCCAGGTGGGACGCCTCGAGGTCGGAGTCGATGCCGGCCAGGGCCCGCCTCACCGCGGGAGCGAGCGCGGCGGGATCGCCGTCGGTCCGGATGACGAAGTAGGTGGCCCAGCGCGTCCGCTGCCGGTTGGAGAGGTAGATCTCCGGCTCGATCGCCCGGTCCGGCAGGAACGGCTGGACGTCGGCCACGACGCCGACCACGCGGACGGTCGGGGCGCCGTCCAGCTCCGGAAGGGTGAGCGTCGCCCCCACCGGCTCGCCGTTCGGCCAGAAGCGGGCTGCCATGGCCCGGTTGATGACCGCCACCGTGGGAGCGCTCGCGTCGTCCGACTCGCGGAAGGTGCGGCCTCGGAGCAGCGGTTCGCCCAGCGTGCGGAAGTAGTCCGGACCGGCGTCGTACCAGGCCACGCCGGGAGCCTGGTCTCTGGTCCAGCCGCGACCCTGGATGAGGAGGGGGGTGAGACCATCGCCACCGCCGAACAACGGTCCGGCCGATACGGTCCCCACCGAGCGGACGCCCGGCAGCCCCTCCAGGCGAGCGTCGATGCGCCGGTAGAGGCTGAGCACCCCGGGAGGCTCCGGGTACTTTCCCTGCGAGGCGAAGGTCCAGAAGGTCAGCAGGTGCTCCGTGTCGAACCCGGGCCGCCAGTCCAGCAGGTTGTTGAAGCTGCGGAGCAGGAGTCCGGAGCCGGTGACCAGCACCAGCGCCAGGGCCAGCTGGCCGGCCACGAGGACGCGCCTGGACCGGCGCGTCTTCCGGTCGATCGAAGTGCCGCGAGCTCCGCCGAACAGCTGACCGAGGTCCCGATCGCGGAGCCGCAACGCCGGAAGGATGCCCACGGCGAGGCCGGTGACCACGGTGACCAGGCCGGCCACGAGGAGAATCCGTCCGTCCACGACCACCCGGTCCAGACGCGGGATGCCGGGTGGAGCGAGGGCCCGCAACGCGCGCACGCCCCACATCGCCAGAAACGCTCCGGCTCCACCGCCCAACGCGGACAGCACGAGGCCCTCGACCAGGAGCCCGGACACCAGCCGGCCGCGCCCGGCTCCGAGCGCGTATCGGACCGCCATGTCACGCCGTCGGCCCACGGCCCGCGCCAGGACCAGTCCCGACACGGTCGTGCACGCGAGGAGCAGCACGAGCGCGACCGCGAAAAGGAGGGCCAGAAGCAGGGGGCGCGCGGAGCGAACCAGGTACGCGCGCATCGGGTGCACGTCCACGCTCCAGCCGCCAACGGTCTCCGGAAAGGCCGAGGCCAGCGCGGACTCCTCCCGGCGCAGCTCGGCCCGGGCCTGTTGGAGGCTCACGCCCGGCGCCAGACGGGCCGCGGACACGAACCCGCGCCAGTCGCGATAGGCGGCCGTCGCGGGGTCCCACGGGAGCGGGATCCACACTTGCGCGTGCTCCAGCCGCGGCACCGAGGCGCCCTCCGGAAGCACGCCGATCACCCGGTAGGTGTCCCCATCGAGCACCATCGTACGGCCCAGCACGTCCGGGTCCCCGCCCAGCTCGCGGCTCCAGAACTCGTGGCTCACGACGGCCACCCTGCCGTCCCCGTCGGGCGGACCGTCGGTCTCGGCCAGCATGCGGCCGCGCTCCGGCGCGATGGCCAGGGCGCGCAGGAAGCCCGGCATGGCGATGCCGACGGACACGCCCCGCGCTCCAGGGGCCGTGCGCAGCGCCATCGACTCGGTGCGGGCCGCGCCCATGGTCTCGATGCTCCGGCTGCTCCGGGCCCAATCGACCAGGTTGGGGGTGGCCACGGCGCAGTAGTCGCCGGATCGGGGGCCGGTCTCGCAGATCGTGACGACCCGGCCGGAGTCCCGAATGGAGAGGGGCCGGAACAGGATGTGGTCCACGACGCTGAACACGGCCACGCTGGCCCCGATGCCCAGCGCCAGCGTGAGGATGGCGGGCACCGCGAAGCCCGGAGCCCTTCGGATCTCCCGGAGGGCGAGCCTCAGGTCCTGCCTCGGTCCGTCTAGCATGCAAGGCCTCCCCGTGCCGGGAGCGCTTACTAGCGGGCGATCACAGCTCGACTTCGTAGCCGCTCTCGCGGAGCTCCTCTATGACCTCGGGCGAGCGCACGCGGTCCTCGACGATCTGGCCGTCGAACAGGTGGATCTGGCGCTCGGCGTATTCGGCGTAGCGGGGGTCGTGCGTGACCATGCAGATCGTGGCGCCATCGGAGTGGAGCTCGTTGAGCAGCTCCATGACGGCCTCGCCGTTGGTGGAGTCCAGGTTCCCTGTCGGCTCGTCGGCGAGGAGGATGAGCGGGTCGCCGACCACGGCCCGCGCCACGGCCACCCGCTGCTGCTGGCCGCCGGAGAGCTGGGCCGGATAGTGGCGGGTGCGGTGCGACATGCCCACCCGCTCGAGGGCCTTCATGACGCGCTCCTTGCGCTCCCCCGAGGGCATGTCCCGGTAGGTGAGGGGCAGCTCGACGTTCTCGAACACGTTGAGATCGCCGATCAGGTTGAAGGCCTGGAAGATGAAGCCGATGTGACGGTTCCGGATCGTGGCGCGCTGCGAGGCCGACAGCCGCGCCACGGGCGTCCCATCGAGGTCGTATTCGCCCTCGGTCGGAGAGTCGAGCAACCCCAGGATCGAGAGCAGGGTGGTCTTTCCGCACCCCGATGGGCCCGCGATCGAGAGGAACTCGCCCTCCTCGATCTCCAGGTGCACATCGGCGAGCGCGTGCGTCTCCACCTCCTCGGTGAGGAACACCTTCTTGACCCCCTCCATCCGGATCAGGGGCGCCGTGGCGGTCGCAGCGCCGCCGGCCGCCTCGGAAAAGGACTCGCTCTGGTTCATGGCATCTCCATGGGAAGGGGGACCTCGCCTCGAACGGCCGTGAACGGTTGGACATCTCGGGACCGGCCGAGGTTGGGCACGGCGGCCGGCCGGATCACTTGAGCTTCACGCGGTCCACGTCCCCGTAGCGGGACATGTCGGAGAGGATGACTTCGTCGCCGGCCTGGAGGCCGGAGAGGACCTCGACCTCGTCCACGGAGGCGCGGCCCAGCTTGACCGGCACCCGCACCGCGGCGTGGCCGCCGTCGACCAGCTTGAACAGGCCCACGGTGCTCCGGGCCTCCCCGTAGGTGGGACGATCCACGTGCAGCACGTCGGTCAGGTGGTCGATGATCACGGTGCCATCGACGCTGAGGTCGGGCCGCGCGGCGCGTGGCAGGTCGCCGCCCAGGTGGACGTCGATCTGCACCGCGCCCTGCTGCACGTTGGGGTCGATCCGGCTCACGCTGCCCGGCACCGTGTCGGTCCGCAGGTCGACGAGCACCCGCTGGCCCAGCTGCACGTCCCGGATCTGGCTCTGCGGGATGTCGATCTGGGCCTTGAGGGAGCCCGGTTGGGCCACCCGGGCCAGGGCCGTGCCGGACTGGACCCACTGGCCGGGCTGGAGCGTGAGGTCCTGGAGGATGCCCGAGCCGCCCGCCGTCACCTTCATGGAGGCCACGCGCCGCTCCTGGTACTCGTAGATGGACTTGAGCCGGGCCACCAGTTCCCTCTGCACCGAGAGTTGATTCTCCATGGTCCGCGCGAGGAGGTCGAGCTGCTCCTTCGCCGCGTCGAGCGCGGCCCTGGCGGCGTCCGCCTGCTCGGCCACGCGCTCCGCGTCGTTGCGGGCGATGAGCTGCCGGGCCGCCAGCGCGGAGTCCACCCGGGCCTCGCGCTGCGCGTTGAGCCACGTGGCCCGGGCGCTGGCCACGGCGGAAGCCTGAGCCGCCTTCTGCGATCCCAGCGTCCGCTGGAGCTCGACCAGGCCGCCCTGGGCGCTGGTCCACTGCTGCTCGGCCTGGAGGGCGGCCAGGTCCACGTCGGGGTTGCTGAGTTCCAGTACGACCGTGGAGGAGTCGACGGTTTCGCCGGCCTGCACGTGGACCCGGTCCACCCGGCCGGCGGTGAGGGCCGAGATGTAGTGGATGTGCTCCGGGACGAGGGTGCCGGGACCGCGCACCGAGATCGTCATGTCCCCGCGCTGGACCGTACCGGTGAGGATGGAGTCGCGGTCCACGGAGGGCGCGGCCGGGCCGAGCCGGGAGAGGACGACGCTGATCACGATCACGACCGCGACGGCCGCGGCGCCGATCAGGATGTACCGTCTCCGCTTGTTCGTGGGCTCGCGGGCGACGTCCATGCGCGAGCCCGCCACCGCGGAGGGGCGGTCGCGCGGGTCACGCCGTCCGGAGCGTCCCGAATCCGCGTCGTCCGCCAGGCGCGGCCCCAGGGGACGCGGTCCGGCGTCCGCTTCCGGGTCCTTCTTCCCACCGGGAAGGGCGCGGGCGGCGCCCTCGAGGAGGTCGCGGAGCGACTTCATGGACGCCCGCTTCGGGGCGCGGCGGCGGACGGCGGTCGAGACGTCATCGGGCGTGCTCTTCCCTGTGCGGTCGGGGTCGCGGTGCCGGAGCGCCGCCGGTGGGCGGAGCCGTTCCGTCGGGGCTCTGCAGGGCAACGCTCGTACCATGCGCTTCTAACATCGTAAGAGATTGGATTACAGTGAGATGGAGACGCCGATCGATTCCGCGCCCGGCGGCTGGAGTGTCCGATTCCGGGACCCGGTGTCCGGAAACGAACACCGGCGGGTCCCCTCCGGGAGTGGGCCGCGGGCCGGATCGGGTGCCCGGCCCGGGCCGGGCGCGCCGCCGGGTGGCAGGTTCACGGCCGCGGTCGATATCTTGGTGACTCGACGCCTCGCCTGGCCGACTCTCGCAGGATCGTCCGACCGTGCCGGGGCGAGCTCCCCGGTGACGCTCCCCTCGATGTCGATGAGATCCCCCTGGAAGACGACGCTATGATCGGCCGCCCCGTGGCCACACGCTCGGTCGGGCTGAACGAAGGACCCCTCCCTCGCATCCTCGGCGCCACCTCGCTCATGGCGGTCGCCGTGGGACTCATGATCGGGAGCGGCATCTTCCGGGTGCCCGGCTCCGTCGCCGGGTCGGTCGGTTCGGTGGGGGCGCTGGCCCTCCTGTGGGTAACGGGCGGGGTCCTGGCGCTGTTCGGCAGCATGACCGTCGCCGAGCTGGCGTGCCTGTATCCCGAAGCCGGCGGAGTGTACGTCTTCCTCCGGGAGGCCTATGGCTCCCTGCCCGCCTTTCTGTACGGATGGACCCGTCTCCTGCTCCTCGTGCCGGCCTCGATCGGAGCCATCGCGCTCATCTTCGCTGCCTACCTGCGTGGCCTGGTGGGGCTACCACCCGCGGCGGACCGGTGGCTGGCGGGGTCCCTCATTGCCGTTCTCGCCGCGGTCAACTACCGCTCGCTTCTGTGGAGCGCGCTCCTCGAGAACGCGGTCACCGCCGCCAAGGTGGTGGCGCTGGCCGGCGTGGCCGTGGCGGCCTTCGCGCTGGGGGGCGGGGGCGCGCTGAGCCGACCCGTCTCGCTGGCGCCCACGAGCTGGCCAGGCTTCGGTCTCGCCCTCGTCACGGTGATGTGGACGTACTCGGGATGGTCCAGCGTGGCGGCCCTGGGCGGCGAGGCGCGCGACCCGTCGCGGACGCTGCCCCGGGCCTTGCTCGGAGGGGTGGCGCTGGTCGTCGTGATCTACCTGGTCGTAAACGCTGCGTACCTGTATGTGCTCCCGATGGACGCCATGGCGCGCTCACCCGTGATCGCCGCCGATGCGGCCGTGCGAGTCGTGGGGAGGGCTGGAGCCGACGTGGTGGCCACCCTGGTGGTGGTCTCGACGATGGGCGCCGTGCAGGCCGCCCTGATGTTCAACCCGAGGATCTTCCTGGCCATGGCCCGTGACGGCCTCCTGCCCGGGCCGGTCGGCCGGGTGCACGAGCGCTTCCAGACCCCGCACGTGGCCACGCTCGTAGCGGCGCTGCTCGGAATCGCGTACGTGTCCGTGCGCTCGTTCGAGCAGCTCGCCCAGGCCTTCATCCTCGGGGTGTGGCCGTTCCACATCCTGATGGTGTGGGCCGTGTTCCGGCTCCGACGGAGGCGCCCGGACGCGGACCGTCCGTATCGGACGCCGGGCTACCCGGTCGTGCCCGCGCTCTTCCTGTTCGCATCGGTGGCCATGATCATGAACGCGCTCTTCCGGCGGCCGGGACTCACGCTGTTCGGCTTCGGGCTCATCGCGGCCGGGCTTCCGGTCTACGCGTGGATCCGAAGGGCCCGGCGGAGCGATGCGCTCCGGTAGCGGCCCCATCCCGGCCCGACCGGGGCGCGGTCGCCCCTGGCACGGCGGGACCCGCGGTTACCGGGACGTGGCCGGCCTCAGCCGCTCCCAGCGCGCCGCCAGGCCGTCCAGCTCCTTCCGGTAGGCCTCCAGCACGTCCCGCAGCCCCGAGGCGGGCGCCGCGTCGGCGCCCTGGACCCGGCCGGCCACCTCCGTGAGGACCCCGGCGACCGATCGCAGGCTCGGGTCCCCGCTGTCCGCCAGGGCGCGCAGGGAGTCGGCCCGCGCGGCCGGGAGCGACGACCCGCCCTTCCTCAGGGACGCCTCCACCTCGCGGTAGGTCGACACGGCCCGGTCCAGGGCCGAGTCCACGGCCAGGGCGAGGGCGAGCTGGTCCTGGAGCGCCGACGGGGCGACGTGGATCCTCGGATCGAGCTTCACGCTCAGGGGCTGCGTGTAGTCTTCCCCGTTCGCGTGCAGGGTGGCCGTGTAGCGGCCGGGGAGGACCAGGGGCCCCTCCGGGTCCAGCGGCTCGCCCTCCTTCCACACCGCGGAAATCGAGTAGCCGTAGGCGAGCGCCTTCGGCCGCGGGTAGCGAAGGTCCCACACGAAGCGGTGCATTCCGGCACGCGTCGACAGGGGCCGGCCGCCGTACGGGGTGCCCGCGGCCACGCGCCGGCCGTCGGGCCCCAGCCAGCCCGTCTGGAAGTAGCGGGTGGCCGGGAGGTCCTCGGCCGTGTCCGCGCTCGAGAACCGCCGGACCACCCGGCCGGCCTCGTCCCGGATGGTGAGCGTGATGGGACCGGATGCCGCGCCGCCCAGCCAGTAGTCGAGGATGGCGCCCGAGGGTGGATTCTGGCCGAGCGGCGTGGAGGGCGGCCACGGCGTGTCGCGGTTCTCGTCGGCCCGCACCCGGAGCGCGGCCGGGGGCGCGAACAGCCGGGCGGGCTGCGAGGCCAGGTCGTCGCCCGCCTGCCGCAGGGGCGCCAGGTCGTCCAGGATCCAGATGCCCCGTCCCTGCGTGGCGGCGATCAGGTCCCCGTCGTGCACCAGGAGGTCCCGCACCCAGGCGGTCGGGAAGTCCAGGGAGAGGGACTGCCAGCTCGCGCCGTCGTCGAAAGAGACGTACAGGCCGCGGTCCGTGCCGGCGTACAGGAGCCCGGCCTTGTGGGGG
>CANPVD010000058.1 GCA_947581615.1 Candidatus Humimonas hydrogenitrophica
CAACTTTCCTGGCACGGATCGCGTCGCTCCCCGGCGCGATGCGCTGCACCGTACCGACACGCCCGCTGGCATTGTCACCCGGGACGTACTGGCGCCTCGGCGGGCGTCCACGCGCCTTGATCCGTGACCCGGACGACCGGGGATCACCGGCAGCGTCACGTGCGAGGGGTGCGCGGCGTCGTGCAGGACGCGCTGGTGCGCGGACACGTAGCTCGTGTCGCGCTCGTTGTCCCCGCCGGTGTCGAGGTTCCGGTCGTACTTCGGGAACGCGGCCGACTCCACGGTCACCCGCAACCGATGGCCGGGCGGCAGCACCAGCGCCGTGAACCACACGTCGATGTCGTACTTCTCGACCTTTCCCGGCGTGAGGAGCTCGGGCCGATCGAAGCCGTTCCGGAAGCGGGCGCGCACGATCCCGTCCTGGATGCGCCTGGCCCGCCCGTCCGGGTGGACGTCCAGGATCATGACGTGCCAGTCCGTGTCCCGCGCGTCCGTGGCCGCCCACAGGGTGGCCGTCATCGGCCCCTCGATGCGGAGTGAGTCCTCGAGCGGCGCGGTCGTGAACACGAGCATGTCGTCGCGGCGACGCTCGACGTCCGCGTAGTCCTCGTTCAGCGACAGCTCCAGCTCGCGCGCGTCGACCAGGTAAGGGGTGGGATCGCCCGGATCGTAGGTGAAGGTGTCGGCCGCGGCGCCGCCCCCCGTGCCCGCCGCACCGGCCGCCGCCACGCCGGGCCGCGGCGGGATCGTGTCCAGCGTCCCGTCTCCGGCCGAGCCGTTGGCGGCGCCACCCGAGTGCAGGTAGAAGGGCGTCCACTTCGTCCGCGCCAGCGGCCACTCGTTCTCCTTCGTCCACACGTTGGGACCCATGAGGAAGAAGTCGAGCGGCGGCTCGCGGTCCACGCCGTTGTCGATTCCCTTCAGGTAGTGGTCGAACCAGCGGAGCTGCAGCAGGCGCGGCTGGATGCGGGCACGCGGGCCGAAGTGCCCGTGCACGTAGTCGATCCCCTTGTGCGCTCCCGCGTCCATCACGACCCGCAGGAAGGGGTGGTGGGGCAGGCGGCTCATGACCGCGTAGTTGCGGATCGTGCCGCGCGCGTCGTCGTGCCAGCCCGCGATCCCCAGCACCGGCACCTTCACCCGGTCCAGGTGGTTCTCGACCCCGAGCCTCTTCCAGTAGGCGTCCTGGCTCTGGTGGTCGAACCAGTCGAGCCAGAACTGGCGCCGCGGGCAGCCGGCCATGGTGTCCGCATCGATGACCGGCAGGTGCCGGAACGCCTTCACCTCGGCCACGTCGCTCATGTCCGACAGCGTCTCCTTGACCTTCGTCAGACACAGCCATGGAACGATGGTGGGCGAGAACACCATATCGATGTAGGGGACGATCCGGACCGGATCGGCCGTGGCCACCTGTGGGGCGATGGCGGCCAGGTGCGGGGGCGCCGCGATGGCCGCGTACCAGGCGTACAGGCCGGGGTTCGAGCGGCCGACCATGCCGACCTTGCCGTTGGAGCCCGGCAGCTTCCCGGCCCACTCGACCGCATCGTAGCCGTCCTCCATCTGGTGGTCGTTCATGTCGAGGACGCCGCCCGAGCCGCCCCGTCCGCGCACGTCCTGCTTCACGTAGATGTAGCCGCGGGAGGCCCAGAACACGGCCGCCGCCGTGTCCCGGCGCAGGTACGGGGTCCGCTCCATGACCACGCCGAACGGCCCCTTCCCTACCGGCCGGCCTACGAAGCTCGTGAGGAGCGTCCCGTCGCGGGCGTGCATGGGGACGTCCGGGTCGATCGTGACCGCGTAGGCCGAGTCCGACAGGGGACCCGGCCACAGCCGGATGGGGGGCTCGAAGTCGAGCGGAGAGGAGCGCCGCACGAGCCACACGCGCTCGGTGGGCGTCCCGCCCCGGTAGAGGAGCCCCGCGATCGTGTCGAATCGGGGGCTCACCCTCGATCCGGCGCTCGGCTTCCACGACCCCCGGAAGGCGGACGTCTGGCCGCCCTCGGCCGGGGCGAACCGGAGGACCACCGAGTCCCCGGAGGCCGCCACCGAGTCGATCGTCTCCATGGTCTCGCCGGAGCGACGCTTCAGCCACGCGCCCTCCGCCTCCGGGCCCTCGAAGTGCGCGAAGGCGAAGCGGCGGCGGCCCTCCCAGCCGCCGGTCGGGGTGGCGCCCATGGTGCGGTACCAGTCCCAGTCACCGGAGAGGGAGGCCGGAGAGGAGGGCGAGGAGGCCGGGCGGCAGGCCCCGGCGAGGAGCGCGACGACGGCCGCTGCCGCGAAGAGCGCGACGGATACGAGGGTCGCCCGGGCGCGCCTCACTTCAGGTGCTCCGCCAGCCAGTCCGCGATCGCGCCCAGCACCTCGGGGCGCACCGAGTGCGAGGGGAGCGTGGCGTAGCCCGACGGAACCCCGGACGGGTCGGCCAGGAACAGGTGGTCGGTGTCCGGGAATTCCTTCAGCGTGACGTCCGCGTCCCCACCCTCCCGGAAGGCCGCGGCCAGGGTGTCGGCCTGCTCCGGGGTCACCTGGTGGTCGGTCTCCCCCTGCAGGACGAGCACGGGAACCCGAACCCTTCGGGCGGTCGGCAGCGGGTCGTAGTCGAGGAAGAAGCGGAGCCAGGCGCTCTTCTCCGCCATCGCCGCCAGCCGCCCCGGCACCGTCGCCAGGACGGAGTCTCTCTCGGCGGGCGAAAGGCCCGGCGCGCGCTCGATCGAGCCGCGGTTCTGGTAGTCCAGGATGCGCCGCCCCGTAGAGGCCGGTCCGGCCATGAGCACGATGCCGGCCAGGGAGCTGTCGGTGGCCGCGACCATGGGGGCGATGAGGCCGCCCTCGCTGTGGCCGACGAGTCCAATCCGCCGCCCGTCGATCCCGGGCCGCTTCCGGAGCCACGCCACGGCCGCCCGGATGTCGTCGGCGTAGTCGGCCGAGGTGGCCGAATTCGGACCCGGACTCGAGCCGTTCACGCCGCGGTCATCCAGGCGCAGGGTGGCGATGCCGCGACGGCCAAGGGTGTCGGCGATCTGCCAGAAGGGTCGGTAGCCCCGGACGAGGGGGATGCGCTCGTCCCGGTCCTCGGCGCCCGAGCCGGTGATCGTGACCACGGCGGGCACGGGTCCGCCCGCCGTGTCGGGGACGGTGAGGGTGCCGGTGAGGTCGAGGCCGGCCGGGGTGCGCACGGTCACGTCCTCGGCCGTGTAGGGCGCGCCCTCGGGCGGGCCGTAGTCCACCTTCTCCGGCTGCATCGGGTGGGCGCCATCGACCCGCTCGAAGCGGAGGTTCTGCGCCGGCACGGCGAGCGACTCCAGGTCCCCTCCCGCGGAGACGCAGGCTCGCATCTCCACGCCCGCGATCGCGAGCGTGGCCGAGTCCGCCCCGGTCCAGGTCACCATCACCGGTGTCGTGCTTCCGCCCTGGACGGCGAACAGCGGCACCGTGTCCACCTGGCCGATCGACGAGCCCAGGTCGCGGGCCCGCCGCAGGAGCTGCTCGAGCATGGCGGCCGAGGGGTTGATGTAGGGCATGGCGCCCGGCTCGGTGGCCAGCCGTTCGGTCTTCGACGTCCGGCCCGACAGGGTGGCGACGACCGAGTCGTCCTCGAACCGGAGATCGATGCTCTGCGCGGGCGCCGTGTCCCCGGCGGCCGCGTACATGGCCACCCACATGGCCGGGACCCGGCCATCCGGCGCGACGGTGAGGACGTAGTGGACCCGGCCCGAGCCCAGGCGGCTCACCAGGTCGACCTCGACCCGCACCGGACTGCGGCGGACCACCTCGGTCCCCATCGTCTGACCGCCGAGGTTCATTCGGAAGGTGTACGTGCCGGACTCCTGCGCGAAGATCGCGGAGGGGCCGGTGGCGACCATCAGGGCCACGAGGGCGAGAGCGGGACGTGCGGCGCCCATGCGCGGGCAGCGGACGCGGTAGGCGAGCGGTCGTCCTGGCACGGGAGGGCCTCCTCGAGGGCATGGAGACGGGGGGCGCAGTCCATGGCGCGGCCTGACATGAACCGAATATAGCGCGGACGGGGTCGCCTGGAACCGACATCCGTTGTATCTCTGTTCTGCGCCGCGACCGGAAGGGCACGGCGCGGGTGCCGGGCGTCCGGATCCCAGGACCGCCCGCACGAGACACCGACTTCGGCCCAGGAGACCCGATGCGCCGCCCGTCGTCCGCCCCGAGCCGCTCCGCCGCCCTTCTCGCCGTCCTGGCCCTCACCGCCCTCGCCGTCCTCGGAGCGACCGGACCGGCCTCGGCCCAGGCCGCCGCCCGCCGCGCGCCGGCGACGGCCGCGCGGAGCTGGCCGGCCCGCCCGATCCGCCACGACATCCCGATGACGGACATGATCCGCCGGGCCTTCGCGGCGGGCACGCGCGACTCCACCGGCCGGCCGGGGCCCAACTACTGGCAGCTGTGGACCGACTACGCCCTCCAGGCGAGCCTCGACCCGTCGACGGGCGTGGTCACGGGACACGAGCGGGTGACGGTGCGGAACACCAGCGGCAACCCCATGCACGCCATCGTTCTCCGGCTCTACCAGAACATCTTCGCGCCCGACGCGGTGCGGGTGGACCGCATGCCCTCGATGACCGACGGCATCACCCTCACCAGCCTGTCCTTCGACGGCGAGCCGGTCGACCTGAACCCGCCGCCCCGGCGCCGCTTCCGGAGGGACACGACGCCGCCCAAGGTCATCCTGGCCGCCTACGACACGTCGGCCACGGTGGCGTTGATCACGCTGCCTACGCCGGTGGCCGCGCACGACAGCTTCACCCTGGAGGCGGACTGGCACTTCACGGTGCCGAAGGTGCCGGCCGACGAGCGCGGGGAGCGCATGGGCGCCTGGGGCGACTCGCTGTACCAGGTGGGCCAGTGGTACCCACAGGTGGCCATGTACGACGACCTGTTCCAGGGCGGCTGGGACACCGATCCTTACCTGGGTCCGTCGGAGTTCTACAACAACTTCGGGCACTTCGACCTGCGGGTGAGCGTTCCGGCCGGCTGGGTGGTGGGCGCGAGCGGCGTCCTCCAGAACCCGGACCAGGTCCTGACCTCCACCGAGCGCGAGCGGCTCTCGCACGTGCTCGAGTCGGACTCGACCGTCCACGTGGTCGGCCCCGACGAGCTCGGCCCCGGCAAGGCGACGGCGGCGGGCGACCGACTGACCTGGCACTTCGTGGCCGACACGGTCGGAGACGTGGGCTGGGCCGCGTCGAACCAGTTCCTGTGGGACGCCACGCGGGCCACGATCCCCGACAGGGGGCCGGTCCCGGTCAACGTCATGTACCTGCCGGGCCACGCCAAGGCATACGCGCCGGCCCCGGCCCGCATCCGCCACGCGCTCGAATTCTACTCGAAGCTGTGGATCCCCTACGCGTTCCCCGTCCTCACGGACGTGGACGGTCCCGAGCTCGGCATGGAGTACCCGATGTTCATCATGTCGAGCACCGGCGCCTCCGACCACGAGACCGGCCACCAGTGGTGGCCCATGACGCTGGGCACCAACGAGACCTGGTACGGCTTCATGGACGAGGGCTTCAACCAGTACATGAACATCCTCTCGGCCGACGACCTGCGGGGGCTCCCCGTGGGGCCCAGCCTGGACGGCCGCGGTCAGCTGTACGGCCGGGTGAGCGGCAACGAGCGCGAAGCCCCGCTCATGTGGGACGCCAACTACGGGGGCCCCATGTACAGCTTCCAGGCGTACGGAAAGGCACCCATGATGCTGTCGATGCTGGGCGGGATCGTGGGAGACAGCGCGGTCACCCGCGCCATGAGCCAGTACGCCGCGGCGTGGCGCTTCAAGCACCCCTCGCCGTGGGACTACGCCTTCTTCATGGACCACGCCCTGCACCGGGACCTGGGCTGGTTCTGGTACTCCTGGCTGTTCACCACGGACGCGGTGGACGGCTCCATCCAGGGCGTGCAGCACGACGGGACGAGCACGACGGTGACCGTGCGACAGGACGGCGAGATGCCCTCGCCGGTCGTGCTGGCCGTGCACTTCGCGCCGCAGGGCCCGGCGATCCGCCGGATGACCCACGCCACCATGGTGGACGACTCGACCGCCGTGGTGCGCTATCCGGTGGACGTGTGGTTCGACGGGTCACGGACCTTCGACGCGCACCTGGACTTCGGTCCGCGCAAGATCGACCGCATCGTGCTGGACCCGCACTGCCGCTTCCCCGACCGTGACGTGGCCGACGACACGTGGCCGCGTCAGCCGGAGACCACGGCGCAGAATCAGGGCGGCCGCGGCATGTTCGGCCGGCCGGTGTGCAAGGGGTAGAGGCGCCACAGGACCGCCAGGTAGAGGGCCAGCGCCGTCCAGGTGACGGCTCCCCATCGCTCCGCGGCGGCCGACACGCCCCGGCCGACGAGGTCGCGGCCCGTGAGGTCGAGCGCTACGAAGGCGAGCGCGAACAGCACGAGGAGCCCGGCGCCGACTCGACCGCCGTCCGTCGCCCGCCCCCGCCGGGCCGTCGCTCGTCCCCCGGCCGCGATCGGTCCCGCCGCCAGCACGAGGACGAGAGGCGCCAGCGACACGTAGTGGGCCTTCCAGGCGAGGGGTGAGAGGAGGCTGACCGCCACCAGCATCACGGCCAGCTCGGCCGCCTCGCGCCGCGGCCCCACGCGGCGGAGCGGCCGACCGATCGCCGCGAGCGTGAAGACCGCGAGGACCAGCGTGACGACGCCGAACAGGGCGATCCCCGTCCCGCGGCCGACCGGGACCAGCCGCAGGATCACGGCGAGCAGCGACTGGTTGCTCCCCCGCACGAGGAGGGTTCCCGACGTGGCGTGCCCGAGCCACGCCGCGTAGGAGCCGAGCCAGCCTCCGGCCGGGCCACCCCCGGCCGACCCGCCGCCGATGACGAGGACGAGGGCCGGCAGCGCCACCCACCAGGCCACCACGCCCGCCGCCGCCGCGCCGAGGTCCCGCCACCGGCCTCGCCACGCCAGGTAGCCCAGCAGGAGAAGGGGCGCCGCCTTGAACGAGGTGGCCGCGCCCAGCGTGAAGCCGCCCGCCCACCGCCGTCCGGAACGCAGCAGCCCGAACGCCACCGCCACCAGGCCGAGGACCAGGAGATTCACCTGGGTGTTCTGCAGGCTGTCGAGGAGGATCCTGTAGGGGACGGCGAGCGCCAGCAGGACCGGAGCCGTCACCAACAGGACGATGGCGCCGCGGCTCTCGCGGGCGGGCGGCCCGTCCGCCCGCCCGCCCGCGCCCATGCGCCCCGCGAAGAAGGCCAGCGTCGTGGCCAGTCCACCCAGCGCGGCGGTCTGCACCAGGAACACGCCCAGGGACCGGGAGACCCGGTCGACGAGCGCGAGCACGGCCGCGAAAGGCGCGAACGCCGGTGGCCACGTGGCCCAGGCGGCGTGGAGGTCGGGCCGGTAGAGCGCCTCCAGCTCCCGTCCGTAGGGGAGCACGCCATCCAGCGCGGCGCGGCCGAAGGCCACGAAGCCCAGGTAGTCGCCCGGCGAGCGCACCTCGCGCAGGGCGACCCACACGAGGCCCGCCGCCAGCGCGCCGGCGAGGAGCTTCGCGGCGAGCGGGGCGGTCCCCCCGTCTCCCTCCGCCCCGGTCGGGCCGTCGGCCTCCGCCCGGGTCACGCCGCCGGCCGGCCCGGCGGAGGCCGGCGGCGCGCCAGCACCACCAGCCCGGTCCCGACCAGGAGGAGCGCGGCCCAGGTCACCACGCTCCCCGCCTCGAGCGCCCGGGCCGCGGAGCGACCGACCACGCCGTCGGAGCTCAGGTTCAGGACGAGGAACGCCGCCCCGAGCACCACGTACAGGGCTCCGGCCCCGGCCGCCGGCTCGACGCCCTCCGCCACGCCCGCGCCTCCGACACCCTCCGCCCTCCATCGCTCTCCCGCCGACGTGTAGGCGAACAGGGCGCCGGCCAGGGGCACCAGGGTCACGTAGTGCGCCTTCCAGGCCAGGGGCGAGAGCAGGCTCATGGCCACCAGCACGAGCGCCACTTCCAGCACCTCGCGCCGGCCGTCCGCC
This sequence comes from Candidatus Humimonas hydrogenitrophica, assembly GCA_947581615.1. Lineage (GTDB taxonomy): Bacteria > Gemmatimonadota > Gemmatimonadetes > Palauibacterales > Palauibacteraceae > Humimonas > Humimonas hydrogenitrophica. The sequence continues at coordinate 8,008 of CANPVD010000058.1, forward strand.
CGCGGGCCGGCGGCCCGGTCCGCGCCCGGTCCCCCGAGCACCCACAGCCCGATCACCACGAGCGCGCCGGCCACCGCCAGGAACAGCGGCCAGCCTGACACTCCCGGGACCAGGCGTTCGAGGGCGGCCAGCAGCGACTGGTTGAGAGGCGAGATCTGAGCCGCGGATCCCGCGCTCTTCCTCATCCACGCCCCGTACCAGGCCGCCAGGCGCCCCGGCCCGAGGAGGAGCGCCGGCAGGAGGAGCCAGGTGAGCGCGCAGCCGGCCAGCGCGGCCGCCAGGTCCCGCCATCGTCCCTTCCACGCCAGGTAGCCGAGCAGCAGCAGCGGCGTGGCCTTGAAGGCTGTGGCCAGGCCGAGCGCGACCCCGCCCCCGGCCCGCCGACCCCGGTGCAGCAGCCACATCCCGGCCACGGCCAGCCCGAGGATGAGGAGGTTGGATTGGGCGTGCTCGAAGTTGGCCAGGACGACGCGCAGCGGGACCAGGAGGGCGGCGAGCACCGGGAGGGCGGCGAGCGGCATCCCGTCGCCGGCTCGCGCCGCGCGCCACGGGTCCGACCCCGGCCCATGCGGCGATCCCAGCGTGAGCCGACGCCCGTACAGCCACCGCGTCAGGATCCACAGGACGAGGGTCAGGGCCAGCAGGTTGGCGAGCTGGAACAGGAACACGGCCGGCTCGTGCGAGATCGCGTCCAGGCGGGCCAGGAGAACGGCGATGGGGGCGAAGGAGGGAGGCCACGTGGCCCAGCGGGCGTTCAGGTAGGCGGCCTCTACGGCGGGGTCGTAGGGGACCTGCCCGGCCGCCGCGGCCGCGCCGAACGCCACGAACCCGGTGTAGTCGCCCGGCGATGCGAGATCGCGCCCCACCTCCACGAGGGCGATCAGCCCGAGGAGCACGTACAGCGCCACCACCGCTCGCCGGCGCCACGACGCGGGGGCCCCCGCGTCAGCTCGCACCCGGCTCCAGCTGCATCTCGTACAGGCGTCGGTACAGGCCGCCGGCCGCGTACAGCTCGTCGTGCGTGCCGCTTTCGACCAGGTGGCCGTCCTCCAGCACCAGGATGCGGTCGGCGCCACGGACGGTGGACAGGCGGTGGGCGATCACGAACACGGTGCGGCCGGTCAGGAGACGGTCCATGGCCGCCTGGATGAGCCGCTCGGACTCGGCGTCCAGGTTGGAGGTGGCCTCGTCCAGGATGAGGATGGGCGGGTCCCGCAGGATGGCCCGGGCGATGCCGATCCGCTGGCGCTGGCCGCCGGAGAGTCGCACGCCCCGGTCGCCCAGGAGCGTGTCCCAGCCCTGCGGCAGCGCCTCGATGAACTGGAGCGCGTTGGCGGCCCGCGCCGCCTCTCGCAGCTGCTCCTGGCCCCAGCGGTCCGGCTTCCCGTAGGCGACGTTGGCGCGCACGCTGTCGTGGAAGATGACGGTTTCCTGGCTCACGATCCCCATCAGGTCCCGCAGCGCGCCGAGGTCGATCCGCCGCAGGTCCACCCCGTCCAGCGTGATCCGGCCCCGGCCCGGCTCGATGAAGCGCGGCAGGAGGTCGACGAGGGTGCTCTTGCCCGCCCCCGAGGGGCCCACCAGGGCCACGACCTCTCCCCTGGGGACCGCGAAGCTGACGTCCCGGAGGACCGGCCGATCGGGCTCGTACTCGAACTCGACGCCCTCGAAGCGGATCTCCCGCTCGAGCCCCACCGGCCTGACGCCGTCTCCCCCCGCCCCCTCAGGAACCGGTCGCACGGCGGGCTCCGGGGGCGTGTCGAGCACCTCGAAGAAGCGGTCGGCGGCGGCCATGGAGGACTGGGCCTTGGCCGGGAGCTGCGCCAGCGCCTTGACCGGGGAGATGAGGCGGAGCGCGATCGTGATGAAGGTGAGGAACTGCTCCGGCCCCATGGAGCCCGAGCCCAGGACCATGTTGGCGCCCATCCACAGGAGGACCAGCGCCACCAGCGCGCTCAGCACCTCCGAGAAGGGCGAGGCGAGCTGGGAGACGGCCTCGGTGCGTATCAGCCTTCGCGTGAAGCGCGCCGACCCTTCCTCGAAGCGGCCCCGCTCGTACCTCTCGGCCCCGTACGCCTTCACCAGGCGCACGCCGTTCACCGTCTCCTCGAGGATGCTGAGCAGGTCGCCCTGCTCGTCGTAGGCCTTGCGGAAGCCCCGCCGCAGCCGTCGGAGGAGCGGCCGGAGTGCGCCCGCCAGCACGGGGGCCAGGACGACGGCGATCAGGGTGAGCCGCCACGACAGGGCGACCATGGTGAGCAGGTAGGCGACCGCGGTCACCACCTGGCGGAGCGCGTCCGCCAGCGCGTAGCTCACGATCTGCTTGGTCTCGCGCGTGTCCGTGAGGACGCGGGCCATGAGCTGGCCCGCGCGGGTACCCGAGAAGAAGGGGAGCGGCAGCCGCGCCAGGTGTCCGTACACGTCGTCGCGCATGTCGCGTTCGATGCGCTCCTGCACGACGATCCCCAGGAAGCGCGCCCCGTACAGGAACACGTTCTTGAGGAGCAGCGCCGCCAGCACGACCAGGCAGATGCCCCTCAGCGCCTCGAGCCCGGTCGCTCCCTGCAGCCACCCCCCCACCACCCAGTCGATGACGCGCTCGGCCGCGTTCCGGCCCCCGCCGGGCAGGAGCGCGCCCTGCCCGAACAGGGAGCGCAGGAAGGGGATGAGGAGGACGAGACTGAAGGCGTCGAACAGGGCGGCGAGCACCATGCACAGCAGGCTCGCCGTGAAGATCCAGCGGTAGGGCTTCAGGTAGCGGAGGAGCCGACCGTAGCCGCCCGAGCCTGCCGCCGCGCCGGCCTCCGGGCTGTCGCTCACCGCGGCGTGAGGAGCACCGCGGGCAGGATCGTCTCCTCCGGGCTCACGCCGCCGTGGAGGAAGCTGTCACGGTAACGCTGCTGGTACTCCCGCAGCTTGGTCGGATACACGAAATAGTAGTCGTCGCGGCACAGCAGGTAGCGCATCCGGGTGCCGCCCGGCGGGAGCCGGAAGTCATCGGCCCGGTTGGCGGACAGGACCGTGGAGGGATTCTCGGTCCTGAGGTCCTCGCCGAACTTGTAGCGCAGGTTGGCGGTGGCGTCCCGCTTGGCGTACACGGTGGCCGGGCGCCGGCAGTGGATCGAGCCGTGGTCGGTGGTGAACAGGACGCGCACCCCGCGCCGGGCCGCCTCGCGGAGCGCGGCGAAGGCGGCCGAGCGCTCGAACCACGTGCGCGTCAGGGAGCGCAGCGCCGCGGCGTCGCGGGCCATCTCCCACACCAGGCGGGACTCGCTGCGCCCGTGGGTCAGGAGATCCACGAAGCCGAACACGAGCGCCGTGGCCGAGGGGTCGGCCAGGTAGCCCGGCAGGCGCTGAAGCATCGCGTCGCCCTCGTCGGCCGAGAACACCTTCTCGTAGTGGGTGCGCACCGTGCCGCCCGACAGCTCGCCGATGAAGCCCTCGAACAGCTCGTCCTCGAACGTGTTGTAGCCCTCCTCCTCGCCGTGCTCCCACCAGCGCGGGTAGCGCTCGGCGAGCTCGTCGGGGAACATGCCCCCGAAGATGGCGTTGCGCGCGTAGGGCGTGGCCGAGGGGAGGAGCGAGCCGTACAGCGTCTCCTCGATCTCGAACAGGTCCGACACCATGGGGGCGATGGCCCGCCACTGGTCCAGCCGCAGGCAGTCGACGACCATGAGCAGGGCGGGCTCGCCGCCGGCCAGGAGCGGCAGGAAGAACTGCGGGATCACGTCCACCGACAGGGCCGGGCCGCGCTCCCCTTCCTCGTGCACCCACTCCGGGTAGCGGGCGGCCACGAAGTCGCAGTAGGCGCGGCGGACGTCGATGACCAGATTCTCCAGGCTTTCACGGAGGCCGGACTCGCCCGACTCCTCGAGCCGCAGCTCCCAGTCGACGATCTCGCCGTACAGATGGGAGTAGTCGTCCCAGGTCTCGGCCCCGGACAGCGTCTCGCGCAGCTCGCCGAAGCGGCGGGTGAAGTCCCTGGCGATGCGCTCGTGCCGGAGGCTCTCCCCTTCCAGCAGCCGCTTCACCACGGAGAGGACCTGGCGGGGGCTGGTGGGCTTGACGATGTAGTCGTCCACGCGCCGGCCGATGGCCTCGCGCAGGGTGACGTCCTCCTCGCTCTTGGTCACCATGACCACCGGCAGGCGGCCCATGCGCCGGCGCAAGCGGCCCAGCACCTCGATGCCGCGCAGGCCCGGCATCTGCTCGTCGAGCAGGACGAGGTCGTAGGGCTCGGCGCCCAGGAGCTGCAGGGCGTCGTCCCCGTTCATGACCGTGTCGACCTCGTAGCCTTCCTCCTCCAGCCGCATCACGTGCGGCTTGAGGAAGTCGACCTCGTCGTCGACCCAGAGGATGCGCCCGCGCCGGGCGCCCCCTTCCCGTCCCGTCATGATCCTCCCCCAAGGTGACGCGCGGCTGCGAGCCGGAGCCTCTCGACGACCTCGTCCACGGTGATGCGCTCCATCCCGCCCGACCGGAACCCGGCCACGGGCGGCTCGTCGGGACGGCGCGGGAAGCGGTCCACGACCAGCTCCCGGAACGGCTCCCGGTAGGGTCCGGCGCGCCGCGGGTCGGTGGCGCCGTACAGGCCCACGACCGGGGTGCCCAGCGCCGAGGCGATGTGCAGCGGCCCCGTGTCGGGGCTCAGCACGAGCGCGCTCCCCTCCAGGATCCAGGCCAGGCGCCGGAGGTCGTCCCGGAGGGCGTTCACGGTCCGGGCCGAGGTGAGGCGCTCGACCTCGGCCGCGGCCGCCCGCTCGGCGGCCGCTCCGCTGCCCACCAGGACCGGGCGGAGCCCCAGCTCCGATTCGGCTGCCTCGAGTACCCGGGCATAGCGCTCGGGGATCCAGTCCTTGTCGCTACGCGTCGTGCGTAGTACGACCGCGAGCGCCGGCCGGTCCAGCGCCTCGAAGAAGGCGTGCTGCGCCTGCCGCTCCGCCTCGCTGAACCGGAAGCGCCACTCGCGCACCACGGGCACGCCCAGGTGCTCGAGGAACTCGAAGTACTGATCCTGGACGTGGCGCACGGGCCGCGCCGGGATGCGGTGGGTGACGAACAGGCCGTTGAGGTCGGCGGCGCGCTCCCGGTCGAAGCCCAGCTTCACGGACGCGTCCAGGAGTCCGGTGAGCATCCCGGCCTTGAAGTAGACCTGCAGCGCCAGCACCAGGTCGTAGCGGCGGCCGGCCACGCGCCTCCGGAAGTCGGCCATCTCCGCGAGGGCGGCCGGGCCCTTGAGCCGGGTGAAGGGTACGAACTCGGCGACGTCGGGATGGGGCCGGACCAGGGCGCGCGGACCGGGCTGGATGATCCACTCGATGCGGGCCTCCGGCCACGCCTCCGCCAGCGATGTGACCACCGGCATGCCGTGCACCACGTCGCCGATCGCCGAGAGGAGGACCACGGCCACGCGCCGCGGCGGCCGCTCGAGGATGGGCGGGTTCGAGGTCGAGGGCCCGGGGTGTCTCGGAGAGGGCATGCCGAAGATTGTCAGGATATGTCAGGGAATAGCAAGGCTGGACATTCTTTGACATCGCGTCCGGGAGGACCCCTCCGCTCCCCGGCGCCGGCCCTCCGGTCGGCCCGCGCGGCGGTGTCCATGGGCCCAGGGAGGGCGTAGCTTCCGGCGTGGAGGCCGCGAAGCCGAGGCCCACGCCACAGGATCCACCAGCCAGGGGTCACGAGTCCGACGCATGCCAGGGTCCCCGCGACGCGCACGAGCCCGCCTGCCCGAGAGCGAGCCCCGCTCCGCTCGGCCGGGCGGCATCCTCACACGCTATCTGCTCCGGCTGCACGCCGCGCCCTTCCTGTTCGCGCTCTCCGCGCTCACGCTGCTCCTCCTTCTCAACGAGATCGGCCAGCGTTTCAACAAGCTGCTGGGCAAGGGGTTGGACTGGACCATCATCGCGCGCGTCTTCGTCCTCTCCCTTCCCTTCATCCTCGCCGTCACCGTGCCAATGGCTGTGTTGATAGCCGTCCTCTACACCTTCAACCAGCTCGCGGCCGACAACGAGATCACCGCCCTCAAGGCGAGCGGGATTCACCTGCCACGCCTTCTGGCTCCGCTGGCCCTCGCCGGCTTGTTGATCGGCGGGGCGCTGGTCGTGTTCAACAACACGCTGCTCCCCGCCTCCAACCACAGGCTGGCGCTCCTGCTGTCGAGCATCGGGCGCAAGAAGCCCACCTTCGTGCTCCGCGAGCGCACGATCAACGAGGTGCTGGCGAACGAGCTCTACCTGCAGGCCGCCCGCATCGACCGCGCGCGCAGCGCGCTCCAGGACGTGGCCATCTACGACCGCCGCACCCGCGACCGGGCCCGGACGATCTACGCGGACAGCGGCGACATGGCCTACAACAAGACACAGACGGACCTGTTCCTGACGCTGTACAACGGGATCATGTACCAGCACAGCGAGAACAAGCCACGCGAGTTCGAACGCATGGACTTCCGCGAGCTGGTCATGCGCGTGCCCGGGGTGACCAACCAGCTCGAGAAGGAACAGGAGAACGGTTACCGCGGCGACCGCGAGATGCCGGTCGGCCGCATGGAGAAGGAGGTTCGCAGCGCGCGCCTCGAGCAGGCGGAGGTGCTCGCGCAGAGCCGCGCCTTCTCGGAGGGCCTCGCCCTGCGGATCCTGGGCCTTCCGGTCCCGCGGGACACCGTCCCCTCGCGGCCCGCCGCGTCCCGGCCCGGCGCGGCTCCACCCGGCGCGGCCGGCGACACGGGGGAGACCAGTGCGGCTCGCGACACGCAGGAGACCGGCGCGGCTCGCGACACGGGCACCGGGAAGGCCACGACGTCCGTCCCCGACACGGGTCCCCTGGCCGCGGTGAGCGGTTCCGACACGGCTTTCGTGCGCGACTCGACGCTGGCGGTGGCGCGTCGGAAGGGACACGACAACGCCGCGCGGCTCAACGCCCTGGTCTCGGCCGCGACGGAAGCGGGCTCCTACACGATCCGGCTCCGGGGGGCGAAGCAGCGGGCCAGCCGCTACCAGGTCGAGATCCAGAAGAAGTTCGCCATCCCGACGGCCTGCCTCGTGTTCGTGCTCATCGGCGGTCCGATCGCGGTGCGCTACAAGGAGGGAGGCGTGGCCATGGTCGTGGCGGTGAGCCTGGTGGTGTTCTGCGCCTACTACGTTTCGCTGGTGGCGGGCGAGGGGCTGGCGGACCGGCTCATCATCTCACCGTACGTGGCCATGTGGTCGCCGGACGTCCTGTTCGGCGCCATCGGGTTGTGGTTCGTGTGGCGCGGGGTCCGGGTCGGATGAGGGGCTCGCGCGGCCGGTCGGACCGCGGGGAGGGCGGGCCGTGAGGCGCATCCGGGTGCTCGACCGCTACGTCCTGCGGCAATTCGTGCGGATCTTCGCGCTGTGCGTGCTCGGAGTGCCCTTCATCCTCATCGTCATCGACCTCACGGACCACCTGTCCAGCTTTCTGAACGAGGGGGCCAGCCGGCTGGACGTGCTCCTCCACTACCTCTACCAGTTCCCCTACCAGTCCCTGCTCGCCTTCCCGATCGCCGCCCTTCTCGCCGCGGTGTTCACGATCTCGAACATGACCCGCCACTTCGAGACGACCGCGGCCAAGGCGGGGGGCGTGAGCTTCTACCGGCTGATCGCGCCGCTGCTGCTGGCCGGCGGGGTGATCAGCGTGGTGGCGCTGGGGCTCACGGAGGTCGTGCCGGCGGCCAACCGC
>CANPVD010000059.1 GCA_947581615.1 Candidatus Humimonas hydrogenitrophica
CTGCAGACGAAGTACGCCCGGCTCTCGGTGGGGCGCATATACCGGAACTGGGGCCCGCCGCATACGCCCGGCTTCCTCCTGTCGGACTACGCCTACAGCTGGAACCAGGTCGGGTGGCGGATCGGGTCCGACAAGCTGTTCGCCACGGGCCTGTTCACCAGCTTCAACGACTTTCCCGGGGACACGACCCGCTACTTCGCCGTCCACCGGCTGGAGTGGAGGGCGCGCCCCAACCTCATGCTGGCGGTCTCGGAGTCCATCGTCGAGGGCGGCCCGAACGCCAAGCTCGACTTCCGGCTCCTCAACCCGATCGGCCCCTGGCAGCTCACCACCAAGGAATCCGAGGAGAAGCGCAACAACGCCGGGGAACTGGACGCGTGGTGGCGGCCGGTGAACGGCCTCGCCCTTTCGGGCAGCTTCATGGCGGGCTCCGGCACCTCCTTCTTCCAGAAAACCGACAAAGTCTGTTGCCAGTTTGCCGGCACGGTGGGCATCGAGATGCCGGGGATCGCGCGCGGCTGGAGCCTCCGTCTCCAGGGGACCGCGCTGCAGAGCCTCGTCTACCGCACGCTTCTACCGTGGGAGCAGTACACCGTGGACGGCGTAGGCCTGGGCTGGGACAAGGGCGACCTCCGGCTCGGAACGATCGAGGCCACCTGGCTGGGCGGGCACGGCCTGGTTCTCAAGCCCCGCATCGACATCCAGGAGAAGGGCACAGGCGACTTCCACGGCCGGCTGCGCCCTCCCCCCGACTCGATCCCGGGTTACCCGACCATCATCGTGGGCCAGGCCGAGACCACCATCCGGCCGGCCCTGAGCGGGGAATGGCATCGGCAGATCGGGAGCGGCTGGACCGTGGACATGAACTGGGACGTGGGGGTGGACTTCATCCGTGGCTACCAGCACGTGAAGGGTCGGAACGCCACCGCGCTCGTGGGCCTGTTCCGCGTCATGATCCGGACGCCGCGGTTCCTGTTCGGGCTGGACTGATGCGCGGCGTCTCCGTGTCGGCGTGGTCGGTCGCCGTGGCCACCTGCGCCGCACTCGGAGCCACGCTCGCCGCGCCCCCGCGCTCCTCGCTCGCCCAGGAAGCTCCGCCCTCGTCCGCACGGCCCGACTCCGGCGCCGCCTCCTCCTTCCACGCCTCCCCGTACCTGCAGATGGGAAGCTGGGAGTATCCGATCCTCGACTACTGGATCGCCGCCGGACGGCTGGACGACCTGTCCCCCGACGTCCAGCCGTACCGCCGGATGGAGGTGGCGCGGGCCATCCGCACGCTGCGGGGAAAGGACCTCCATCCGTTCGAGCGACGCTGGCTCGAGAAGCTCGAGCGGGAGTTCGCGCCCGAGCTCGCCGTCCTGGGAGGGAAGAAGGAGGACGGATACGCCTCGGTGGGCTTCTCGGGCGGGGCGGCGGACTGGACGCAGACCAGCCGCGACCCCCTGCGCCCCCGGCTGCACGGCCCCTTCGCCGTGAACCGCGTGCTCGAGCACGTGTCGGTGGACGCCGAGGCCCGGGGCGGCCCCCTGGCGGGCGCCGTCCACGCCGTGCGGGACGGCATCTACCGGCACGATGCCCAGTACCCCGGCGGGCGGGTGGTGTCCAGGAGCAACTTCCCGATCCTGCCCGAGGAGGGGATCCGCTTCGACGAGGCCTACGCCGAGCTGCAGTGGAAGTACGCGCGCGTGTTCGCGGGGAGGATGAACCGGAACTGGGGCCCTCCGCACACGCCCGGCTTCCTGCTCTCCGACTACGCCTACAGCTGGGACCAGATCGGCTACCGGTTCGGGTCGGACCGCATCTTCCTCATCGGGACGCTCTCCTCCTTCAACGACTTCCCGGGAGACACGGCGCGCTACTTGGCCGTCCACCGACTGGAGTGGCGAGCCAGGGACAACTTCATGCTCGCCTTCTCCGAGGCCGTCATCCAGGGAGGGCCGGGCGCCCGGCTCAACTGGCGCATCCTCAATCCGGTGGCGCTGTGGGAGACGACCACCAAGGAGACGGGCTCCAACAAGCAGACCCGGAACGACCTGGCCCAGGCCGACGTGTGGTGGCGTCCCGTGGATGGGCTCGTCCTGTCGGGGAGCCTCATCGCCGACAACTCCACGGCCCTGAACAAGACGGACCAGTCGTGCTGCGGGATCGGGGGCACGGTGGAGGTGCAGCTCCCGCACATCGCCCCGGGTGTGGGGCTCCGCCTGCAGGGGACGGCCGTCCAGAGCCTGGTGTACCGCACCTCTTACCTCCCCTGGGAGCGCTACACGGTGGACGGGATCGGGCTCGGATGGGACAAGACGGACGTGCGAGTGGCCACCATCGAGGCGAGCTGGCTGGGCGTGGGCGGCCTCGTGCTGAAGCCCCGGATCGACTTCCAGCAGAAGGGGGAGGGCGACATGCACGACCCGCTCACGCCCCCGGCGGACTCGCTCCCGGCCTATCCCCGCATCCTGGTCGGGCAGACGGAGACCACCATCCGGCCGGCGCTGGCCGGCGTGTGGCATCGCGGGCTGGGGCGGGGCTGGTCGGTCGACATGGACTGGGACGTGGGCGTCGACTTCATCCGCGACTTCCAGCACGTGAAGGGGAGGAACGCCACCGCCCTGGTGGGCGTGATCCGCGTCGTGATCCGCACGCCCCGCCTCCTGCTGGGCCTCGACTGAGGGGGCCGGTCCGTCCGCCCCCCCCGGCTGGTCCGATCAGTGGAAGCCGATGCCCAGCGTGAACAGGTAGACGGCGTCGACCCGGCTCAGGTTGTCGTAGCCCTGCAGGAGCACATCGACGTTGGGGGTGAGGTACAGGTTGCCCCCGCCCAGGTGGATGTCCCATCCGGCCCCGAGCACCGCCCCGGCTCCCTGCCGGTCGCTGGACAGGGTGCCCCCGAACGGGTCGGTGATCTCGCGCGTGAAGTTCGCGAACCCGACGCCGGCCTTGAGGAAGCCACCCGACGTCGTGGAGGGATAGTAGAGGACGTCGAACACGGCGTTCCCGCGGCTCACGGTCCCGCCGTTGGTGTCGCGCCCCCATCCGATGGCCTCGCCCCCGATCACGAACTTCTGGCTCAGGGTGCCGCCCAGACGGATGTACGCTCCGCCGCCGCCGCCGCCGTGGCTGGTCCATCCCCCGCCGAGTCCGCCCGAGAGCCAGAAGCCATGGTGGGCCTGCGGCGACCCCGCCCCCTGCGCGGAGACGGACGCCGGAGCCGAGCCGAGGGCCGTGCCGGCCAGGCCGGCGGCCGTGACGAGCGACGTGAGGAGAGCACACGTGCGTGACCTCATGGGAGTCCTCCGTGGGTGGGATGGAGCCGGGGAGTCCGCAGGTACCTCCCCTCCGACTCCTCCACCCGGGCAAGGGTCAGGCCGCGGCGCCGGGAGGGCTCCCGGCGCCCGCCACGGCCGGTGGGGAGACCCCCTTGGAGCCCGTGGGGGACTCCCCCCCGTGGTTGACGGGAGGTGCCCCCCGCTACAGCTTCGCGCGCGCGGCCGATCGCCGCCGACCGATCGGAACCGTGCGGGTTGCGTGGGGCTGCGAGGCTGATACCTTAGCGGCGGCCGAGCCCCGGCTTGGGACGTGCGGGGTCGGCGCGACCGTGACGGAAGAAAGCGGAGAATGAGGAAGGCAACCTACACGACGGTGGGCTCGGTGGCGGCGGTGCTTCTCGCCGTGGCCGCGGCCTGGCCGATCCTCCACGGGTCCTCGGCCGCGGCCCGGGAGGTGCCCGGTGTCCCCGGTGCGGCCCGGGCCCGTCGGGCGACCGCCGACACGGGAACCGCGGGAGCCGCCGGAGCCGCCGCGGCGCGGGCCGCGAAGACCTCCGGGACTCCGACGCCCGCATCGCCGGGCTGGTATCCGCAGCCGATCGGCGCCCCGATCCAGGGTCACGACAGCCTCAGCGCCGCCCAGGTCGCCATCCAGCTCGCCGAGAGCGCGACGCAGGGACCCGCCCAGCCGATCCCGTTCAATCACCACTTCCACACCACCAACCTCAAGATGAGCTGCGAGTACTGCCACACGAACTCGCGGCACTCCGAAGTGGCGATCATGCCTCCGCTGGCGACCTGCATCGGGTGCCACCGGATCGTGGGGACGGGACTCGCGCCGATCGACACGCTGCGGGCCTACTGGCAGCGCCAGGAGCCCGTGCCGTGGGTGCGCGTCTACAAGATCGCGGAGTTCGTGCAGTTCAAGCACGAGCCGCACCTGCGCAACGACCTCCAGTGCCAGACCTGTCACGGTCCGGTCCAGGACATGGACCGCGTCTACGAGTTCCAGAGCGACACGATCCCGATCCAGTCCCTGACGATGGGCTGGTGCCTCCGATGCCATCGCCAGAAGCCCCAGCCGACGGACGTGGCCACCGAGTACAAGCTCGTCCGCCAGGCCGCCATCCCCGCCAACCCGGGCGGCACCGAGAAGCCGGGGCTGTATCCGATGGCGATCAGCGAGCAGTACGCGGCGCACCGCGCGCCCCTCGACTGCACGACCTGCCACTACTAGAGCCGACATGAGCGAGTCCAGCGACACCCAAGCCCCACGTCCCGAAGAGGAGCCGTCCACCGGCACGAGCCGGCGGACCTTCCTCAAGATCCTGGGGCTCTCCGGGGCCGGGGCGACCGCCGCCGCGTGCCGGCCGGCCCCGCCCCACATCGACCAGAAGCTCATCCCGTACCTGGTGCAGCCCGAGGGCATCACCCCGGGCACCAACACCCTGTACGCCAGCCTCCTGGCCGAGGCGGGCCCCGAGCCGCTGGGCATCCACGCGTGGGTGCGGGACGGCAGGGTGCTCAACCTGGAGGGCAATCCCGACTTCCCGCTCAACGCCGACTCGATGTCGGCGCTGGGGCTGTCGACCCTGCAGGACCTCTACGACCCCGACCGGATTCCCGGACCGCGCCAGAAGCGCGGTGGAGACTTCCAGGAGGCCGCGTGGAAGGACGGCATCCAGGCCCTGGGCAAAGCGGTCAAGGACGGTGACGTCGTCCTCCTGACGGGCACGGGGACCGGCACGCGCGACCGGTTCGCCGCGGAGTGGGCGAAGGCGGTCGGCGCCCGGCACGTGCGCTACGATACGTTCGACTACGCGGCACTGCGGCGTGCCCACGAGATCGCGTTCGGCCGCGCCGAGATCCCCACCTACGCCGTGGACCAGGCGGACCGGATCGTGACCTTCGGGGCCGACTTCCTGGCCACGTGGCTCGAGCCCGTGACCCTGGGCCGACGCTTCGCGCACGCCCGCGACATCGAGAAGGGGCGTCACGCCAGGTTCACCTTCGTGGGTCCGCGACTGTCGCTCACCGGCTCCAACGCCGACGACTGGCTGCCGGCCCGCCCCGGGACGTCGGGCCCGGTCGCCCTGGCGGTGGCGCACGTGGTGGCGCAGAAGAAGGGCGGCTCCCGGGGCCTCGAGCTGCAGGGAGCGCTGGCGACGTACACGCCCGAGTGGGCCGCCGACAGGACCGGGGTGGCCGCGGACAAGATCCAGAAGCTGGGCGAAGAGATCGCCGCGGCGGAGCGCCCGGTGGCGCTCCCCCCCGGACCGGAGAGCCAGGGCGCCGACGCCACGGACGCCTGCCTGGCCGTCGCCCTCCTCAACTACGCGGCCGGCGCGATCGGGACGACGGTGCAGTTCGGCGTGGGTCCGCGGCGCGGCCAGGGAGCCACCCTGGCCGAGATGAAGACCCTGATCGCCGACATGAAGAACGGGAAGGTCCGGACGCTGATCGTGGCCGGCCCCAACCCCGCGTTCACGCTGCCGGCCTCCGCGGGCTTCGCCGAGGCGCTCGGGCAGGTGCCGACGGTCGTGTCACTCAACTCGCACATGGACGAGACCACGGCGGCGGCCGGCTGGATCCTGCCGGGCAGCCACGAGCTCGAGTCCTGGGGCGACGCGGAAGTGCTTCCAGGGGCGTGGGCGCTGGGCCAGCCGGTGATGCAGCCGGTGTTCGACACGCGCCAGCGCGAGGACATCCTCATGCAGGCGGCCGACGCCGCCGGCATCAAGGCGGACTTCGGCGCCCAGGACTTCGCCGGCTACCTGGAGAACGCCTGGCAGGAAAAGCACCGGGCGTCGGGCTCGAGCCAGCGCTTCGACGAGTGGTGGTTCGACACCAAACGGCAGGGGGGGCGCTGGGAGGCAGCACCCGGGAAGGCGGCCTCGGTGGGTCTCTCCCGGACCGTCACCTCCCATTCCTTCTCCGGGGGCGCGAACGCTCCCGCCCGGGGCAAGTTCGACCTGGTGGTCTACCCGGGCAGCTACCTGTACGACGGGCGCGGGGCCAACCGCGGCTGGATGCAGGAGATCCCCGACCCGATCACCAAGTGCGTGTGGGGCTCCTGGGTGGAGATGCACCCCGACACGGCCAGGCCGCTCGGGCTCGAGAACGGTGACGAGGTCGAGGTGACCTCGGAGAGCGGCAAGGTCCGCGCTCCGGTCTACCTCTACCCCGGCATCCGCAAGGACGCGGTCGGGATCCAGATCGGCCAGGGCCACACCCACTACGGACGCAACGCGGCCGGCCGCGGCGTGAGCCCGCTGGACCTCCTCCCGGACACGGTCGATGGAGCCACCGGCTCCCTCGCCTACGCCGGGGTGGCCGTCCAGCTCACGGCTACGGGGCGGAAGGCCCCGCTGGCCAAGCTCCAGGGCTCGGACCTGGACTACGGGCGCGAGGTCTCCGAGATCATGGGAGTCGAGGAGGCCCGAAAGGCGATCGGCGAGCACCAGGTCGATCTCACCGAGCTGGTCGAGGCGGCCTGGGACTCCGATCCCATGAGCCCGTACCGCTGGGGCATGACGGTCGACCTCAACGCCTGCACGGGCTGCGGTGCGTGCGTGGCGGGATGCTACGCCGAGAACAACCTCGCCGTGGTCGGGGAGGAACGCTGCGCGGGCGGCCGGGAGATGTCCTGGATCCGCATCGAGCGCTACTTCGAGGCGACCGCGGATGGCGGCTTCCAGACCACCCACCTGGCCGAGATGTGCCAGCAGTGCGGCGACGCGCCCTGCGAGCCGGTGTGTCCGGTGTACGCGGCCTACCACAACCCGGAGGGACTGAACGTCCAGGTCTACAACCGGTGCGTGGGCACCCGCTACTGTTCCAACAACTGCCCGTACAAGCAGCGGCGCTTCAACTGGTTCAGCTACGACTTCCCGTATCCGCTCAACCTCCAGCTCAACCCGGACGTCACCGTCCGCGACAAGGGCGTCATGGAGAAGTGCACGTTCTGCGTGCAGCGGATCGACCGGGCCAAGGTGCAGGCCAAGGAGAAGGGCCGGCTGGTCCAGGACGGGGACTTCCAGACCGCGTGTCAGGCGGCCTGCCCGACCCGGGCGATCACGTTCGGGAACCTCAAGGACCCGACGAGCCGCGTGTCCCGGATCGCGAAGGGAGCCCGCTCCTACCACGTGCTCGAAGAGCTCAACACGCGACCAGCTGTCACCTATCTCCGCGATGTGACGCACGCGGAGCTGGCTCAAGAAACGTAACGAGGACGCATGGCCGACCACTGGGATACGGAGGAACGAGGGCTCACCCTCGCCGACGCGAACCGGGACATCATGCGTCCCATCATGGTCTCGTCGTGGCGGTACTGGACCTTGCTGGCGTTCGTGTTCGCCCTCGTGGTGTGGGGGTGCATCGCCTGGGCCTGGCAGATCGACCAGGGCCTGGGCGTGGCCGGCTACTCGCACCCGGTGATGTGGGCCGTCTACATCACCTCGTTCGTGTTCTGGGTGGGCATCGCGCACTCGGGAACGCTGATCTCGGCGATTCTCTACCTGTTCCGATCCGGCTGGCGCACCACGATCAACCGCGCCTCCGAGGCCATGACCATCTTCGCCGTGATGACGGCGGGCCTGTTCCCGCTGATCCACCTGGGGCGCACCTGGTACTTCTACTGGCTGATCCCCTACCCCTCCGAGCGCTTCATCTGGCCCAACTTCAAGTCCCCGCTCGTGTGGGACGTGTTCGCGGTGGGGACCTATTTCACGATCAGCCTCCTGTTCTGGTACACGGGGATGATTCCGGACCTGGCCGCGATCCGCGACCGGCTCCGGGGCTGGAAGAGCAAAGTCTACGGCCTGTTCTCGGTGGGCTGGCAGGGCACGGTCCGGGAGTGGAGCCACTACCGGCGCGCCTACCTGTACATGGCCGCCATCGCGACGCCCCTGGTGCTGTCGGTGCACAGCGTGGTGTCGTGGGACTTCGCGATGGGGATCGTGCCGGGGTGGCACTCGACGATCTTCGCCCCCTACTTCGTGGCCGGGGCCATCTTCTCGGGGATGGCGATGGTGATCACGATCCTCGTCCCCATGCGCTGGGCGTTCGGGCTCGAGGACTACATCACCGACTACCACCTGGACAACATGTCCAAGCTCATCCTGCTCACGTCGCTGATCGTGGCGTACTCCTACGCCGCCGAGTACTTCATCACCTACTACTCGGCCGATCCCACCGAGCAGGCCAGCCTGTTCTTCCGGGCCCACGGGTCCTTCCAGGGACCGTTCTGGGTCATGACCTTCTGCAACGTGATCGTGCCGGCCACCCTGTGGTTCAAGAAGGTGCGGCGCAGCGCCTCGGCGGCGTTCGTCGTCTCGATCTTCGTGAACATCGGCATGTTCTACGAGCGTTACGTGATCATCGTCTCCTCCCTGGCGCACGAGTACGAGCCCTACAGCTGGGGCTTCTACCGGCCGTCCTGGGTGGAAATCAGCATCATCGTCGGCAGCTTCGCCTGGTTCTTCTTCTGGTTCCTGCTGTTCACCAAGGCACTCCCGACGATCAGCATCGCCGAGGTGAAGGAGCACCTGGCGCACCAGGGAGCCCACGAGCATGGCTGACGCGGCGAACGTGAGCGGCGTGCTGGCCCACTACGAGTCCATCGATGGGACGCGTCGGGCCATCGAGACGCTGCGCGAGGCGGGCTTCGACGATCTCGAGGTGTTCTCGCCCGTGATGTGTCCCGAGCTCGAGGAGGCGCTGGGTATCTACTCCAGTCCGGTGCGCCGCTGGGCGCTCATCGGCGGCATCACGGGCTTCACCACGGCCAACCTGCTGACCATCGGGACGTCGCTGGCCTATCCGCTCATCGGACAGGGGAAGCCGATCATCTCGTGGCCGCCCTTCATCGTCATCATGTTCGAGCTCACGATCCTGTATACGGGCCTGTTCGCGATGTTCTCCTGGATGGTCCACGCCCACCGACCCAAGCTCAAGCTGTCGCCCGCCTACCGGGCCGTGTTCAGCGTGGACCGGTGGGGCATTTTCGTGCCGGTCGACGCCCGGGACCGCGACCGGGCCCTCGAGAAGGTACGGGAGACCGAGGCCGTGGAGGTGGAGGCGTGAGCGGACCGGGCGCACGCGGCGCATCGGCCGGACGTGGGACCGCCTGGCGGCGCCTGGCGCTGTCGCTGGCCGCGGTGGTCCTGGCGGCGGGATGCGACAACATCGTCAAGGCGGTTCCCTACTTCGCGACGATGACGAAGCAGCCGTCCGTGGAGACGTTCGAGCAGCAGCCCAAGGCGCCGCCGGCCGGCGCGGTGGCCGCCGACGCCACCTGGCACCTGGGACTCCTGCAGGCGGACAGCCTGGCCAGGAACCCGCTCACCGGCACGCCCGCCGAGGTGGCCCGGGGGAAGCAGCTGTTCGAGAACTTCTGCCTCCCCTGCCACGGCGCGGACGGCACGGGCAGCGGGCCCGTGATCAACAAGGACGGCAAGAATCCGCGGCGCATCCCCTACATCCCGGCGGTGAACCTGGCCACCGGACCGGCCACGGCGCGATCGGACGGATACCTGTGGGGGATGATCTCCAACGGACGCGGGCTGATGCCCTCCTACGACCGCATCCCGGCCGACCAGCGCTGGTACGTGGTCGAGTACGTCCGGCGCCTGCAGAAGGTGGCGGCCGACTCGGCGGCCTCGGGATCGGCTTCGGGGACCCGGTGAACGGCGGCGACGAAGTGAGCGACGGAGCGAACCCAGCAGAGACGAGCGGACGATCTTGAGCTCCGACACGTATAAGGTGACGCCCGAGAAGGCCCTCTCGACCGTTCCGGGGAAGATCTCCGGACGGACGCTGCTGGCCTGTTGGATCGCCATCGCCATCGGGGCGGTGGGCTTCTTCTGGACGGCGGGGAGCCACCCGACCCGGGCCTGGCAGGTGATCTGGTCCAACTTCCTGTTCTGGACCTCCCTGGCGGAGGCCGGCGTCATATTCGGCGCCGTGCTGCACACCGCCAAGGGCCACTGGGGGAAGCGGTTCCGGAGGATCGCCGAGGGAATGGGGGCCTTCCTGCCCGCCTCCCTGGTCCTCCTGGTCCTCATGCTGCTGTTCGGGGCCACCCACATCTTCCCGTGGATCGGCCCGATGGGACCGCACCGCGGGCACGTGAACCACACCTGGCTCACCCGGAGCGGCGTGTTCTGGCGCAACACGATCCTGGCGCTGGTGCTCTACGTGGCCAGCTTCGCCTTCCTGAGGATGTCGCTGCGGCCCGACGCGCCCATGGTCGCCGAGCGGCTCACCGGATGGCGCCGGGGCCTGGTCAAGTGGATCGGCCGCCATTGGCGCGGCGACGAGGCCGAGGTCGAGCACGCCACCTCCAACCTGGCGCGGTTCGGCCCGATCCTCATCCTGCTGTGGGCCGTCATCTTCACGCTCATGGCGATCGACCTGATCATGTCGCTCGTGCCGGGCTTCATCAGCATCATCTGGGGCGCGTACTTCTTCGTGGGCGGCTGGCTCTCCATGCTGGCGCTCACGGCGGTGTTGGCCAACCGGTACCACCGTCGCTACGACCTCTCGGATGCCTGGGGGAAGTGGGAGTTCCACGACCTGGGCAAGCTGATGTTCGCCTTCACGATCTTCTGGACTTACTTCTGGTGGTCCCAGTTCCTGGTCATCTGGTACGGCAACCTGTCGCGCGAGACGATCTACTTCGAGCAGCGCGTGGCCGGCCACTGGTACGGCCTCTACGCCGTGCAGATGGTCCTGTGCTTCGCCCTGCCCTTCGTCCTCCTCCTGGGCCGCAAGCCCAAGATGCGGTCCGGCTGGCTGGCCTTCGTGGGCTGCATCACCCTGCTCGGGTTCTGGCTGGAGCGCTTCCTGGAGGTGGTGCCGGCGACCTGGCACGGAACGGGCATCCCGCTGGGCTGGACCGAGCTGGCCATCTCCGTCGGCTTCATCGGCCTGTTCGGGCTGTGCTACTCGCTGTTCTCCAGCACCTTCCCCAAGCTCCCGATCCGGGAGACGCTGCCGGGCAGAGCGCACCACGGTCCCTGACGGGAACGCCGACGGGAACGCCAGGCGCACCAACTCCGTACGACCCTCGCGTGGCTCCGCGACGCTCGCGTCGCGGAGCCGTCGCGTCCCCGGGGGGGCTTCCCCTGAGGGAGAGCCCCCCCGCATGTTGTAGGAAGAGCATGTCCGAGGCGTTCGGCAAAGCGGCACGGCCCGTCGCGGCGGTCCGCGCCCCGCAGTAGGCAGTCATTGGGTCGGAGAGAGGAACCAGCACATGAGCTCAACCACCAGCGCGCAGATCGATCAGCTCATCGAGAGGACCGAGGCGAACCTGGCCAAGTTCAAGGACCGGGCGGCCGAGCTTCGCACGGAGATCGGAGACGCGAGGGCCGCCACCAAGGTTCGCATCAAGGCGATGGTCGACCGGCTCGAGGCCAAGTACGAAGAGTCCGAGAAGAAGCTACAGGACCTCAAGAAGGCCGGCGGTCCGCGGGAAGACATCGAGGCACTGCACTCCGAGATCGTGGACGACCTGCAGAGCATGGCCCGTACGATCAAGCGCCGGATCCACTAGTCCGTCGGCGTCACCGCTCCGCGGGCCAGGCGGCGCCGCGGAGCGGCCGCTTCCCTACAGCCGCAGCCTTCGGGCGATCCCCACCCGCACCCCGAAGTCGGGGCTGTCGGCCGCGTAGCCCGCCAGCACCGACCCATCCACCAGCCACCCTCCCCTCTCCCAGTCCAATCCCACCGAGGCCGTCCCCTGGTCCTCCAGGCCCACGGGCACCACGTGGCGCGTGTTGGCCCGCCCGCGCACCCCGATCGCCATGCGCGGAAGGCCGCCGGCGCCGCCGTCGGGATCCCACAACAGCTCGGCCCCGTACAGGAGCACGTCGTCCTGGATGAAGGTGCGCAGGGGCGCCGTCAGGATCCCGATCCCGAGCTCCCCGGTGACCCGCACGCGCTCGCCCCCCCAGCTCCCGAAGGCGCTGCCCTCGAAGTCCGTGGTGTTGAGCCCGATGCCACGGGATTGCTGGGAGTTGGGCAGCTTGACGGCCACGTCCACTCCGGCCGACGGCCCCGTGGCGCCTCCCACGAGCCGCGCCACCGTGGCGATGCGGAAGTCGCCGGCGTCCGTGGTGGTACCATCGGCGACGCCGGACGCCAGGGGGACGTGCGAGGGCTCGCGGCCGTGGATGCGGAGCACGTGCCAGGCGTCGCCCCGCACCTCGAGCAGCACGCCGTCCGCGACCGCGTAAGCCACGGTCAGCGTGCCGACACGCAGGAGATTCCCTCGCAGCCCGGAAAGCGGGAAGCTCCGGTCGCCGTCCCAGCCGAACCCCGCCCCGAGCAGGAGCTCGCCGGCGCGGGCGGCCGAGGCGTGGGGGACGGCCGGATCGCGCCGCAGCTGGGCGCCGGCAGGAGCGGCCACGCCCAGCAAGAGGAGGGCGAGGGCGAGCGGGCGGCCGTCAGGCCGCGTCACCGGCCTCCAGGTCGAACGCCGCCCGCACGATGCCCCGCTGCTCCCGGTCGTGGTCGGCGTGATAGCCCTCGGCCGGGCTGGCCATCTCGGGCCGGCCCGCGTAGCGCAGGCCGACGCCTTCCGGGAGGAGCGCTTCCAAGCGGGGCCGCACGAAGGTCCAGGCCCCCATGTTCTCCGGCTCCTCCTGGGCCCACACCACCTCCCGGAGCCCCTCGTGCGGCTCCAGCGCCCGCCGGACGGCCGCCTCCGGGAACGGGTAGAGCTCCTCCATCCGCAGGAGCGGGGTGGGCGCTCCGTCCCTTTCCGCCGCCTCCTGGCGGGCGTCGGACTCGGACAGGTCGTAGTAGACCTTCCCGGAGCAGAGGATGAGGCGGTCGGCCACCGGGCGGTCTCCCGATCCACCGGAGACCGGACCTTCCTCGGCCAGCAGGGCCCGGAAGCGACCCCCGGTGAACTCGGCCACGGGCGAGCGGGCCCTGGGATGGCGCAGGAGGCTCTTGGGCGTCATCACCACGAGCGGGCGCCGCGCGGGGCGCAGGGCCTGGAGCCGCAGGAGGTGGAAGTACTGGGCCGGCGTGGTCGGGTAGGTGACCCTCAGGTTGCCCCGGCCGGCGAGCTGGAGATAGCGCTCCAGCCTCGCGCTCGAGTGCTCCGGCCCCTGGCCTTCGTAGGCGTGCGGCAGGAGCAGGCTCAGCCTGGACTCCTGGCCCCACTTGGAGCGTCCGGCGGCGATGAACTGGTCGATGATGGCCTGGCCCACGTTGGCGAAATCGCCGAACTGCGCTTCCCACAGCGCCAGGCCGTCCGTGGCGATCGTGCTGTAGCCGTACTCGAAGCCCAGCGCCGCCACCTCCGACAGGGGACTGTTCCACACGGCGAAGGGCGCCTGGTCCTCCGACAGGTGCTCGAGCGGCACCCAGCTCCGCGAGCCGTCCGCGGCGTGCAGGACCAGGTGGCGCTGGCTGAAGGTGCCGCGCTCGGTGTCTTCCCCGCTCAGCCGCACCGGGACGCCGTCGGTGACCAGGGTGGCGAAGCCGAGTGCCTCGGCGTGCGCCCAGTCGAGCGGCTCGCCCTCGGCGAGGGCCTTCCGCCGCTTGTCCAGCTGGCGGCCCAGCTTCTGGAACAGCTCGAAGTCGTCGGGCCAGGCGTGGATGCCACGGTCCAGATCCAGGAGGCGCTCCTCGGACACCGCGGTGTCGACTTCCGACGGGTCGTCCAGCTCGGTCAGCCCGGCCGTGAGCGCACGCTCCGCCGCCGAGGGCTGGCCGGAGGCCGGGGGGCTCTCCGTGGTGCCGTCGGAGCCGCCCGCCTGCACGCGCTCCCGGGCGGACTGGAGCCGCTCGGCCACCCGGTCCTCCATGGCCGAAGCCTCCTCCTCGGAGACGATCCCGGCCTCCGCCAGTCGGTCCGCCCACAGGGCCCGCACGGTCGGATGCTCGTCGATGGCCCGGTACATGGCCGGCTGCGTGTAGCCCGGCTCGTCGCCCTCGTTGTGGCCGTGCCGCCGGTAACCCACCAGGTCGATCATCATGTCCTGGCCGAACTCGCGCCGGTACTCGAAGGCCAGCTCCGCCGCCGCCAGGCAGGCCTCGGGATCGTCCGCGTTCACGTGCACCACGGGGATCCGGAAGCCGATGGCGATGTCGCTGGCGTAGCGCGTCGAGCGCCCGTCCCGCGGGTCGGTGGTGAAGCCGAGCTGGTTGTCGGCGATGAGGTGGAGGGTGCCGCCCGTCTCGTAGCCGGGTAGCCGGCACAGGTTCAGGGTCTCGGCGGCCACGCCCTCGCCCATGAAGGCGGCGTCGCCGTGGATGAGGATGGGGAGCACGGGCTGCGCGTCCGGGTTGGCATCGGCCGTGCGCGTCTCCTCGCTTCCCCGCTCGCCGCGCCGCCTCCGGTCGCGCGCCGCCCGGGCCATGCCCTCGACCACAGGGTCCACGTGCTCCAGGTGGCTGGGGTTGGGCGCCATGTACACGTCGAGGTCTCCAGCCTCCGTGTGGGCCACGCCGGCCGCGCCCAGGTGGTACTTCACGTCCCCGGTCCCGTCGGCCGGGACCAGCCGGGCCACGCCCTCGCCGGCCTGGTCCTCGAACTCGGCGATGATGGCCTCGTAGGACCGGCCGATGATGTGGGCCAGCACGTTGAGGCGGCCGCGATGGGACATCCCGAGCAGCATCTCGCGGGTGCCCGAGGCGGCCGCGCGCCGCAGCGCCTCGTCCAGCATCGGGACCATCATGTCCAGGCCCTCGATCGAGAAGCGCTTCTTGCCCAGGTAGGCGCGCTGGAGGAAGCGCTCCAGTCCCTCGACCTGCGTGAGCCGGTCCAGCAACGACGCGGCCTGCTGGGCCGACAGCTCTACCCGGTGGCGTCCCGATTCGATGTAGTCCACCAGCCAGTCGCGCTCGGCCGGGTTCTCGACGTGGCCCAGCTCGTAGCCGATCGGCCCGCAGTAGATCTCGCGCAACCGGTCGATCACTTCGGCGGCCGTACGGCCCAGGCGCTCCAGCCCGAGGGCGGCGGCCGGGATCCCGGCCAGCTCATCCGGCCCGATGCCGTGGAACTCCGGCTTGAGCATCGGATGACCGCCGGGGTCCGAGCCCAGCGGATCCAGGCGGGCCGCGAAGTGGCCCAGCTCCCGGTAGGCCTCCACCAGCGCCGCCGCCCGCGCCGCCGCGCGCAGCCGGTCGGCGGACACCCGGGCCGGAGCCTCCACGGCCGGCTGCACCCCGGCGGCCGAGCGAGCGCCGTCCTCCACCCAGTCCGCCAGGGACGGCGGAATCAGGCCCCGATCGCGCAGCCTGCGCTCGTAGAGCTGCTCCGCGTAGCCGGCGTTGTATCCATCGGCCCGGGCCTCCGCCCGGGATTCCCCGCTCTGTTCGCTCAACGCTACCCCGTGTAGGGCGGGTCGGGACCCGGGCGGTGCGTGCGTGGCCCCGCCCGGTGCGCCCGACTCCGCGATCGTGAAGGTCTCCGCTCGTTCTGCTGCAAGGAATTTACCGGCGAGACTCGGACGAGGTCCGACCGGGGGATGGTCAGTCCGACCGCGCTCAGAACAGGACGCGCACTCCGCCCTGGAGCGGGAACACCCAGGCGGACGCGAATCCGGCCGGATCGACCCTGGAGCTGACCCGTCCGAACACCTCGGTGTCCGTACGGGAGGTGAACACGCCCCGGGCCCGACCGGACAGGAACACCACCACCTGGGGTCCCACCCGCAGCCCCGCCCACACGACCCCGTCCATCCCCGGGTAGGTGTGGGTGAAATCCCGGCTCCCGTCGGCCGAGGCGAAGATGCCCGAGTCGTCCGTGTCCATGATGGTCGCTCCACCGAGCAGCGCCACGCTCACCACCAGCGGCGAACCGTCGGGCGGGGTGAGCCACAGCACGGGGCCGATGCGCAGGTTCCACAGCGTCATGCTGGGGACGCTCGCCATGAGGAGGTCCGGATAGGGGGCGTTGCGGCCCAGCAGGAAGTCCACGCCGGCGTCCACCCGCACGCCCAGTCGGGGCAGCGCCCTGTAGTCCACGCCGAAGCCCGTGCCGCCGGCCATGCGCTCGAAGTCGGCCAGGACGCCGGCCGGCCACACCAGGCCCGCCCTCGCTTCCATGGACCACGGCCCCGGGTCGGAGCCGGGCGCACCGGCGGCCAGCTGCGCCCGGACGGGGGCTATGGCGGAGCCGACCAGGAGGAGGCCGAACGAGAGGAAGGTGAGACGGGCGGGACGCATGCGGTTCTCCCGAGTGCGGGCCTTCGGGGGCCCGGGAGGTTCGTGGATGGGGGCGGCCGCCGGAGCGACCGCCCCTCTGTCCAGCGCAGGATCCGGGTCCGGCGCCCGCGCCGCAAGGTCGGCGCGGCGCTCGTCAGATCACCAGCTTTAGACCCGCCTCGATCGGGAAGGCCAGGGCGCCCTCGAAGCGGCCCGCGTCCACGGTCGAGCTGAACGGGGCCAGCTCCCGGATCGCCGCGTTCGAGGTCGCGATCGGGTCGAAGGTCGAAGCGTCGGGGGCGTGATGCGGAGCGCCGCGGCGGCACGACTACGTCCGTCGACGGCGATGGAGACGTGGAGCCAGGGGCGCGAGGGCGAGCGCCGTGACCGGGAGGAAGACCCACGGCACCCGGCCGTTCACGGACGCCTCAGTCGAACAGGCTCCGCACGGCGGCCCGGTCCACCTTGCCGTTGGGGTTGCGGGGTAGCCCCTCCACCACGGCCAACCGGCGCGGCCGCTTGGCCGACGCCAGCCGTCCGCGGCAGTGCGCCTCGAGCGCGGCCTCCAGGGCGCCAACGGCCGCGGACGGATCCCCGTCGGCTGGTCCGCCGTGCGCCGCGGACGGCACGACCGCGGCGACCACGCGCTCGCCCCATTCGGGGTCGGGCAGCCCCACGACGGCCGCCTCCCGCACCCCCGGGTGGTCGCGGAGGACGGACTCCACCTCGGAGGGATCCACGGTGACGCCGCCCGACACGATCCGGTTGGAGAGCCGGCCCGTCACCCACAACCGTCCCCCGTCATCCAGTCGGCCGGCGTCCCCGGTTCGCAGCCACCCGTCGGCGGTTCGCCACGGCTCGTGCGCCTCGCCGGCGGCGGCGCGCCCGGCGTGCTCCGCATCCTCCGATCCGCCGGCCGACCCCGGGCCCCACACGTACCCCGCCATCACCGTCGGCCCCCGCACCAGGATCTCGTCCCCCGCCCCGATGCGCACCTCGGTCCCGTCCAGGGGCCTGCCCACCGTGCCCGGGAAGCGCCGCGCCTCCTCGGGGCGCGCGGTGGACACCTGCGAGGACGCCTCGGTGAGTCCGTAGGTGGGAAACAGGGGATAGTCCAGCGCCTGTGCCGCCGCCACCCGCCCGGGGGCCGCCGCGTCCCCCCCCAGGAGGATGCCACGAAGGGTGAGGGGGGCCGGCCTGCCCGACCGCGCCTCCAGCAGCCGGGCGAGCATGGTGGGGACCAGCGATGCGTGGGTCACGCGGCCCTCCTCCATGAGCGCCGCCACCTCTCCGGCGTCGAAGGCCTCCCGGAGCACCAGGGCGGCACCGGTCCACGCCGCCCGGAGCACCAGCGCCACGCCGCCCACGTGGGCCGGGGACAGCGAGGCGAGCCATCGGTCGGCGGGCCCCAGCAACATGCGGCGCTCCGTGGCGGCGGCGCAGGCCAGGTGGTTCTCGAGGGTGAGCCCCGCCGCCTTGGGCCGACCCGAGGATCCCGACGTGGCCAGGATGGTGTGGAGGCGGGCCGTGGGAGCGGGGCCGCCCGCGCCGGGTCGGCCCGTGCGCAGGATCTCGGCACCGTCCGCCGGAGGCCACCCGTCCCCGAGCCGCACGATCACCGTCCCGGACGGGCACACGGCCTCGGCCCGCCCGCGCGTCTCCGCGCCGCACACCAGCGCCGCGGGTCGGAGCCGGGACAGGTACGCGCCGAGCTCCGGCTCCGTCCAGCCGGGGTGCAGGGGCGCGGCGGCCGCACCCGTGCGGGGCGCGGCGTGGAGGCAGACCACCGCGGCCGGACCCCTCGGCAGGAGGAAAGCCACCGGGCCCGGGCCTCGCCCGCCGCGTCCCTCCGGGCACAGCCCCGCCTCCCGGAGCAGCCCCGCGAGCCCGGCGGCGGCGGCCTCGAGCTCCCCGTAGCCGCGCGTGCCGCCCGCTCCGTCCAGGGCGACCGCGTGGGGCCAGCGCCGCGCCGCCCGGGCGAGGGGATCGGGCGTCGCGGCGCCGCCCGCGGCCCGCCGCTCCACGGCCGCGCTCCCGCTGGGCCGTTGTCCCGCCGGATCGGGCATCATACTCTGGATGATGTCAAGGTCCCTCGGATTGCGAATCCCTCCAACCTCGGACGGGTGACCTGCCATGATCCCTTCCTCCCGCGACCGGACCCACAGCTTCGATCACGCGCGGCGGCGCCTGCCCTTCGGCAGACACCTCTGGCTCGCCGCCACGCTGGCCCTCGGCCTCGCGGCGACCGCCTGCGCCAGCCGGCAGGTCCAGGTCTCGAGCGTCGGCGACAGCGGCAGCAACATGGTCGCGGAGCTCAACACGGCCAACGGCCGCTTCAACTTCCGGAGGTCCACCGAGGGCGCCGCCGAAGTCGACACGATCGCGGAGCCGGCGCAGAAGCTATGGCCCTTCCTGGAGCAGGTCTACGATTCGCTCTCGATCCCGGTCCACGTTCGCAACGGAGAGGCGCGCGTGCTGGGCAGCGTCGACTTCGCCGCCACGCGCCGCCTGGGGGACCACCGGCTCTCCCTGTTCCTGAACTGTGGTTCGACCATCACCGGCTCCATGGCGGACCAGGCCGAGCTCACCATGACCGTGGCCACCCAGGTCCGCCCCGCCGACGTGGCGGCCAAGGAGAGCGAGGTGATCACCCTGGTGAGCGCCACGGCGCGGCAGCATGGCCTCAGCTCCAGCCAGACCAACTGCACGTCGACCCGCCGGCTGGAGGACATGATCCTCACCAGGCTCCAGCTCCTGGCGCTGGGAAAGAGGGACTAGGCCGACCGGCGGACGCCGGGCGGCAGGCGGATGCCACGCGGGGCGTGGCTCGGTCCGCCGGCCGATGCGCGAAGGGGCGCCCCGCGGGGCGCCCCTTACGCGTTCCGGTCCGGAGAGCGGCAGCTCAGAAGCTCGCGCGCACGCCCAGCTGGATCGGGAAGGTCACGACGCTGCCGAAGCCGGCGCTCGGCAGGTTCGAGCTGAACGCGCTGAACACGCCCGTGTCGGCCTTCTTGGTCTTCACGAGGCGGGCGCCGCCCGACAGGTAGAGGTCGACCATATCACTGGCCTTGTAGCCGAACTTCACCAGACCGACGCCGCTGAAGTAGGTCTTGGTGAAATCGGTCTGCAGCCCGCCCGACGCGGTCTCGAACGCCGTGGCTGAGTTCGTGTCCAGGGTGGTCGCGCCGGCCCCGACGTTGACGGTCACGTCCCAGCGCTCCTGGTCCGGCGGGGTGAGGCGGAACTCGACGCCACCCGTGTAGCTGTACAGGCTGACGTCCGGCACGTCGTTGACCAGGATCCCGGCGTGCGTCTGGTCCTTGGAGCTCATCACGTCCGCGGCCACGTCCGCCCGGACGGCCACGCGGGGCATCACCCAGTACGCGATCCCGATGCCGGCCGCGAAGCCCGGCTTCTCGATGTTCTTCAGGTTGCCGATCGGCAGGGTCAGGCCGCCGCGCGGGTCGATCGACCACCTGGCATCCTGGGCGCGCGCCATGGCCGGCGCGCCGGCCAGCAGGGCCGCTAGCACCCCGATTCCGAACTTCGTACGCATGTTCATGCTCCCCCCTCTTTGCGGGAGTGACTCGTAATCACACGGAAAAGATCCACTTTTGGCGCTGTTACACAATAGAAACGATTCCCGTCATCGCAAGGCCTGCGCCAGGCATGACGGAAGCGATGTTCGCAAGAGCCGGGCCCGCATCCGAAATCTCGCGCACGAAAACCTGCAATAGTGCCGGCGCTAGAGGGCCAGTCCGACGCCGAGGAGCAGGCCGTAGACGAGGACCACGCGCCCGGTGCTGCTCAGCGCGCCGTTGAGCTCGGAGCGCGCGCCGAACGTCCGCAGGGTGCGGAGCGGCGCCAGGCCCAGGAGACTGGCCCCGGACGCGAGGAGCGACCAGGCCGGCCAGCCGAACAGCGCCACGCCCGCGACGGGGGCGGCGAGAGCGACCAGGAGGAACAGGGCATACTCCCTTCGGCTCCCCTCCTCGCCGAGCCGGACGGCCAGCGTGTGCTTGTCGGCGAGTCTGTCGGTCGGGATGTCACGCAGGTTGTTCACGACGAGAATCGCCGTGGTCAGGGCTCCCACGCCGCACCCGGCCACCAGCGAGGAGGGGTCGAAGGTCAGCGTCTGCACGTACTCGGTGACGGACACGGCCACCAGTCCGAAGAACACGAACACGAAGGGCTCCCCGAGACCGTGATAGGCCAGGGGCCAGGGCCCGCCCGTGTAGGCCATCCCGGCCGCGATCGAGGCCAGCCCGACCGCCACCACGGGCCAGCCCGCCACCCAGGCCAGGTAGAGGCCCGGCAGGAGGGCGAGGCCGAAGCTCTGCATCATCCAGCGGCGAACCCGTTCGGGCCGGACCAGGCCGGCCTGCGTCACCCGCAGGAAGCCCTCGCGCTCGTCCGTGTCGGCCCCGCGGTGGAAGTCGTGGTAGTCGTTGGCGAAGTTCGTGGCGATCTGGATGAGGAGGGCCCCCACCAGCGCGGCCACGAACGGGCCCGGCGCGAAGCGGCCCGCCCATCGAGCCAGCCCTCCGCCCACGAACACCGGGGCGGCCGCCGCCGGCAGGGTGTGGAGCCGGGCGCCGATGGTCCAGGCGCGCAGGACCGCGCGTCGCTCCGCCGACGGGCCCCGGGGCCCCGGAGCTCCCCCGGGGGCCGGGGGGCCTCCGGTCTCGCTCACGGCCTCCAGGGATACTGCCGGAAGTCCGGCTTCCGCTTCTCCACGAAGGCGTTGCGCCCCTCCTGCCCCTCCTCGGTCATGTAGAAGAGCATGGTCGCGTCGCCGGCCAGCACCTGGAGTCCCGTCTGGCCGTCCACGTCCGCGTTCATGGCCGCCTTGATGAAGCGGATGGCGATGGGGCTCTTGGAGAGGATCTCCTTCGCCCAGCGGACTCCCTCGGCTTCCAGGTCGTCGTGGGGGACGACCGCGTTCACCAGGCCCATGTCCAGGGCCTCCTCGGCCGAGTATTGCCGGCACAGGTACCAGATCTCCCGCGCCTTCTTCTGCCCGACGATGCGAGCCAGGAACGCCGACCCGTAACCGGCGTCGAAGCTCCCCACCTTCGGGCCCGTCTGCCCGAAGATCGCCCGGTCCGAGGCGATCGTGAGGTCGCAGATGACGTGCAGGACGTGGCCGCCGCCGATGGCGTAGCCGGACGCCAGGCAGAGGACCGGCTTGGGCATCGTGCGGATGAAGCGCTGCAGCTCGAGGACGTTGAGGCGGGGGACGCCGTCCGAGCCCACGTAGCCCGAGTCGCCGCGGACCTTCTGGTCACCCCCGCTGCAGAACGCCCAGCCCCCGTCCTCCGCCGGCCCGTTCCCGGTGAACAACACCACGCCGATGGACGGGTCCTCGTTGGCGTCCCTGAAGGCCTCCTGGAGCTCGAACAGGGTGTCCGGGCGGAAGGCGTTGCGCACCTCGGGCCGGTCGAAGGCGATGCGGGCGATGCCGCCCCACTTGTGGTAGGTGATGTCCTCGTAGGCCTTCACGCGCTCCCACTCCGCCTCCGACTTCCAGTACAGCTCGGACATGGTGATTCCTCTCCCTGGTCTGCGGTGTTCCTCGCCGTGTCGTGCCGGGCTCCGGTCCCCCCGGTTCCGCGCTCGCTAGGGCCCGCGGTCTCCCGCGCCACCGGACATGCGGCCGGGGCGCCCTCCCTCCAGCGCACGCTCCGCCGCGCCGACGGCCGCGGCGGCGGCCAGCTCGTGGAGCTCGTGGTTCCGTCGCCGATCGGAGCGCACGACCACGAGGTGGGCGCCGCCGGCCGCCAGCGCCGCTCCGACCGCCTCCCGCAGCATCCCGGCCACCTGGCCCGTCCCCGCCGGCTCGAGCGCCCGGTAGGCCAGTCCATACAGCCGCGCCGCGTGGACGAAATCCAGGCCGTGCGGGGTCGCGAAGAAGCGGGTGAACGACGGCTCGTGCTCCCGAATCGGGAGCATGTGGAAGATGCCGCCGCCATCGTTGTGGATGACCACGAACACGACGTCCAGGCCCTCCTTCCCGGCGGCCAGCAGCCCGTTCATGTCGTGGTACAGGGACAGGTCTCCGAGCGCGGCCACCGTGGGCGGGCCCGTCTTCGGGCCGACGGCCGCGTCGGCCCCGCCCGCATCGGGGCCGGAGGCCGCCAGGCCCAGGGCGGTGCTCACCGAGCCGTCGATGCCGCTGGCGCCGCGGTTCCCGATCACGACCAGCGTCCCGTCGCGGGGCTCGCCGAACGCGTCGAGGTCTCGGACCGGCATGCTGCTCCCCACGAACAGCCGCGCGCCGGTCGGAAGGTCCCGGGCGAGCGCGGCGAGCACCTCTCCCTCGAACACGCCCTCCCGCCCATCCAGAGCGGCGAGCGCCGCCTCGCGGGCCGCCGCCTCGGCCGCGCGCCAGGCCGCGGCCCATCCGGTCGGCGGCCATACGGCCGCCGACCCGTCGGCCGGGCCGCCCCCGTCAGCGGCACCCTCCACGATGTCCGCCAGGCGCGCGGCCAGCGCGGCGGGCTCGGCACGCATCAGGACGGTGGCGGCGGCCGCGTGGTCCGCCCAGGACGGTCCGGTGTCGACCACGACCTGCTCGCGGTCCGCGTGCTGCTCCAGGTACGTGGACAGGGCGGCCGATGTCGGGGCCGGGCCCAGTCGGAGGACCAGGTCGGGGCGCAGGGCGCCGCGGATCCGGGCCGAGCGCAGGAACAGGTCGTAGGCCCCCAGCGTCCCCCCCGCGGCGCCCGGGGCGAACCGGGCCCCCGACAGCGGATCGGCCAGCAGGGGCCAGCCGCCGACGGCCGCCAGCCGGAGCGCCGGACCACCCAGCCGGAGCGCAGCCGGGGCATCCGGGGCCGGCCCGCACACCAGGAGCACGCGCCCCGCCTCCGCCAGGCGTCGGGCGAGCGCCTCGAGCGCCGCCGGCTCGGGGAGGAGGCACGGCGGGGTGACGGCCGTGTACGCCCGGCCCTCCGGACGGCCCGCCGCCGCCAGGGGCGCCCGCCCCGACAGGTCAGCGGGCACGTCGCCCGCCACCGACGTGGGCTCCAGGGGTTTCTCGAACGGGAAGTCCAGGTGCACCGGGCCGGCCGGCGGTCCGATCGCCGCGCCGACCGCCCTACCGGCCAACGCCCGCACGTACCGAAGCGGCCGGTCGGCCGCCTCGGGCGCGGCCACCTCGTGGAACAGCCGCACCCGCCCCCCGAACAGGAGGAGCTGGTCCACCGTCTGGTTGGCGTCCGTGCCTCGCAGCCGGGCCGGGCGGTCCGCCGTGAGCAGGAGGAGGGGCGCGCGGCTCGCGTCCGCCTCCATCACGGCCGGCAGCAGGTTGGCCGCGGCCGTCCCCGAGGTGGTGACCACCGCCGCCGGCACGCCGGTGGCCTTGCCCAGGCCGAGGGCGAAGAAGGCGGCGCTGCGCTCGTCCAGGTGCACGTGGCAGCGTAGGCGCTCGTCGGCGGCCAGTGCGAGGAGGAGGGGGGTGGAGCGCGAGCCCGGCGCCACGCAGGCGTGCCGGACGCCCGCCCGTGCCAGCTCGTCCACGAACGCCGAGGACCACGCCGTGTTGCGGTTCTCGGCCCTCACGCCTCCGGACCACCGGCGAGGATCTCCAGCATGGGTCGAAGCTTCAGGGCCGTCTCCTCCCACTCGCGCTCCGGGTCCGAGCCTTCCACCAGCCCGGCGCCCGCGAACAGTCGCGCCCGGTCGCCGCGCAGCAGCGCGCAGCGCAGGGCCGGCGCGAACGCTCCCTCGCCGGCGGCGTCGAACCAGCCCACGGGTCCGGCGTACCAGCCGCGCTCGAAGCTCTCCCGCTCGCGCAGGAAGGCGGCGGCGGGCTGGCGCGGGTAGCCGGACACGGCCGCGGTCGGGTGCATGACCTCGAGCAGGTCGAGCACACCGTGCCCGCGGCCGGCCCGTACGGACAGGTCCGTGCGCAGGTGCTGGATGCCGCGCAGGCGCAGGAGGTGAGGCTGCTCGTCCACCTCGGGGTCGCCGCCCAGGGCCGCCAGGCGCTCGCGCATGTCCCTCACGCCGATCGCGTGCTCGGTCCGCTCCTTGGCGCTGTCCAGGAGCTCGCGCCCCAGGCGCTCGTCCTCTGCGCCGTCGGGGGAGCGCGGCGCGGTTCCGGCCACGGCCATGGCGTGCAGTCGGTTCCCGCTGCGCAGCGCGACCAGCTCGGGCGAGGCGCCGAACAAGACCGATCCCGGCACCGGCTCGAACAGGAAGGGGAAGCTCCCCTCCTCGCGGCGGCGCAGACGGAGGAGCAGGGCGGCGGGGTCCGGGATCCGGGCCAGCGCCACGTCCAGGGGCCGGGCGAGCACCACCTTGCGAAAGCGCCCGGCCCGGATCGCCTCGAGCGCGGCCTCGACCCCCCGGCGCCAGGTGTCCCGCGACACGGGCTCGCTCCTGCCCCGGACCGCATCCGCTCGTCCGGGAGCGCCTTCCGCTGGACCGGCGCCGAGGCGACCGGCGAGCGCCTCGGCGCGGCGCCTCGCCCGCGCCCTGGCCGGGCCTCCCGAGCCGGGCACGGTGACCACGAGCCGGGTCTCGGCCCCGACTCCCCCGATGAGCTCGGCGGCCGGCAGGTCGAAGCGGGCGGCCGGGAAGTCGGACCACGCGCCCGCGGCCCGGTGATCGGCGTGGAAGGCGAAGCCGCCGTGGAAGCGCGGCGGCGGGTCCTCGTCCGCCCCGCCCGCCACCCGGAGCGAGACCTCCCGGGCGACCGCGGCGATGGGACCGCGGCCCTCTCCCGCCCCCACGCGGATCCCGATCACGCTCCCGCTCCAGGCGTTCCAGGTCCCGTCCCGCTGCCAGAAACCGCGCGGCGAAGGGCAGGCGGAAAGAAAGGCCTCGGGCGTCGCGTCCGGCGCGGGAACCGCCACCCGCGTCAACGGCGTCGCCGCGTCGTCCACGTCCCGGCGCTGTGAAGTGCTGATCGACATGGGATTCGCGCTCGGAAGGCCAGGCCCCGTCCGCTGCTCACGGTCTTCGTTCCACGGCCCGCGCCCCGGACCGCGCGGGTGCATCCTATCAGCAGGCCGATCCCCGGGCCACGTACGGAGAGCCGGGCCGCGGCCGCGACGCCGCCCCCGGCGCGCCCGGCGCGCCCGTGGGGGCGGCGCCCGCGCCCACCCTCACAGGGGGAGGCGGAGGCCCACCTGGAGCGACCCGGACCGTCCGGCGGTCTTCCGGTAGGACAGGTAGACGGTCTTCCACCGCTCCGAGGGCAGGACCGCGCCGATCACGCCTCCCGTCACCGCCCCGGCCCCGGCGCCGATGCCGGTCCCGATGACCATGTCGTGCGTGATGCCGCTCCCGGTCAGGCTCTCGTGGTTGGCGATCAGGGTTCCCGCCACGAATCCCACGATGCTGCCCACCACGACCCCCTTCCACACCCAGGGCCACAGGTGGCTGTGCTCCCCCTGGCTGACCTGCACCTCGATCGGGTCCTCGAGGGAGATCCTGGTGGGCGAGGCGGCCCCCTCCGGGAGCACGGCGAGGGTGTCGTTGGCGAGCGCGGTGAGTCGCCCCACGATCGGCTGGGCCAGGTTCGGTCCCAGCACCCGCACCCGCGCCCCCGGTCGCAGGGCTCCGACGGTGACTCCCTGCGCGCGGGCCGGCCGCACGGGGCACGCCAGCGCCCCGGCGAGGGCCAGCCCGACGAGCGCCCCGCGCACCGTGCCCGCGCTTCGGCTCCGCGCCCCTGTCACGGTCATGGCCCCTCCCTTCCGATTCGCTTGCGGGCCGACCACGAACGATCGCCCCGGAAGCGTGCTCCACCGTAGGTCCGAAACATAGCCGGGAGCCTAGCCCCTGCCCACCTCGGCGTGCCGAAAGCAGCCTGCCACGTGGTCGTTCACGAGGCCGGCCGCCTGCATGAACGAGTAGCAGGTGGTGGGGCCCACGAAGGCGAAGCCGCGCTGGCGCAGGGCCCCCGCCAGGGCGGCCGAGCGCGGGGTCGAGGACGGCACTTGCGCGGAGTCGCGCCACCCGTGGTCGATCGGCGCCCCGTCCACGAAGGACCACACCAGCGACGCCAGGCCGCCGTCGCTGTCACGGAGCCGCAGGGTGGCGCGCGCGTTGCCGACGGCCGCCTCGAGCTTGCCCCGGTGGCGGACGAGGTCCGGGTTCCGGACCAGCCGGTCGACATCGGATGAGCCGAAGCGGGACACCCTCTCGGGATCGAAGCCTCCGAACGCCTCCCGGTAGGCGTCCCGCTTGCGCAGGATGGTGAGCCAGCTCAGGCCGGCCTGGGAGCCCTCGAGAACCAGGAGCTCGAACAGGCCGCGCTCGTCCCGGAGCGGCACGCCCCATTCGACATCGTGGTAGACCCGGAGGAGCTCGTCCCCCTCCGCCCACGGACAGCGGGCACGCGGGGCCTCGTCGTCGGGCCGTCGATTCACCATGCCGGAGACATAGGCCCCCGGGCCCCGATGCGCGACGGCCGGCGACGCGGGACCCCACGGTCCGCGTGCCGACCGAGCGCGCCCCCGCCGGGGGACGGCGCGGCCCTGAAGTGCCGCCGCCGCCCGGGCGGATCAGGGGATCAGAAGGTGAACTCCGCCTGGAACAGCGCCTTGGAAGAGGAAGCCGCGGCGGCCGTGAAGTCCGCCGGCGGCGTCTCGTAGTGCGTGTAGTCCCAGTCGCCCAGGATCCGGAGGTTGGGGCTGATCCGGTAGGCGAGGCCGAAGATGTAGTTGGTCTTCTTGTCGCCGCTCACGTCCTTGTTCGGGTTGATGATGTCCACCCGACCGATCAGCGACACGGCGCTGTTCGGGACGTCGAGGACGCCGAAGGTGCTGGACACGACGCCCTTGACGTCCGGCGTGGCCGAGGAGGTGGAGCTGTCGGCCGTCGCGGCGATCTCGGTGGCCAGCGTGAACAGCTTGGACTTGTAGGAGATCTGGCCGATCGCCCGGTTTCGCCGG
>CANPVD010000060.1 GCA_947581615.1 Candidatus Humimonas hydrogenitrophica
GCCCGAGTGGTCGCACGACGGGCGTCAGCTCTTCTACCGGAACGGCGCCGGGGAGATGATCGCCGTCGACGTGACCACCGGCTCCACCTTCTCCGCGGGGGCCCACCACAGGCTGTTCGACGCGCGCGGGTACCTGGCCAACTTCCAGAGCCACTTCTACGCGGTCGCGCCCGACGACCGCCGGTTCATCATGGTCCGCCCCGTCGCGTCCGCAGGGGCGAGTGCCGCCTCGGCGCCCCATCTCGTGCTCGTGCGCGACTGGCTGCCGGAGCTGCGGGTGAAGCTGAAGGGGGCGGGGGGCCCGTGAGCGGGCCCGCGGAGCGCCCTCGCCGCCCGCGGCACCTTCCCGCCGCAGCCGTCACCCCAGTAGCCGGACTGCCATAATGCTCGACGCCGTCAAGAACCTCCTCGGCCTGCATACGTCGGAATCCGGTGACGCCCCCGAGGCGACTACGCTGGAGACCGATCCCGCCCACGTGGCCGCGTGCGCCCTCGTCCTGGAGGTCGCCCACGCGGACGGGGCGTTCACGGGGGAGGAGCGCGCTCACCTGCAGGGGGTGCTGGAGCGCCACTTCGACCTGCCGGCCGACTCGGGTCAGCGTCTCCTGGAGCTGGCGGAGACGGCGCGGCGGGAGTCGGTGGATTACTACCAGTTCACCTCGACCATCCGGAAGAGCTACGACCTGGGACAGAAGATGGTGCTGGCCGAGGTGATGTGGGGGATGGTGCTGGCCGACGGGAAGATCGCGAGAGAAGAGCGGTACCTCACCCGCAAGATCGCCAACCTGCTGGACCTGAAGCCCGGCTACCTGTCGCGCGCCAAGCGGGCCGCGGCGGAGGGGAGCGAGTAGGGCGCGGAGAGGGGCGAGTAGGGCGGGCGTGGGGCGAGTGACGTGCTGGGGGCGTCCGGATGGCGGTCGCCGAGCCGACAGGCGGGCGCCGGAGCCCTAGCTCTCCTCCTCGACCACCGCACCGTGGGCGGCGGCCTGCCGGCGCGTGGGCATGGGGAGCTTCCACGCGATCCAGGCCCAGACGGCGACGCCCGCGGTCAGCACGAGGAACAGGAGCCCGTAGTGGGAGCCCACCCCGATGGCCTCGGCCCTGTCGCCGCTCAGGAAGGCGGAGCCGAGCAGGGCTCCGCCGAACGAGCCCAGGTACTGGCTCATGTTGTACACGCCGGTGGCCTTGCCGCGGTCCGTGTCGGGGGCCAGCCGCGTGAGCAGCGACGGCATGATGGCTTCGAGCAGGCTGAAGCCGACGAAGTACAGCGAGATGGCCACGAAGAACCACGCGATGCCCCGGCCGCCGCCCGTGAACAGGAGCAGCCCCGCGCCGAGCGACAGCAGCGACAGGTACAGCGCCTCCTTCATGTACCCGTCGCGTTCGGCGAAGATGATCGTCGGCACCATCACCACGCCGGCGATCAGCAGCGCGCCCAGGTAGACCAGCCACTCGTGCTGCGGCTGCACCAGGGTGGACAGGAGGAACGGCGCCACCAGGAACAGCCCGCGTAGCGTGCCGTTGAGGACGAAGATCCCGCTGTCCATCCGCAGCAGGTCGGGGTTCGTGATCACCTCCCTGAACCCGCTGGCCGAGGCTCCGAGCTCGTCGTGGTGCGGCTCTTCGCCGGGGGTCGGCACGACGAACAGGACGACGAGCAGCGCGATGGGCGTCACTACGGCCAGCAGCCCGAAGATCCACGGGACGCCCAGGTGGGCGGCCACGAGCGGACCGCCCACGAAGCCCACGCCGAAGGCGAGCCCGATGCTGCTGCCGATCATGGCCATGGAGCGCGTCCGGACCTCCGGTCGCGTCAGGTCGGCCACGAGCGCGAGGATCACGGCGGCGACGGCTCCGGAGCCCTGCAGCGCCATGGCGCCGATGAGCATCCAGATGGAGTGCGCGAAGGCCGCCCACACGCTGCCGGCGGTGAACAGGCCCAGCGCCAGGGCGATCATCGGCTTGCGTCCGATGTGGTCGCTCATCCAGCCGAACGGCACCTGAAACGCCGTCTGCAGCAGGGGGAACGCGCCGTAGGCCAGCCCGACCAGCAGCGGGGTCGCTCCCTGGAGCTTGCTCGCGTACGGGCCCAGCACCGGCAGCACGAGGAAGATGCCGAGCATGCGCAGGAAGAACACGCCGCTCAACGTGCCGACGGCCCACCACTCCTGACGGTTCAGTCGGGTTCGCTCAGTCTTCATGCGAGCACATGGTACGTATAGCCATCATGGGCGTTCCCTCTCCCGCCGCCTCCGGTCCGGCCCGGGCGGCCACGGCGAGCAAGGCGAGACCCGAGATCTCCATCAGGAAGGGGATCGGCCACGGGAGCCGCGCCGTCCGCGCTTCCGCCGCGATCGCCGGCCAGCTGGTCGACGTCTCTCCGGTCGATCCGCTCACCTTCGTCCTGGGGGGTATCGGGACGATGCTGGTGGGAGCTCTCGCGACCCTGCAGCCCGCCCGGTCAGCGCCCCCCGGGGCCGGAGCGTCACCGTCCACAGCCGCCCCCACGACCCGGTCCCCGACCGAACCGCCGTCTCGAAGTCGACCCTGTCTCGCGCGATTCGGCTCCACCGGGTGCGCACTCGGCGCGCGCCCCTCTCGGGGCTCTCCGGTGTCTGGAGGAGGGCGGTCGTGCGCTGAACCGAACCCTCCAGCCGCTCGATGATCCCGTCCCGGCTGTCCAGCCGATACTCGACTCACCGCCCCAGGTCGGGCCGGTACGTCCGCACCCGGTAGACCTCGATCGTCTTCTTCCCCTCGCCCAGCACCATCCGGTCCATCTGTCCGCAGCCGTCCAGGATCTCGTAGCTGCTGGCCCGGGCGGGCACGGTGTCGCCCGCGGCGAGGACCGCCTCTCCCGTCCAGTCGCCGAGCCACGCGTCCATCTGGTGGATCTCGGGGAAGGTGCAGCGGTTCCGGGCGCGGGTGGGACCGTTCGGTAGGGAGGCGGCCCCCGGGTCCCTGCGGGTGAACTGCATGATCCAGGTCGAGGGCCAGCTCCGCCCGCCGTCCCGGGATGTGCCGTTGCTCCACCGGAGGGACGTGGGCGTGATGTCGGAGAAGGTGAAGCGGACCCGGACCTCGTTCCCGGCCGCGTTGGTGGCGGTGCGGAAGAACTCGCCGCGTCCGTCCCGGAAGCCGCCCTCCAGGGTGAAGAAGCCGGGCTTGTTCGGCTGCGGCCACAGGAGGACCAGGTCCCACTTCCGCCTGGCGGGGTTCCAGGCCCGGAGGCAGTAGCCCGGGACCTGGCCCATGGCGGTCGTCCCGCGCCAGTGCTCCACGATCCCGCACCCGCCCGCCACCGCGTGCACGCGGTCGGTGGCCCGGCAGGCGGTGGCGCTCTCCGGCGTGGACTCGCGCACCGCTCCCTCGTCCTGGGGAGGATCCGGGCTCACGGAGTCGCGCGGCGTGCCGCTCCCGTACACCCACTCGCGGAAGAACCCGTCCAGGGAACGGCCCGAGGCCCGCTCGGCCACCGTCTCGAAGTCCCGCGTGGTCACGGTCCCGTAGGCGAAGCGGGTCGCGTAGCGGCGTAGGGCCAGGAAGAAGGCGCTGTCCCCCATGACCCGCCGCAGCCGGTCCAGGACGACCGGCCCCTTCCCGAAGGTGAGCGCCCCGAACATGGACCGGATGTTGGTCGTGTCGGCGACCTGGAGCGAGCCGGGGACGTCCCGCGAGGCCAGGCTCCCGATCGTGCTGTCGAAGGCGGCGCGGCCCCGCGTGTGGGCGAGCCACAGGAGCGAGGAGTACTGCGCGAAGCTCTCGTTCAGCCACACGTCCTTCCAGGACGCCGGGGTGAGCGAGTTCCCGAACCACTGGTGCGCCAGGTCGTGCGCCAGGATCCAGTCGTACCGGTGCGTCCCGGTGATCCGCGCGGAGCCCAGGCTCGGGATCGTCTGGTGCTCGCGGAAGCTCGGGAGGACGAACTCGGCGATCCCGTACTTCTCGTCCGCGAAGGGATAGGGCCCGTACAGCCGCTCGTAGAAGGAGAGCACGTCCGGCAGGATCGAGAAGTCCTCGCGGGCCTTCGCCGAGTCCTCGCGGAACACGTAGAACCGGAGGGGCAGGGTGTCCCCGTCCGCCTCCATGTGCGAGAGCGAGAAGGTGGCGTAGGGGGCGATGGCCACCGACACGACGTCCGGGTAGATCGGGTGGCGCTCGGCCCAGCGGAAGGCAGTAGTCCCGTCCGGTCCCCGCTCGCGTCCCACCAGCCGGCCGTTGGAGACCGCGAGGAGGCCGTCCGGTACCGTGATCTCGATGTCGGCCGAGTCCGCCTTGTCCGCCGTTACGTCGTGGCTCGGCCACCACTGCCGCGCGTGGTAGGGCATGCCGTAGGAGGCGATGCGGGGCCCGTCCTCGCCCCTCGCGAAGGTGAACCCGTTCCCGGCCGGGTGGCCGCCGTAGTCGACCTCGAGGACCTCGCGGCCGCCGCCGGACGTCTCCGCGGAGACCGCCAGGACGCCGCCGCGGTGCGTGAACGACACCGATCGCCCGTCGCGGCGAACCGCGGTCACCCGCATGGAGTCGGACAGGTCGAGGTGGAGGCTGTCGGGGGCCCGGGCTTCCGTGCGGAGCGCGATGGTGACCCGCCCGACGACGCGCTGGTGGTCCGGGTCCACCGAGAGCTGGATCCGGTAGTAGGTGACGTCGAGGGTCGAAGGTTCGGCCGCCTGCGCCGGCGTTCGGCCGCCCGCTCCCGAGGCCGAGCCGGCCCAGGCCGGAAGCAGCAGGACGACGGCCCACGCGACTCGCCGCGTGGCCCTTTGTGCCTGTCGCCGCACGATGCTCCTGGTTCCGGAGTCCACGGTAAGCCTAACCCTAGGCCGCCCCGCCGCGGCCGAAAACGGTGCCAGGATCGACGAGGCGATCGGTGCGGTGGACCGCGCCCAGCCGCCGGCGAACGGGCGCGGAACCCCACCCCGGTCCGTACGCGTTGCGCGCGTGGGATGTACACGATCACCAGGCCACCGCACGGACGGACCCTCGTCCCTCCGGGCTGCCGACCTCTACCTTGAGATCATGAGCTCGACGCGACGCGCGGACCTGGCCGGAGCGTCCTCCTGATGCGGACGCGGGATGGCCTGCCGTTCGCGCTGGCGATACTGCTCGCCTGTTCGGGCTGCGGCCACGGACTCCAGCGGGCGCCGACGATGCCGGACTCCACCCGCGACGCGCTCCTGCGCCTGCAGCGGGGGCACGACTA
The DNA here is from genome assembly GCA_947581615.1 of Candidatus Humimonas hydrogenitrophica. Lineage (GTDB taxonomy): Bacteria > Gemmatimonadota > Gemmatimonadetes > Palauibacterales > Palauibacteraceae > Humimonas > Humimonas hydrogenitrophica. Next base: position 5,204 of record CANPVD010000060.1, read on the forward strand.
CTTCCGGCTCTTGGACCATCTGGAGACGCGGGAAGATCGGGCCGGTCCCTGGGGGCTCTACCTGCGGGCCGTCCGCGACGTGCCGCCCCAGAGCGTGGAGGAACGCCGGGGCGCGACGCTGCAACCGGGCGAGCGGGGCGGGGTGGCGGTGTCCATCGACTCGACGCCCAGACGCTACGCCTTCGACAGCGGCGCCAATTTCTCGGTGCTCGTGAGGTCGGAGGCGGAGGGTCTCGGCCTCGAGATC
>CANPVD010000061.1 GCA_947581615.1 Candidatus Humimonas hydrogenitrophica
GCTCGGTCTTGAAGTCACGGTACTCGACCAGCCGGGCCAGGATGTGGAGGACGCTGAGCTCGGCCCGCTCGGCCTTCTGCCGAAGATCCTCCATGGCTCCGCGGTCGGCGCGGGCCTCCTCGGAGCCCTCCTCGCTGCGCAGGCGCCGGGTCTCCAGCACGTGGCGGACCCGGAGCCGTACCTCGACCGGGTCCAGCGGCTTGCGGAGGAGGTCCTGCAAGCCCGCCTCGACCAGGCCGACGCGGGTCCCCGCGGACTCGCTTCCCGAGAGCCCCAGGACCGCGGGCCGCGGGAAGTCGGCTTCCCGCTCCGCCAGGTCCCGGAGGATCTGCTCGGCGGCCGGATCGGACACCCCCAGATCCAGGAGGAGGAGGTCGGGCTGGAAGCGCCCACAGAAATACAGTGTCTCCCTGGGCTCGGTGGTGCTTTCGATCCGATGGTAGGCCGCGTCGGACAGGATCCGCTCGAGCTCGCCCACCACGGAGCGGTCCCCATCCACGATCAGGATCTTTGCGTCCTGTGCCTCGAATGCCACGGGTTCCTCGGGTCTCGGAGTGTCGAGGTGGGCGGTCCGGACTTTGCACTTTCGTCGTGGCCGCCCGACGGCGTCGTGGCCGGACCGAGTGCATAAGCTGTGCGCGCTCGCGGGCCTGCGCAACACGCGCGACGCGGGGCGGGGACACGGAGAGGATGGGCGGGTGCGCGCGGCCGTTCGCGCTCCCGATCGCGGGTCGGCCAGCGCGGCCGGCCGCTGGACGAGGCCAGAAGACGTGAGCCGCGGAGGGCCCAGCGAAGCCCGGTGGACACGGCATCGTAAGTCAAGGCATGACAATGACCAAGGTATCCGAACTCAAGACAGAGGCGCGGCGGGAGGAGGCGGCCGGCAACCACCGGCGGGCCATCCAGCTCTACCTGCGCGCCCTGGAGGAGGGACGGAGCGCCGAGTACTCGACGCCCGACCCGGGCCTGTCCGTTCGGATCGCCGACCTGAACTTCCGCGAGGGCGAGCCCGGACGTGCCATCGAATACTACCGGCAGGCCGCCGAGCTGTACGCGGAACAGGGGCTTATTACCAATGCCATTGCAGTTTGCAACAAGATCCTCCGGGTGTTCCCGTACGAGATCGAGTGCTACCGGACCATGGCCCGGCTCCACCTGGAAGTGGGGCTCGTGGCCGAGGCCCGTAAGAATCTCCTCCACTACGTGGACACGGTGAGCGAGCGCGGGGAGCCCCGCGCCGCCCGCGTCGCCATGCGCGACTTCCTCGAGCGCGCCCCCGACGAAGCGGTGGCCGAACGCCTGGCGCGCAGCCTCCAGGATGAGGGCTACGCCAGGGAGGCCGTCAACGCCCTGCGGGACGTGTGGTTTCGCCGCGCCGACCGCGGCGAGTCCAACGCGGAGCTCGAGACCCGCATCCACGACCTGCTCCCCGGCGAGGAGCCGGCGGACTGGGAGCCCGGCGACCAGGCGGAGGACCTCTCCGAGCCGGCCGACGTCGAGGACGCGATCGAGGCCGCGCTGCGCGAGCCCGAGTTCGAGGCGGAGCCCGAGCAGGAGGCGGAGGCCGAGCTCGAGGAGGCGGGAGAGCCCGAAGGGTCCGCCGCGTCCTGGCTCGACGAGCCCACCGCGGAGGAGGAGCCCACCGCGGAGGAGGAGCCCGACCTCGAGGAGTCCGCGTTGCCCGAGGTCCAGGTCTACCGCTACGAGGTGAGCCGGGAGCTCGAGGCGCGGCAGGGCGAGCCCGCCGAGGAGGAGCCCGCGCGCGAAGAGGCATGGGCCGAGGTATGGCCCGAGCGGCTGGAGCTGGTGGGACAGTACCGCGAGCTCATGTCGCGAGCGCGGAGTCTGGCGACCGAGTTCGGTCGCGAGCCCCCGGCGTGGAGCCGGGTCGTCGAGAGCGAGACGATGGAGCCGGAGGCGACGACGCGGCCGGCCAGTTCATTCCCAGACAGCGAGAGCGGGGGAGCCATGTCCGAGCAGACCGAGGATCGCAACGGGACCTGGGATTCCGGGGCCGACACTTCGGACCACTCCGGGAGCTCGGGCCAGGACTCGTTCGGCTCGGGCTGGGAGCCCTGGCCGACCCACGAACCGCAGACCGAGGAAACGGAACCCGAAACGATGGAGGAAGACATGTCCGTGATCGAGACCTCGGAGGCCGAGGCCTCCACCACGGAAGTCGAGGAGTCGGCCGAGCCGTTCGCCGCCGAGCCGGCGGTCGAGGAAGCGGCGGAGACGAGCCACTCCAACGGCCGCGCGCCCAACGCGTCGGCGTGGCAGGGCGAGGGCGCCGAGCTGGGCGAGAGGGCCGAGCTCCGCCGCGGCCTCGACCTGCTGGACGAGCTCCTCGAGCTCTCCCCCGACAACATGGACCTGCGTCGGCGCAAGGTGAGCTACGCCCGCCGCCTGGCGGATCCGGGAACGCTGAGCGACGCCTATGTGGCGCTGGCCGAGGGGCTGGCCGAGCGCGGCTCCCGGCGTAGCGCGCGAATCCTGTACGAGCAGGTGCTGTCGCTGGACGAGGAGAACCAGACGGCCCAGGCGGGCCTGGCCCGGCTCGACGCGGTCGAGCTGCAGGAGAAGCGGCGCCGGGGTGGCCAGGAGTCCGACCTGCCGTCCGCCGGTCCCGCGGACCGCGAGGCGCGAAAGGCGCTGGGCGAGAAGCTGTGGACCGAGTTCGAGATGACGATCCGCGAGCTCCCGTGGCTGCATGCGGCCACCCAGAGCTTCCAGGCCGTCGGGCCGGACCGGCAGCCGGCGCTCGAGACCTTCCAGATGATGGCGCACTACTTCATGGCGCGAGGCCGGTACGAGCAGGCGGCCGAGGTGCTGTCGGCGGCGCTCGACCTGTCCGACCGGGGCGACGAGGCGCTGGTCGACGTGCTCTACTACCTGGGCGTGGCGCGCCGCCGGCTGGGCGAGGATGCGGCGGCCGACGAGCTGTTCGAGCGCGTGGCCCGCGTCGACGCGGACTTCCGCGAGTCGCTGGAGGTGCTGGGCGACTGAGGCGCCGCGAAAACGCACGGCCCGGCCAGGCCGGGGCGTCGACACACGAGGGGGCCGGGAAAATCCGGCCCCCTCGCTGCATCGAGGCCCGATCGCGATGCGCTCTACTTGTACAAGTAGAGGGCTCGGGGCTGGTGCCCCCGCGGGAGGGGGCCCGTGTCCCGCCATTTGTCATGAAAAAATGTAAGACAAATCCCCACACGGTCTATCTACCATTGCCCCACGGCGCCCCTTCCCTCCGCACGCCATCCTTGGAGCGTCGTCGAGAAACCGAGACCTGGAGGGAACGGTGATGGATACGAAGCGGATGGATCGTCGAAATGCGCTGAAGGTGTTCGGGGCGGGAGGCCTCGGATTGGTGGGGCTGGCCTGTGGAGCCAGGGGACCCGGTCGGGCCAGCGCGGCCGAAACGAGCGGGGACGCCGGGACCGCGGGCGCGGGATCCACGGCCGGATCCGCCGCGGCGGGCGCCACGGGCGCGGCCCCGGGGGCCGCCCGGGCGGTCACCCTGAACACGCTGGCCGCGGACCCCGAGGCGCTGCCCGGGCCGATCGCGGGCGCTTCGCCCCGGACGCGCTCCTTCCTGCTCGAGCCGCGCGAGGGCGTGGGCGAAATCGAGCCGGGCGCCACGTTCGACTACATGACCTTCGGAGGCCAGATCCCCGGCCCGATGCTGCGGGCGCGCCAGGGGGACCGGATCCGTCTCACGGTGCGGAGCCCGAAGACGAACATCCGGCCCCACAACGTGGACCTGCACGCCGTGTACGGGCCAGGCGGCGGCGCCTCGGAGACGCTGGTCCTGCCGGGCCAGGAGAAGACGATCGAGTTCAGGGCCTTGTACCCGGGCGCCTTCATCTACCACTGCGCCGTGCCCGGCATGGACATGCACATCTCGAGCGGCATGTACGGCATGATCCTCATCGAGCCGCCCGAGGGGCTGCCGAAGGTGGACCACGAGCTCTACCTGGGCCAGCACGAGGTGTACACGAATCGCTCGGCCGGTGAGGGCGGGCACCACGCCTTCGACACGGCGTCCATGCTGCGCGAGGACCCGACCTACGTCCTCCTCAACGGGCAGAAGCACGCCCTGACCGCCGACGGCCGCGGCCCCATCATGGCGAAGCGGGGCGAGACGGCGCGCGTCTACTTCGTGAACGGCGGTCCCAACCTGACCTCGAGCTTCCATCCGATCGGGAACGTGTGGAGCAAGGCCTGGATCGCCGGCGCCCTGTCCAACGAGCCCCTGCGCTACGTGCAGACGCTGCCCGTCCCGCCCGGCTCGACGGGCGTGTTCGAGCTCGAGTTCCCGGTGCCCGAGCCCATCAAGCTCGTGGACCACGCCCTCACGCGCGTGACCCGCAAGGGCATGCTCGGGATCATCGACGTCCGGGGCGCGAAGCAGGCGAGCATCTTCCGGTCGGTGGACACGCACGCCTGACGGCGGGCGTCTCAGTGCTGCTTGCAGGTGGCCCCGTCGATCGTGTAGTCGGCGGTGGCTGACTCGCCGGATCCCACCGAGAGCTGGCCGATCGAGGGCGTCGCGTTGAACTGCAGCGTGTCGTTGCCGAACACCGCGTAGCGGTCGTAGCCCATCAGGTAGGTGCCCGGAGCCACGAAGTCGATCGAGTAGGCGCTGTCCGCCCCGACCGTCCCCGAGCTCACCGCGTTCGGGTCGGTGGACAGGGTGGCGGTGGGCACGAAGTCCTGGACCGAGCGCGCCGTCCCGGCCGGGCACTCGGGGATCGCGCCCAGCTGGCCGCTCACGCTCACCCTGCCCTGGATCGTGCTGCTGGCCTGGAAGTCGGAGGCGATCATGACCGGGTGCATGATCCACTGGCTGGAGGCCGCGGCGTCGTGGCCGAAGCTCTGGCTCACGTCGAAGTCCACGACCAGGATCTCCTGGGTTCCCTGCAGCTGGACGCTTCCGCCCGGCAGGTTGACCTTGAAGCCGCTCTGCGCGCAGCTCGGGCACACCAGCGTCCCCGTCCGGGATGGCGAGTAGGCCGAGGCGGCGGGCAGTTGCGCGCCGCCCAGGGCGAAGGCGACCGTGTCTCCGTTGATGTCGGTGGCCACGACCACGGCCCGGGACACGAAGATGCGGAGCTGGGCGTAGCTTCCCGACGGGACCTGGACGCCCTGGACCAGGTCCCGGGTCGTCCCGGCCAGCGTCAGCAGGTCCACCAGGTCGGTGGGCTGGTCCACCAGGGTGACGCCGCCCGGGCCGCTCGCGCTCTGGCCCTGGAGCTGGACCGAGTCGATCCCCACCCAGGCCTCGAGCAGGTCGCCGGGCGCGTCCGTCAGCTTGAGGGACACCGATGTCGTGCCGGTGCCCGTCGAGTTGCCGCATCCGGCCACGATCGGGCCTGCCAGGACAACGGCCGCCAGGGCCGCCCACGTTCGTAGGGTTCTCATACCTCGACTACCTCCGACTGACTGAGCACGTCCTCTCCGGACCGGTCCTCCATCGTACTCGGACGACGCTCACCTTGTGCCGGTCACATCGACCCGCATCGATGCGCACGTCCGGCCCGAGGCGTGGTAGATGTGCCACAAGCGTGGCTGGTTGCGAGACCGCGCGCGTCGTCGGATGGATCGCAACGGTCGCGTAAACAACAATAGTACAGTGTGTTACGGCTGAGTATGGCGCCGGGTGCGCGCCGGCACGGCCTCTGCCTCGGGTTCCTGCATGGTGACACGCGGGTCAACCGCGGCGTCTCCATGGATGCGAGCGGCAGGTCGATCCGGGAAGTGCGGGAGCGTGACGATGTCCGATGAGAGCTTGAGCGGCACGACGTGCCGGTTGATCCGGGAGGATGGAAGCGAGTGGATCGTCACACGCTTCGACCTGCGCGAGGGCGGTGCCTGGATCACGGCCCGTCGGATGCCCGAGTGTGCCTCGGTCCCTTCCACGTGTCACGGTGCCGACCTCGCGGCGCACGCTACCGAAGACGGCACCCACCTCGGCAACGGCCACGCGGCGGAGAACAGCTACAGCCGGCCGGAGGCGAATGGCGCCGAGCGGCTGTACGAGACGCCGCTGCGTCACGGCGACCGCCTGGTGTGGACGCGCCGGGATGGCACGGTAGCGTGGGCGATGCGCAACCCGACCGGGGTGGGCATCGAGTGGCGCCACCAGGACGTAGACGACGACCAGTTCTTCGCGGGGGACTTCCGCTGACCTTCCCCATGCTCTATGTATGGACGACGGTGAACCGTCGACCGTCCCGCATGTCCGTCTCTGACCGCGCTCGGAGAGGAGCACTGCCATGAACCGGAAGTCCGTCGGCCTTCTGCTCGAGTACGTGGGCTACCTGGTCCTCGTCATCGTTCTCTACCAGTGGTCGGTCCTCGCTGGCCAGCTGGCCATCGGCGTGCTGGTGGCCTACTCGGGGATTCGCCTCAGGCTGGGCACGTAGCGAAGCCCTGCTTGACGGGAGGCCACAGCGAAGGCTAGGACCGGCCGGAGCCCCCGGGCTCGGCCGCCGACCGCCCGGTAGCGGCCTCGTACCGGTCCAGCATCCAGCAGGCGGCCCACCAGCAGCCCAGGGTGAGAACGGCCGCCACGTACCCGTCCACGGCGTAGTGCCAGGCGAGCTCGATCGAGCCCAGGAAGACCAGGACCGTGAAGGCCCCGAACGGGACCGCCAGCCAGCGCCGATAGCGAGCCGCCACCAGGGTCGCCAGGACGGCCATGGAGACATGCAGGCTCGGCATGGCCGAGATCCCCTGCACCGAGTGCACGGCCACCCCCGTATACCCCTCCCACAGGTAGCGCTGGATCTTCAGGGCCGTCACGGAATGGACGGCATCGACCCGACGCAGGTAGTCCATGAGGGGCGTGTAGGGGTCGGGATGCCCGACCACCTGCCCGTAGTACGTCGGGCCCGCGGACGAGAACAGGGTCGCCAGGACGCTTCCGAGCACGGCCCAGCACAGGACGAAGGCCAGGAGGAACCGGTCCCGGAGGCCGCGCCGGGGCGACCAGCACTGCCACAGCAGCGTACCCATGATCACCACGTACCAGATGGCGTAGCCGTCATCGAGGACGTGCGTCACGACCGGATGTCCAAGGAACGGCTGCAGCAGCCGCCACGGGTCGTGCCCCAGGGCCAGGGCCCGGTCAGCGTGGTAGAGAGCCTGGTCCCAGCTGAACGGGTGGATCACCGGGATGGCCGTCTTCACGGCCTCGAAGAGCTGGAGGAACACCACCATGAGGAGCACGGCGGCGGCCGCGCCTGCCACGCGGGCGATGCCGAAGCGGGAGGCCAGGTGCCGCAGCCACCGGCCCACCGGCCCCCTGGATCCCACTTCCCCGGCGCCCTCCCGGGTCCCGTCCGCGCCCGCGCGGCGCCAGTCCCTCCACACGAACTGGAGCGTGGATCCCACGAGACCGATGGTGCCCCCGACCAGGAACCAGTAGGCCGAATCCCGCAGGACGCCGAACGCGATGATGTGCCAGCGCGTCCCGGTGCGGACCTCCAGCACGGCCCGCCCGGCCGCGTAGAGCGCGACGAGGGCGACCAGGGGGAGGAACTCGAGCGCGACGCCGGCCATCTCGCGGCCGACGGTCCGCGCCCGCCGCTCCGCTCGACCTTCGCTCACGGCGTCAGGGGAAGCACAGGCCCTCGCCGTCGACCGGGAGGTCCGGGGGCGGAGTGGAGCGGACCTGTTCGAGGGCCCGAGAGCCCACGCGGCCGAACAGGCCGGCGAGGCTGTCCCCGTAAGCCTCGACCCACTTCGGGTCCAGGGACAGCAGGTTGAACACGGGCCGCTTCCGGGAGACGAGGGCCAGGTCGGGCGACCCCATCCGCGTAAAGCGGTCCCAGTCGTCGGTGCCGTTCTGCCAGTGCAGATAGGCGTCGTACACGGAGTCGGGATACACCGTCTCGCGCCGGCCGTCCATGCCCACCCGCAGCCGGGGGGACAGGTGCCAGAGGGCGTACTCGCCCCAGTCGAAGTACACGGCCAGGTCTCCGCCCACGCCACTCCGCTCCAGCAGGCCCACGGCGCGGGCCGGATAAGGGATGCCGCGGTCGGGCGCCAGCGGGATGCAGCGGAAATCGGGGAGGGACTGCACGACCGCGAACACTCCGACCAGACCGGCCACCAGCCCGAGGGCCAGTGCGCGCCCGCGCCCGGTCTCTCGGCGTCCCCGGGCCTCCGCGCGCGCGTCGCGCCGCGCCCGCAGGGCACCCAGGTCGCGTGCCAGGAGGATGGGGACGGCCAGGGCGTACAGGGGCAGGTGCCGCGTCGCGCTCAGCGGCAGCAAGGTGAGCACGAACAGGAGGGCGAGAATCGCCGGGCGGGGCCGTCGCGGTGACCGCCACAGCGTCCAGCCGGCGAACAGCACGTAGGCCAGCCACACGCCCCCCAGGCGCGACTCGATCGCGAGGTGGCGCCATTCGCTGATGTCGGGTCGCGCCCCGGTAGCCGTATGCAGCAGGAACAGCGGGAGACGAAGGCCGTAGGGGTTCACCAGGAGCGCGGCGAGCGCGGCGACGCCGATCGCCATGATGAACAGGAGACCGCGCCGCCCGGGCCCCCCTCCGGGCCCTTCGGGCTCTCCGTCCGAACCCCGGTGCTTCCACCGGTCGCGTCCCCACGACAGCACCGTGGTCGCGATCCACAGGCCCAGGACGGCCACTCCGGCCAGCACGCCGCCGTGCAGGTTGACCCAGGCCGCGAACACGACCGGGACCAGCCACAGCCACCGGAGCTCGCCCTCCTCGGCCGCCTCGATGAGCAGCAGGGTGACCACGAAGAAGAGGTACGTGAACATCTGGGGGCGGATCGTACCCAGGCCGAGCAGGGTGGGCACTCCGAACAGTAGCGTGAGGAGGGCTCCGCGCACGGTGCCAAGGCCCGAGCGCCACAGGTGGACGAACACGAGTCCCAGCACGAGGAGGACCATCATCGACTTGAGCGCCACGAGCCCGGGTGTGTGGAAATGGTCCCACAGTCGGCCAAAGATCACCTCGGTCAGCCACTCGTGGTTGATCCAGGTGTGTCCCGTCGTGAGGTAGGAGTAGGGATCGACCAGCGACACGCCACCGATGCGGGTCGCGAGCTGTCCGAAGCGCACGTGGCCCCACAGGTCGGGGTCGGCGATCGTGTCGGCCCCCAGTCGGATCAGGACGCCACCCACCAGAGCGGAGATGCCCGCGTCGAGAGCCACGGCCGGCAGGAGACGCCGCTCGTCGACCGCGGGGGGGGCGGTCCCCCCAAGCTCCGGGTCGCCTTCCGGGTGCGCCGCGCTCACGGCTGGGTGGTCTTCCACGATGGCAGTCCGCGATGGGGGGGCCGGGACGGGGGGCCGGTGCGCCTCCACGGCACGCCCGCCGCGCCGGGTGTGGCTTGCATGAAACAGTGACGTGCGATGATTTGCAAGTCTTCGTCCGATGCCACCGGCGCCGCGGCGCCCCGTGACACACGATAATGTACTCTGATAACACTAGTTACAGTCATGGATCAACCGATTCGTAGCGTGGCCCGGGAGTTGCTTATGGACTCCTCCGACGCGGCCCACCTAAGCCGTGTCGGCGGGTAGAGTCGTGTCGGACGCGGCACGGCCATTCGGACCGGCACGAGGCCGGGACCACCCGTTGGGGTGGCGCACTTATGTCTGCCGGGGCTGGATCCCCGGTCCATTCCTACCCACTCGGTGTCGTTAGTCCGCGGGCACGTTCCCGCGGCGGGCCGTCTCGCATAGTCGAGGACCGGCGCCGGGCACTGAGCACACGGAGCGGAGCGGCCGATCTCGGGCCCATGGGGCCCGATCAGCCCGGACAGCCACCCGAGCCTTTTCCCTGGACGGCCTTATGGCCAGGAGGATTGCATGACGCAGCTCACCCAGGCTCTCTGGAGCGACCAGTCGGGTCAGGACCTCGTCGAGTACGTGCTCATCATCGTGGTGATCGCGCTCGGCGTATTCGCCGCGTTGACCGCGCTGAGGAACGGTCTCGGCAGCGCCTTCAACAACGCTGCCAGTAAGCTCAACGCGCAGGCCACCTGAGCGGCATCATCGGCACCCGCGGCGCGTGCGGAGGTCGGGACTCGTGCCCGGCCTCCGCCGCGGCCCCGGTGCGACGTGGTTGGACGGCACCCGGCACATCCATTCTCACACCACGGACAGGAACGACCATGCCGAAAGACGTCGTCCGGCGCCTTTGGAGCGATGAGCGCGGCCAGGACCTGGTCGAGTACATGCTCATCATCGTGGTCATCGCGCTCGGTATCGGCGCGGCCATGCTCGTCCTCCGAGGCTCCATGGAGGGCGCGTTCAACAAGGCCGTGAGCGACTTCAACACGCAGTCGGGAGGCTGAGGCGGCCCATGCTGGCCGAGCTGACATTGTCGGCGCTCGTTCTCCTGGCCGCTGGGGCGGCGTGGTGCGACGTGCGAGAGCGGCGCATCCCCAACGCCCTCACGGCGGCCGGATTGGTCGGAGCGCTCCTGCTTCGCGTGCCGCTCGGGCTCGCGGCCATCTGGATGGGGCTGGCCGGGGCGGGGATCGCGCTGGCGCTGTCGCTGGTCTTCTTCCTGGCGGGCGGAATGGGCGGGGGCGACGTGAAGCTCCTGGTGGCGGTGGGCGCCTTCCTGGGCCCCCACCGGTTGTGGCCCGGGCTGCTGGCCATGGCGCTCACGGGCGGCCTCATGGCCGCGTGGCTCATCGTCCGGCGCGGCGCCATGGCGGAGACCGCGGCCAACATCCACACGCTGTGGATCACCCTGGGCCGCAGGACGTTTACCGGGTGGAAGGGGGAGGAGTCCGAGGCGGCGCTCACCCTGGACACGCCCGGAGCGCTCACGGTGCCCTACGGCGTCGCGATCGCGGTGGGAGCCCTGGTCGGCTGGTTCATGTGAGAATGAGGATGGGCACGATGAACGGCCGTACGAGGCACCGTCGGGACCGGGGTCAATCGCTGGTCGAGTTCGTGCTCGTCCTGCCCATCCTGTTGGTCATCGTATTCGGGATCATCGAGTTCGCGAACGCGTGGCGGACCGAGCAGATCATCACGACCGTGGCGCGCGAGACGGCTCGCGTGGCGGTGCTTCCGGACATGGCCAACAGGGACGCGGACGTCGCGGACACGGCCAACGCACGACTTACCTCCATGGGCCTCCAGTCGTCGAGCGCGACGGTCTCGCTCACCCTGTGTGCGGGGTCGAGCGCCACTTGCATGGGCCAGCCCGACAAGGTGCAGATCACGTACCCTTATTCCTTCCAGTTCTTCGGGCCGGTCATGAATCTCATGTGCGGTTCCGGCTGCGGTTCCAGATACGGAACGATCAACCTGTCCTCCACCGCGACCATGCGGAACGAGTAGGAGCCCGAGACCATGCGCAATAGAATCGGAATCATCCTGGTCCTCGCGCTCGTGGCCGGCGGTCTGGCCGCGTACCTCGCGGTGACCTTTCTGAAGGGGCCCGGCAACGCCCCGTCGGACCAGGCGCCCGCGACCGTCAAGGTGGCCGTGGCCTCCAAGGACCTGGCCGTCGGTTGGGTGCTGACCCCCGAGGACGTGAAGCTGGTCTCGTGGCCGGCCGGCGCGGTTCCGGCGGGTTACGCCACCTCCATGGAGGAGGTGGTGGGTCGCGGTCTCATCACGCCGGTCCGGACCAACGAGCCCCTGCTGGCCAGCAAGCTGGCCCGAAAGGGCACCGGCGGCGGTCTCGCGATCGCGATCCCGGAGGGCATGCGAGCCATGAGCGTGCGCGTGAACCAGGTGATCGGCGTCGCGGGCTTCGTCTTGCCGGGCACGCACGTGGACGTCCTGGTCACATTGGACAAGTCCGAGACCGGGAACGACGCGCGCACACAGGTCCTGCTCCAGAACGTGCAGGTCCTCTCGGCCGGACAGGAGCTCCAGCAGGGCAAGGATGGGCAGGACAAGCCCAAGACCGTGCCGGTCGTGACGCTGCTGGTCACGCCCGACCAGTCCGAGAAGCTGACGCTGGCCGCGACCAAGGGGCAGCTCCAGCTGGCGCTCCGCAACACGCTGGACACGGACACGGTCTCGACGAGCGGAGCCCGCCTCGCGGCGCTGCTCCCGTACGCGCAGAGAGCCAGATACCGACCCGTACGCACGACGCGGCCTTCGCGGCCGCCCTCGCGGGTCAACGTGGAGGTCTACCGCGGCAAGGAGCGCTCGACGTCCACGGTCGATACCACGGTGACGGGAGGTGGCCGGTGAACACGCGCACGCTCTTTCGATGCCGGCATGAACCGGCTGCTGGCACGATGGCCCTCCCGGGTGCGGGCCTCGCCCTCGCGGCGTTCCTCTTGATCGGCGCGGCGGGCCCCGTCGGGGCCCAGCAGGCCGGCGTGTCGAGCCGAACCACGGCGCCCGCCGCCTCGACGCCCGCGCAGGTCGCGGCGGCCGGCGAGGGAGACGTGCTCACGCTGGGTGTCGGCACCTCGAAGGTGGTCGAGTACGGCAGCACCCTGGCGCGCGTGTCGATCGGTGACCCGGACGTGGCCGACGCGGTGGTGGTCTCGGCCCGCGAGGTCGTGGTCAACGCCAGGAAGGTGGGAACGACCACACTCCTGGCCTGGGACCAGGCCGGACAGCGCCACCGCTACGAGGTGGATGTCACCGCCGACGCCGGAGGCCTGCAGCGCAACCTAGACCGCTACTTCCCCGGCTCAGGCATCCAGGCCACGGCCACCGGGAACGCGGTCGTCCTGTCGGGCACGGTCCCCAACCAGCAGGTCGTGGACAAGGCGCTGGACATCGCCAAGAAATGGGCCGGCACCACGGTCCCCGTCGTCGACAACATCAAGGTGCCCGACCGGGGACAGATCCTACTCCAGGTGCGCTTCGCCGAGGTCAACCGCTCGGCGATGAAGTCCCTGGGCGTCAACATCCTGCGCATGAATCCGAACAACCCCCGCGGGGGCAACGAGATCGGAGTGTCCCCGGGCGGAGGCAGCTTCTCGGGGACCTTCCTGGGTAACGGGCCCGACAAGACGTTTTCGGACGCGGTGGACTTCTACCTGTTCCATTCCGCGTCCAAGCTGGCCGCCTTCATCCAGGCCCTGAAACAGAAGGGGCTGTTCAAGAGCCTGGCCGAGCCCAACCTGATGGCCGTGCCGGGCGATACGGCCTCCTTCCTGGCGGGCGGGGAGTTTCCCTTCCCGGTCGTACAGGGGGGCGGCTCCGGCAACGCGGTCACGATCCAGTTCCGGGAGTTCGGCATCCGGCTCAACTTCGTGCCCACGATCACGAACTCGGGCGCCATCCGAATGCGGGTGGCCCCCGAGGTGTCCTCGCTGGACTTCTCCAACGGCCTCGAAATCTCCGGCTTCAAGATCCCGACGATCCTGAGTCGGAAGGCCACGACCACGATCGAGCTGGGCGACGGGCAGACCTTCGCGATCGCGGGCCTGCTGGACAATTCGCTCACCCACGACGTGAACAAGGTCCCGATCCTGGGCGACATCCCGATCCTGGGCGCCCTGTTCCGCTCGGAGTCCATTCGCCAGAACCGGAGCGAGCTCCTGGTGCTCGTGACGCCGCACATCGTGCAGCCCCTCGACGAGGCTCCGCCCGTTCCCACCGGTGAGCCGAACACGTGGGGCATGGACCAGAAGGCGCTGGGCGACACGATCCCGTCCATCCTGCAGATGATGGGGCAGTCGGCCAAGAAAGGCGGAGGTGAGTAGCCATGACGGCACGGGGCGGCACGTCCTTGCTTCTGACCAGGCTCCGGGAAGAGCGGGGCGCCAGCCTGGCCATCGTGGCGGTCGGCATGGTCGTGTTCCTGGCCGGAGCCGCCATCTCCGTCGACCTGGGCATGCTGTTCGTGGCCCACGGTCAGGCCCAGCGCGCCGCCGACGCGTCGGCGCTGGCGGGCGCCGGGTGGCTGGTGACGGTTCCGGGCGACACGACGGGCGCCCGCCAGGCGGCCATCCACTACGCCGCCAGGAACGACATCCTGGGCGACTCGGTGGTCGTGAGGCCCGGTGACGTGACCTTCCCGGAAAACAACAAGATTCGGGTGTGGGTCTATCGAACGAAATCTCGGAACGATCCCGTGCCCACGATCTTCGCGCGCGTCCTCGGGGTCGACGTGGTCGACGTGGCCGTGAAGGCGGCCGCCAAGCTCTGGCCGGCGGGCGCCGTGGACTGCGTGCTCCCGATCATGCTTCCCGACCGGTGGGAGGAGCTGGGCGGGAATCCGGACTTCTTCGATCAGGGAATCGACAACTACATTCCGTGGTTGGCCCCGGATGGCAGCGTGAACTCCGGCTACACCGGCTACAGCGAGAATGACTACGGCACGCAGGTCGTGATCCGCCAGGTCTCGGGGG
>CANPVD010000062.1 GCA_947581615.1 Candidatus Humimonas hydrogenitrophica
CCGGGGGCGTCACGTCCCTCCAGCTCTTGCCCCCGTCGCGCGTCAGGTGCACGAGGCCGTCGTCCGAGCCCGCCCACAGCACGTCCGGCGACTCGGTCCCCTCGGCCAGCGCGAAGATCGTCCCGTACACCTCCACGCCGGTCTCCTCCGACTCGATCGGCTTTCCGGCCAGCACCTGCTTCGCGGTGTCGTCCCGGGTGAGATCGGGACTGATCCGTGTCCAGCTCTGACCGCCGTTCGCGGTCTTCAGGATGTACTGGGCGGCGTGGTAGACGACGCTGGAGTCGAACTTCGACATGAGGATGGGCGCGTTCCACTGGAAGCGGTACTTCAGGTCCCTCGCCGCCTCGCCCAGCGCCAGCTGGGGATAGGCCACGACGTTCCGGCTCTGGCCGGTCTCCCGGTCCACGCGGTCGATGTCGCCGCCGTAGCTGCCCGCGTAGCTCAACTTCGGATGGTCGGGGTCGAGGGCGATGTAGCCGCTCTCTCCGCCACCCACGGTGACCCACTCCCCCTGCGGGGTCAGCCGTCCCGTGCCGGGTGACCAGGCCGGGACGCTGATCGTGCTGTTGTCCTGCTGCGGCCCGTATACGCGATACGGGAAGCCGTTGTCGGTGATCACCCGGTAGAACTGCGCCGTCGGCTGGTTGTAGTAGGTGCTCCAGCTCTTTCCGTGCGTCAGGGAGACCTGCGCCCCTCCGTCATCGGCGATCGCCAGGTAGTCGGGGTGCTCGGGGTTGATCCAGAAATCGTGCGTGTCCCCGTGCGGCACCCGGATCCGGGTGAACGTCTTCCCCCCGTCGATCGAGCGGTACGGGCTCGTGTTCAGGGCGTAGACGGTGTTCGGGTCCCTGGGGTCGGCGAAGACGTGAATGTAGTAGAATGCCCGCTGGGTGAGGTCGTGGGAGTGGGAGGTCTGCCTCCACGTCTTGCCGGCGTCGTCCGAACGGTACACGCCCCCCTTGTCGATCGGGGACGCCTCGATGAGCACCCATACCCGGTCGGGGTCGGCCGGTGACACGGTCACCGACGCCTTGCCGACGAGGCCGGTGGGCAGGCCGCCCGTCAGCCTGGTCCAGTGGTCACCGGCATCGGTCGACTTCCAGATCCCGCCCTCGTGGCCTCCGCTGATGATCGTCCACGGCTTGCGCTCGGTCTGCCACGCCGCGGCGTACAGCACCCGGGGGTTGTCGGGATCCATGGCGAGGTCGATGAACCCGGTCGAGTCCGACACGAACAGGACTTTCTGCCAGGTCGCCCCGCCGTCCCTGGAGCGGAACACTCCGCGCATCGGATTGGGGCCGAAGGCGTGGCCGATGGAGGCCAGATAGACCAGGTCCGGGTCCCGGGGGCTGACGACGACGTCGCCGATCTGGCCGGCGTCCTCCAGGCCCTCGAAGGTCCACGTCTTCCCTCCGTCGGTGGAGCGGTACACGCCCTTGCCGGTCGAGACGTTTCCGCGGATGTCGGCCGAGCCCGTCCCGACGTAGACCACGTCCGGGTCGGAGGGAGCCACCGCGATGGCGCCGATCGAGCCCACGTGGAAGTATCCGTCCGAGACGTTGTCCCAGTGCTGTCCCGCGTCCTCCGTCTTCCACACGCCGCCGCCCGTCGCGCCCATGTAGAAGGTGTGCGGCTGCTGGGCGACTCCGGCCACGGCCGTGGCGCGACCGCCGCGGAAAGGACCGATCATCCGGTACTGGAGACCCGCGTACAGCGACGTGTCGTACACGATCCGACCGGGCTGGTGGACCGCGCCGCCGCCGGCGCCGGCCTGGCTCGCATCCTTCGCCTGGGCCAGAGCCGGTCGAGCGGGCAGGGAGAGCGAGGCGACCAGGAGGACGACGCCGGTCAGGGAAGCGAGAGAAGATCGATGGAATAAGAAACTCGACGACGTGGAGCCCGGACCGCGCATCGCGTGGCCTCCTTGATGACCTGATGATTCGGATACGGCGCGGATCGTATACCTAATCGTCGGGAGCGGCAACAGCGCCTTGTGCCGAATCCCCCCGGGCGAGGGCGTTGACGCGCGACCGATGTTCGGGGTATGTTCGGGTCCGGGTGGCCGCCGTCGCCGGCGGCCAGAGCAGGGAGCACGCGTCGATCGACGGGCGACGCCGAACCGGGAGCGCGAGCCATGAGTCTATCCGAGATTCTGCGGCAGGATGCCGCGGCCACCTACCGGGCCGCCGAGGGTCTGTTTCGCCGGGTGGAGGAACTGTCCTGGAAGCCGGCCACCGGCCACAACTGGATGAGCACCGGGCAGCTGCTCAAGCACTGCACCGAGGCGTGCGGAGCCAATCTCAGGGGGTTCCTCACGGGTGACTGGGGCGAGTACGGTGAGGCCCTGGAGGAGGCGGGTGGGGAGCTGGAGTTGCCGACCGCGGAGACGCTTCCGTCTGTGGCGAGCGTGGACGAGGCGCTCGGGCTCCTGGCCGCGGACCGGGCGCTGACCATGGAGCTCCTGGGGAGCGTGGACGACGACCGCTTCGTGAACGAGCGCAGCGCGGCGCCCTGGGGAGGCGAGGAGCGCGCCCTGGTGCAGCACTGCTACGAGTGCGTCTGGCACCTGGGGCAGCACAAGGGGCAGCTGTTCTACTACCTCAAGCTGCAGGGGCAGGACGTCAACACCATGGACCTGTGGATGGGTGGCGAGTAGGGCTCGTCCGCGGTCGGGACGCGGAGGAGGTCAGCCGCTCCAGCCGAGCCCGGGACGATCGGTGGGTCGAAGCAGGCCGTCCTCCAGCAGCACGGCCCCGGCGGTCGGGTCCTCGGCCAGGTCGAGGTGTCCGTCGAGGTCCGCGTACATCACGTTGGGGGCGGCGAGGGCGAAGGCGAGGCCCGCCGCGATCCCGAGCGCGGGCTCGTCCAGGCACCCGACCATGGCCTCCAGCCCGGCCGCGCGTGCCACGGCGTTGATGCGGAGCGCCTCGGCCAGGCCGCCCACCTTCTGCAGCTTGACGTTGAGCATGTCGGCCAGCTCGCCGTGGGCGAGGCGGTAGGCGTCCATGAGGCTACGCAGGCTCTCGTCGGCCATCACGGGGAGGGGCACCGCCGCGGTCACTCGCCCCAGGAGCGCGGGCTCGCCGGCCGGGGTCGGCTGCTCGAGGAGCTCGAGGCGCGCGCCGCGCGCCCGTTCGACGAAGCGGACCGCCTGTTCCACGGTGTAGCCCTGGTTGGCGTCGAACCTGAGCTCGATGTCCGGGCCCACAGCCTCCCGGACCCTGAGCGCCCGCTCCGCGTCGACCTCCGGATCGTCGCCGCCCTTGATCTTCAGACACCGGAAGCCGCGGCCGGCCAGCTCCTCGGCGCGCCCCACCGTTTCGTCGGCGGGCAGGATCCCGATCGTGATGCTGGTGGGAATGGCCTCGCGGAAGCCTCCCAGGATGCGCCACAGCGGCAGTCCGCCCGCCCGGCCCAGGAGATCGTGCAGGGCCAGGTCGACGGCCGCGCGTGCGGCGGGCCGGCCGACCAGGGGCTCGCGGAGCCGGTGCAGGTGGTGGGCGGGGCGCAGGGGGTCCTCGCCCTGGAGAAGCGGGCGGACGACGTCCTCGAGCGCCTGGATCGTGTCGCGGGTCGTCTCTCCCGTCATGGCCGGGTCGGCCGTACCGCACCCTACTCCGGTGGCGTGGCCGTCGGTGACCAGCCGCACGAACGCCGTCTCGCAGCGGTCGATGGTCTCGTAGGCGATCCGGTAGGGCTCGCGCAGCGGCAGGTCGGCCCGCCATACCTCTACGCGGGTGATCCTCACCGGTCCTCGGGCGTGGTCGTCGGCACGGGCTCGCGGGGCGGAGCCGTCGAGCCGTCTCCCGGCGCGTCCAAACGAAGCTCCTCGAGGCTCCTGCCGCGGAGTCCCGTGACCAGGTCGGCCAGCCGCTCCACCTGCACCTCCCACATGCGCCGCCCCTTCTCGGCCGTGGCCCTGGAGGGGTCGCCCAGGACCCCCTCCGCGGAGAAGCGCGAGGTCCGAGAGAACCAGGGAACGGACCGGGGCCCGCCGTCGTCCAGCGCCTCCACCGCGAAGCGCGGCACGGAGAGCCCGGGCCGCTCGGCCCGCACGTCGTCCGGGCGGAGGTAGAGCGCCTCGCTGGTCTCGATCTCCCCGGCGTGTATGTCGCCCGGCGTCTCGGCGAGGGCCTCCACGTCCACGTCGCTCGTTTCCCCCGTGTCCACGCACACGAACATGCCGGTCTTCCGGTGCACCCGCTGCGCCGCCGTCTGCAGGGCGGGGGCGTTGCCGCCGTGGCCGTTGACGATCACCAGCTTGTGGATCCCCTGGTGGGCGAGGGCCCGGCCAACCTCGAACACGTAGCGGCCCAGCGTCTCGGCGCTCACGCTGAGGGTCCCCGGGAAGTCGTCGTGGTGGTACGAGACGCCGAAGGGAATGACCGGCAGCACCACCGGAAACGGCTCGCCGCAGGCGAGGGCCACGTCCCGGCACATGTGCTCCGCGTGGTACAGGTCCGTGTCCAGGGGGAGGTGGGGGCCGTGCTGCTCGACGGCCCCCGTGGGGAGGAGGGCCACGTCGCAGGCCCGCAGCCGCTCGCCCGCCTCCCGCCATGTCATGGCGCCCAGGCGCCAGCTTCGCTCGTCGGTCACGGTCTCGTCCCCTCGTTGTCCGTCGTCGCGGCGGCCTCTACGGGCTCCCACCGCCCGCCCCGCCGCGTCAACGCGCCCTCGGCGTGCTGGAGCCAGATCCGCAACAGGGGCTCGCGCAGGTCCGGAGGCAAGCCCCCGGCGGGACTGAGGTCGGGGTGGAAGCGCAGCCGGACGACCTCGGGATGCTCCGAGGGCGCCGGGGCGACCGCCCCACCGCCCTTGCCGCCTTTCGCGGTCGACTTCCCGCCCGGTCCGGGCAGGAGCCCGCGGCGCTCCAGCAGCCACAGCATGTGGGCGGCGCCCGCCGCCTCCTGGTGCACGGGTCGGCGCGCCAGCGCCTCCAGGCACGCCTCGATCTGCTCCTCCGTATACCCGCATGCCGCCGGTTCGGCCCCCAGGGCCAGGTGCATGCCCACGATGCGCCGGCACTTCTCGCACCGACCGCAGGGGCGTACGCGGCCATCCTCGATGTGGGCGGCGTGGCAGGAGACCTGGCAGGCGTGGAGCTCCGGGTAACGCGCGGCCAGGATCCCCTGGATGAGCAGCTCGGACAGCGGTCGAAGAATGGACAGCTGCTGCAGCGGCCAGCTCTTGCGGCCGTAGAAGCGGGTCAGGGCGGCGTCGAACCACACGCTCTGGTCGTAGAGCCCATCGTAGTGGGGGATCTTCCGGTGGTGGAGCCGGCGCGAGGTGTCGAACTCGTCACCGATCAGGATGCGCCCGGTCCCGCGTCGACGGAGCACCGGGAGGACGCCGAACAGGAACACGGCCACCGTCCACAGCCGCACCGGATACTCGTCCGAGCGTACGCGCGCGAAGTCGGGGCGAACCATGGGCAGTCGTCCCAGCATCCAGGCGAACACGCGGTCCGAGCTGGTCCACACCCGAGCGGTGCGCTCCGATCGGGTCGCCGCCAGATGCCGATGCGCGTTCATGGCCGTGAACCAGTGGCGTCCGGACTCGTTGACGAACGCGGCCAGGGGCGGGTGACCGATCTCTTCGAGGAGGCCCTGGGTGAGGAGGCTGTCCTTCCCCCCGCTGGCCAGCACGGCGTGCCGGAGGGGTGCCGGGGCGCCCCCTCCGGCGGCCTCCGCGCTCCTTCCCCAGGATCCGTCCCGAACCGGCGTCTCGACGGCCCCGGGAAACAGCAACCGCGCCCTCAGGTAGCGCTCCCTCCGCAGCGTGGGCAGGGAGGCGGCTTCGCCCACCAGGAAGGGGTTGGGCTCGAGGAACTTCTTGACGTAGATCTCCCGGGCCGTGTTCTCCGCCATGGCGCCCAGGAAGCGGCGGTCCACCGGGTCCAGCGGTCCATGCAGGACGATCTCGTCCGCGAACAGGCCGTAGTTGAGCGCCACCTGCGCCGCGATGAGGGAGGCCAGGTTGAGGTCGGAGGTGACCTCGGGCTCGAACGCGTCCTCCTCGTAGCGGTACACGAGCTCGATCGTCTCGCGGCGCCGGCCCCGCACGACCGTGTAGGGCGCCGACAGCCGCCGCGGCTCGAGGCGCACCGGGCCGACCTCGAGCTGGTCGAAGGCGCGCAGCGGCGCCAGCGGGTCGCCGCTCACGCCGCCTCGCGCCGGACGCCGGACCCGGTGCTCACTTGGCCCCGGCGTCTCCATGGGCTTCGATGAGCGGCCGCAGGATGTCCACGAGCCGGCCGGCCCCTTCCAGGAGGACGTCCACGGCCGGCAGGCCGACCTGCTCCTCGATCGTCCGGCAGGCGTCCGGGACCTCATCGGGATCCATGCCCTCGTGGTTCAGGGTCACGGCTACGACCGGGACGTTGGAGATGATCTCGATGGCCTGGATCTGTCGGGGCAGGGGATGGAGCGCGTAACCGGGAAAGCCGTCGTACTCCAGCCTTCGAGGTGCGTGCTGGAGCACGACCGCGTGCGGCCGGCCCGCCGCCAGGAGCTCGAAGCCGCCCGGATAGGCCGGATTCATGAGGCTCCCCTGCCCCTCCAGGACCAGCACGCGGGGACGCTGCTCCTCCCACGCCCTGCACACGGCGTGTTCGATCTCGCCGGAGACGAAGTCGCTCACGATCGAGTCGAGCACCAGTCCGTAACGGGCTCCCTGCATCCAGGCCGTCTGGCCGGTCCCGATGAGCTCGGCGGACAGGGCGGCCTCTCGGAGCGCGTCCACCAGGAGCCAGGCGGTGGTGCGCTTGCCGACCGCCGAGTCCGTGCCGAGGAGCGCGACCCGGAAGCTCCCCACCTTCTCGATCGCGCCGCTGAAGAAGTGGAGCTCGGAGCGGGGTGGTGGCCGGCGGACGTCGCGGATGCGGGCGCCGTGCTCGGCGGCGAGCGCGGCGAGCTCGGGATCCTCGCCCAGGAAGTCGTGCAGGCCCGAGTCCACGTCCAGCCCCAGGGAGAGGGCGCGCCGGACGGCCTCGCGGCCCTCCGGGGGAAGGCGTCCTCCATCGGGCGCGAGGCCGATGACGAGGTGTGTGGCGGGCCGGCCGTGCGCCCGAGCGTCGGCCACCGCCCCGTCGATGTCGGCGACGACCGGGATGCCGCGGGGGCGCCCCTCCAGCGCCTGGCCCGCGTCGCGCCCGGCCAGGTCCGGGTCGACGACGGCCACGATCTCGTAGCGCGCCGTCCGGCGCACGAGGCCGTGGGCGGTCTTCCCGTAAGGCGTGCCGAAGGCGCCCTCGCAGTAGACGATCGCCCGACCCTCGGGCCAGCTTCCCTCGCTCACGCGCGCCTCCCCGTCAGCACGGCCACGTAGCGGTCGCCCGGCAGCGGCTCCTCGCGGTGCCGGTCGATGAGCACGGCGAGCCCGGCGGTCGAGGCCGGCAGAACCTGGAGGCCCTCCTTCTCCCGCACGAGCCGCGCGTAGGTGATCATCTCCCGGTCGCTGGCGTCGTCCGCCCAGCCTCCGGTGGCCCGCACCGCCTTCAGCGCCTCGTCCCCGTCGGAAGAGTGCCAGTTGATGAGGGGTTCGCTGACCGCCGTCTCCCGGACCTTGGCCGGGTCCAGGTCTTCGCAGGTGGACAGTCCCTTCTGGAAAGAGCGCACGATCGGGTTCTTTCCGGGGGAGGAGCCGGCCACGACCTTCGGCATGCGCGATGTCTTTCCCCGCCGGTACAGGCTGGCGAAGCCGCGGTACACGCCGGCCAGGGTCGTGCCGTTGGACACGGGCAGGGCGACGATGGCCGGAGCGTCCCGGAGCTCGTCGAAGATCTCCCGGGCGATCTCCCCGTACGCCCGGAACTGCAGGGGCGTGTTGGCGCCACCCGGGTTGGCGTCGTACAGCTCCTCCTCGGCGGCGCGCTCGCGCGACACGTCGACCGCCGTCTCGTAGTCGCCGGGCACGCGCACGGTTTCCGCTCCACGGCCCTCGATCTCCTGCAGTCGTCGGGTCCGATAGCCCTCGGGGATGAACACCACGCAGCGAAGACCTCCCAGGGAGGCCGCCAGTGCCACGGCCGCCCCGTAGTTGCCGCACGAGGCCACGGTGACGCCCTCGTAGCCCAGGCGCAGCGCGTCCTCGACCTGAGCGAAGGCGATCCGGTCCTTCTGCGTACC
Organism: Candidatus Humimonas hydrogenitrophica; assembly: GCA_947581615.1. GTDB lineage: Bacteria > Gemmatimonadota > Gemmatimonadetes > Palauibacterales > Palauibacteraceae > Humimonas > Humimonas hydrogenitrophica. The sequence goes on from CANPVD010000062.1 coordinate 8,130, forward strand.
GGTGGGATTCCCGCCCTCGAACTTGAGGTAGAGCTGCCGGAGGCCGAACTCCCGCTCCAGGTTGCGGGCCCGCACCAGGGATGTGTCGCCCACCTCGGCGTCGGTCAGGTCCTCGAACGCCTCCAGCCTTGCCTTGAGGGGAACTCGCGGATCGCCGGCGCGGCTCCACAGCTCTTCGGGAGCGGAGACGAGCGCCTCGGGGTCGGGCGCCGCCCCGTCCAGGAGATCGAGCGGCGGTACGTTGGCCGCGCCCGCGGTCGGCTGCTCCTTCTCCGCCGATCCCGCGTCCGCGGATCCCGGTCCGGCGTCGCCCGCGCTCACGGCGCGTCCGGCTCCGGCCCGTCGCCGGGCTCCGGATCGTCGGGGTCCAGGGCGAGGGCGACGGAGTTCAGGCAGTAGCGCAGCCCGGTCGGCGCGGGTCCGTCCGGGAACACGTGGCCCAGGTGCGCGCCGCAGCGTGCGCACAGGACCTCCGTCCGGCGCATGCCGTGGCTCTCGTCCTCCCTCGTGGTCACCGCCGCCCGGTTCGCGGGAGAGGTGAAGCTCGGCCACCCGGACCCGGAGTGGAACTTGGTCTCCGAGCGGAACAGCTCCGCGTCACAGCACACGCACCGGTATACGCCCGGAGTCTCGGTGTCCACGTAGGCGCCGGTGAAGGGACGCTCCGTCCCCGCCTTCCGGGTCACGCGGAACTGCTCCTCCGTGAGTCGTCGCCGCCACGCATCCTCGGAGATGCCCACGTCCCGCTCGCCGCGCTCGTTCGTCATGGGGTCCTCACGCGCATCGTCCACGCTCCCGGCGCTTTCTCGCACATCGAAGTCCCGGCGCTCAGCTGGCCGGTCGACCCAGCTCCTCCAGGTAGAGGACATCCGGGTCACCGTCCACCTCGCCCGCCTCTCGCTCCTCGCGTACCGCTTCCGAATCCAGGTACTGACGGGCCCGGTCCAGGTCCTCCCACGCCAGGAAGACCACGACCTCGTCACGGTCCTCCGAGGACCGGAAGATGTGCCCGCCGCGCGAGCCCGCCTCCTTTCGCGAGCCGGAGTGCTCCTCGAAGGCCCGCCGCCAGCGAGCGTAGTTGCCGACATGTTCCCGAACGACCGTGTAGGGCATAGCGGGGCACCTCTCGCTGGCGGATCTGACATCGCGGCGAGCTCGGACCGGTCGGCCGCGGGACGTGCGGGGCGGAACGCCCGCTCCGAGCACCCATACCCCGGCGACGGCTCGCATGTCCCGTTCCTCCCGTCCGCAGCACTTTTCGAGCTCGCGAGCGTCGCGTTACCTTGGCGCCGCCCCGCGGAGCCCCCGGGTCCCGGTAGGGAGCCGCACGGGCGTAGCGGACGCGGGCGCGTCCGGAGAGGCGGTGCCCGGACCGGTGGGTCCGGATGACGAGGCGCGAGGTAGGGAATGCGAACACGATGGCGGGCACGGGCGGTCCTGACGACGGCTCTGCTCCTCCTGGCAGGGGCGGCGAGCGGCCTCCGGGCCCAGGGGGTGTCGGAGTCGATCCAGCTTCTGGCCACCCGGGACACCCGGCTCTACCTGCACCCGGTCGCCACCGGCCTCGGGGCCTCGCTCAACTCGAGCTGGTTCCGCAGCGCCCGGGTGCACGAGCCCTTCCACTTCGACGTGGGGATCGCCGCCATGGGCGCGCTCGTCCCGAGCGTGGACAACACGTTCCGCCCGATCCTCCCCGACACCCTGACCTTCCAGGGCCGCCTGTACCGGGATCCCTACGGCGCCGGCCCGGGGCCCGCCACCCCGACCGCCGTGGGCCCGGGCAAGGGGGTCACGATCGATCCCCAGGGCGACTTCCGACAGGCGCTGATCGCGGCCGGATCGGATCCCTCCTCCTACGCTCTCCCCTTCCCGAACGGCTACGACATCCCGGCCATCCCCATGGCGGTCATCCAGGCCCGGGCGGGTCTGCCCTTCGGCAACGAGCTCACGGTGCGCTGGCTGCCCTCGATCACCGTCGACCAGGACCTGGGTGCGGTGAGGTCGTTCGGGGTGGGCCTGAAGCACTCCGTGTCGCACTGGATTCCCGGGTTCCCCATCGACGTGGCCGTGGAGGGTGGTCTGCAGTCCATTCACGTGGGGGATTACCTCACCGGATCGGCTCGCAACGCGGCGCTGATCGTGGGACGTGACTTCTCGGTCCTCAGCCTGTTCGCGGCCGGCCAGCTGGAGCACTCGGACGTCACGATCCGCTACACGATCGACAACCCCAACCTGCCCGGAGACCGGCTCCGGGAGACCGTGCACGACCAGGGGGACAACTCGAGCCGCCTCGTGGCCGGGCTCAGCCTCGACTTCTTCATCGTGAAGCTCACGGCTTCCTACACGCAGTCCTCCTATAACGTGGTGAGCGCCGGCATCAGCTTCGGCTACTGATCGGTCCGGCCCGGCCGGCCCGTGCCCGGCACGGACGGAGGGGGTCCGCGCAGCAGCCGCTCTCCTCCGTCCACGACGAAGATGGAGCCGGTGATCCAGTCGCCGGCGGGGGAGGCGAGGTAGGTCACCATGTGCCCGATGTCCGCCGGGTCTCCGAGCCGGCCCACGGGGACGGTGCGGCGGGCGTAGGCGTCGGCGTGGCGGCCACCGGCGAACGGGTCCGGACGGCCCTCCCCGCCGGATGCGTCGCTCTCACCGCCGCCGCTGAACGCCCGCCGCACGCCCTCGGTGGGGATCGGCCCCGGAGCCACGGCGTTCACGGTGATCCCGTGACGTCCCCATTCCAGCCCCAGCGTACGGGTGAGGGCGTCCACGCCCGCCTTGGCCGCGGTGGCGTGGGCCATGCCCGGCCAGCCACGATGGTGGAGGGTCATCGACACCGAGACGATGCGCCCGAAGCCCGCATCGCGCATGTGCGGAAACGCGGCCTGCGAGGCGTAGAAGGTGCCGTACAGGTCCGTCTCGACCACGGCTCGCCAGCCGCCGGGGCTGAGCTCCTCCGAGGCGCAGTAGAAGTTCCCGGCCGCGTTGTTCACCAGGATGTGCAGGCCTCCCATCGCCTCCGCGGCCCGATCGGCGGCCGAGCGGATCGAGTCCGGCTCGCGGACGTTGGCGGGCACGGCCAGCACGCGACGCCCCGTCCGGCGGCGAAGCTCCTCGGCGGCCGGGTCCAGGTGCTCGCGGCTGCGGCTCGCCAGAACGACGTCCGCCCCGTAGCGTGCCAGGCAGTGCGCGATGCCGAATCCGATGCCGGTGCCGCCGCCGGTGACGAGGGCGACGCGTCCCGCCAGGAGGTCGTCGCGGAACAGCGGGCGCTCGGAGCCGACGTGTGCGGGATCGGGCACGGGCATCCTCCTGTGCGGGGGCGGGCGGCGTACGACGGGGGAGGCTAGAGCGGGATCTCCCCGGGAACAAGGCCCTCTCCGCACGCTGATCTGACCAGGAGCCATCCCACGTGGCCGGACGCGAGCTCACACAACGCGCCTTCGCCCTGGCGGTGCTGCTGGGGCTGATGTGGGTGGTTCGGAGCTACGAGGCCGTCGCAGGTCCCGGTCCGGGCGACACGGCCATGGCGCTAGGCTTCCTGCTCCTGGCGGCCTTCCTCGGCGGGCAGGTGGCCTCGCTGGCGGGGCTGTCTCGCGTCACCGGCTACCTGCTCGTGGGGTTGCTGGTCGGCCCGGGCGCTTTGGGGCTGCTCCGTCCCGCCGACGTCGAGCGCCTTCGGCTCTTCGACGACATCGCCATAGCGCTCATCGCTCTCACGGCCGGCGGAGAGCTCCGACTGTCCCAGCTCCGCGGGATGGGCCGGTCCCTGGCCTCGATCTCCCTTCTGGGGACCGCGATCCTGTTCGCCTGTGTGGCCGGTGCGGTCCTGCTCCTGTCGGCCTGGCTCCCCTTCACGGCCGGTCGTCCCCTACCCCTCGTCCTGACCGTGGCGGTCGTGTTCGGGTCCGTGGCCATCGCGAGCAGCCCCTCGGTGGCCATCGCCGTCATCACCGACACGCGCTCCAGGGGTCCCCTCGCATCCACTATCCTGGGCGTCACGGTCGTCAAGGATGTCCTGGTGATCGTGGCGTTCGCCGCCGCCCTCTCGGTGGCCTATACGGTGCTGGAGCCCGCGGGGGGAGCCGCCGGGGCGGGACTCGGGCTGGGACTGGCGGCGGAGATCGGCGGTTCGCTCCTCGCCGGAGGGCTGCTGGGCGTGGGCGTGGCGGCCTACCTGCGCTGGGTCGACCGCCAGATGGTGCTGTTCGCCATCGGGCTCGCGTGGCTGGCGGCCGAGCTGGCCGCGACCTTCCACCTCGAGCTCCTCCTGGTCGGACTCGCAGCGGGCTTCACCCTCGAGAACCTGCTGCCCGTGGCGGGCGGACGCTTCGTCGAGTCGCTCGAGAACGCGTCGCTGCCTCTGTACGCGCTCTTCTTCAGCCTGGCCGGCGCCGCCGTCCACCTGGACGAACTGGCCGACCTGTGGACCTGGGCCCTCCTGTTCGTGGCCGTGCGGGCGGCGGGCCTGTGGGCGGGGACCCGCGTGGGCGCCCGGGTCGGGCGCTCGCCGGACGCCGTGGGCCGGTGGGCGTGGCTCGGATTCGTCTCCCAGGCCGGCGTGGCGCTCGGCATGGTCACCATCCTGGCTCGCTCGTTCCCTGGATGGGGCGGAGAGCTCCGAACGCTGTTCGTGGCCATGGTCGCCATCCACGAGCTCGTCGGGCCCGTGGCTCTGCAGTGGGTGCTGGAGAAGAGCGGGGAGGCGGGCGCGGCGGGCGACCTCGCCGAAGATGAGGAGGCCCGGACCGGCTCAGCGCCAGGGGAGACGCCGCAGGAGGCGTGAGGCTACGCCGGGCCGGCGCCGGACCATGAGCACGGGCGTGTCGCTCTTCCCCGCCACGGAGTAGGGAATCGCGCCCACCGCCAGCTGATGCAGCCGGCCCTCGTGCGTGGCCCCGAGCACGACGAGGTCGTGCCGGGCGCTCTCTCCGACGAGGGCCGCCGCCACGTCCTCGGCCTCGAGGAGCAGCGGCTCTCCCGCGGTTTCCCCGAGCCGTTCGGCGGCCTCGTCCAGCAGGGCATGGGCCCGGCGTCGCTCTTCGCCGGAGGCACCCGGGTCCACCACGGTCACCGGCACGACCCGGCCGCCCGACCTCCGGGCGAGGACCGTGGCGGTCGACAGGGCCAGCTCCGCGTGGGGGCCTCCGGCGGTCGGAAGCAGGAGGCTCTCGGCCTCGGCGACCTTCCCCGAGCCGGCCGTCTCCACGAACACGTCACAGGGCGCCTCGGTCAGGATCCGGTCGACGATCGAGCCGAAGAACAGGTCCTGTGCCCGGGGCATGCGCCCGTCCCACCCCAGGAGCACGGCGCGCGGCTCGTGTTGCAGTACGGTGTTCAGGATGGCGTCGGGGGCGCGGTGCGCGATTCGGATCATCCCGTCGGCCGTGACGCCGGCCTCCTCGGCCAGACCCAGGGCCCGCTGCAGGACCTCGCGGTTCTTCTCACCCTGCCGGCGTCCCTCGGAAGGAGGCGTCTGGTCCGGGATCAGCACCGCGCTCATGACCAGGAGGTCTCCGCCGCCCTCGCCCACCAGGGCCGTGGCCGTTCCCATCAGCCAATCGGCGTGCTCGGGATTTCCGAGCGCGACCATGAGCTGGTGGCCGCGCCGGGCCGAGCGATACTCCGCCATGGCCGTGGGCGTCTCGGCCTCCATCTCTTCGGCGCTCCTGGGGACCGACTTCCAGCCGAACCAGAACACGACGCCGACCCCGAGGGCCAGGAAGCCCAGTACGAGGCTCACCTTTTCGACGTTGACCAGGAGGACCAGGTTGGCGATCACCGCCGCCAGGGGGACCCAGGGAACCAGGGGGACGCGGAAGGGGCGCCGGATGTCCGGAGCGTCTCGCCGTGACCGGACCAGGGCGAGGTTCACGAAGATCAGCCCGCTCAGGAGCATGAAGTCCGCGAAGTGCGCGACGGCCTCGATTCCGAGCTCGATCGTGGAGCCTTCTCCGGTCGAGCGGGCCCCCGGAATCTCTCCGAACAACACCGTGAACACGACGATGAAGCACAGGATCAGGCCGCCGGTGAGGAGCACGGCCCGGTGGGGCGTCCGGAAGCGAGGATGGACCGACTCGATCGAGGCGGGAAGGTGGCGCCTGCGGGCCATGGCGAGCTTCACGCGTGAGCCCGCCATGATGGTGGCGTTGGCGGCCGACACCATGGAAAGGAGGGCCCCGACGATCACCACGTAGAACCCGACGTCGCCCAGGTAGTACTGGGCCGCCCGCCCCATGGACACCTCGCCGTTCTCCGCCACGAAACGACGGGCGGACTCCGTGCTCCCCAGGCCCGCCTTCGTCGCCAGGAACTCCAGGAAGGCCCCGTCGTGCACGGCGACCACGATGACCAGGACCACGAGCACGTAGATGGCGGTGACGGCCCCCATGCTGATGAAGATGGCACGCGGAATCGTGACGCCGGGACTGCGGATCTCCTCGGCGTTGGTGGCGATGGCCTCGAAGCCGAAGAAGGTGATGAAGACGAGCGCGCTCGTGACGCCCAGCCGCGGGAGGTCGTGGAGGTTGGCACGCAGCGAGGTCATCACGACGTCTCCGTCGAAGGCCCGGAGACCTCCGTACAGGAACACGCCGATCAGCAGCACCTTGAGCGTCGTGACGATCACCTGGAACAGGCCCGTTTCGCGCGTGCCCTTGACGTTCACCGCCACGAGGAGCGCGAGGAGCACGAGCCCCGACACCCAGTAGGGGATGGCCTGGGGGAGGTCGAGGGCCGGATACAGGAACCGGTAGAACCAGTCCGAGAAGCTGGCCAGGTAGAAGGCCGCGCTGGCCGGATAGCCCAGGATCATGGCCCAGCCGACCAGGTAGGTGAGGTCGGAGTCGAAGACGTTGGCCACGTACATGTAGCCGCCGCCGCTTTCGGGGTAGATGGACGCGAACTCCGCGTAGGTCGCCGCCGTGAACGCGGCCACGGCGGCCGCGACGAGGAAGGCGAGAACGGCGGCCGCGCCCACGTTGGCCACGGCCAGCCCCGAGAGGACGAAGATGCCTGCGGCGATCATGGTCCCGACGCCCAGCGCCACGGCGCCACCCAGGCCGAGCTCGCGGTCGAGCTCCTCGGTGACCCTGGCGGAGGGGGAGACCGACGAGCCGGAGGGATTCTGGTGGGCCACGGGTCCTCCTCGGGGGACGGGGGGCCACGCGTCGCTCCGGGCAGGCTAGTCCGACGGCGCTCCGCTCGCTAGGGCTCCAGGGCTCCCTCGCCGGACGATCCCTCGTCGCCGTCGGCTCCCGCTTCCGCGTCGCTGGCCCCGCCGCTCTCCCTCCGGACGCGGGCCCGCTGGCGGAGGACGGCCCGGTCGCACATCCAGGTCAGGGCGTAGAGCGCCACCAGGAAGGTGCCGGCCCCGATCCACGTGAACGTCCCGCCGCCGCCCACGAACATGGCCACCAGGCTGAGAACGGCGGTGAGGTAGCCGACGGCGAGTGGAACGAGCGGTACGGTGGTCTCGAGCCGGTGCTCACCCCACTCCTCCTCCGGCAGCAGGACTCCCTGCTCGCGTAGATCGTCGATGCTCATGCGGCCCTCCTCACGACATGCCCGTGCCGGAGGTGTCCCGGAAGAAGTCGATCGTGTCCAGGATCTTCGACTGAATCACGCTCCGCCGGTGCTTGACCAGGAGGAGGCGGCCGGTGATGCGTCGGGCGATGCGCTCGGGGATGGTCCCGGCCACCAGCTTGCGGACGAATCCCTCCCGGGCGCTTCCCAGGATCGTGAGGTCGCAGTCCCGGGCCTTCCCGACGATGGCCCGCACGACGTCGCGTGATTCGGCGACCTCGATCATGCGCCGGGCCTCGTCCTCCTCCTGGGGACCCACCTCGAGGTCCGCGAGCCCGTCGTAGAGCTCCTGGAGCCTCTCCTGCTTCTCCTGTTCGGCCATACCGGGCGGCAGCACGTGCAGCAAGTCGACGTCGGACCCCCGGTCCCGGCTGAACATCTCGGCCAGCTCGAGCATCAGGTGCGACTGCTGCGGATCGGCCACCGGAACGAGGATCCTGCGGACCGGGTCGAGGTCGTCCGCCCGCAGGGCGCCCACGTGGCAGTCGGCGTGCCGGAAGACGAGGTCTATGTTCGAGCCGATGGCCGTGCGCGGGTTCCGGCTGCGTCCACGCCAGCCCATGACCACGAAGTCGATGTCGCGGTCCTCGACCTCGTGGATGACGGCCTGGGCCGGGCTGTGGGCAATGCGGACGATGGTGCTGGATGGGACATCGTGCTCGGCCACCATCTCGACGGCCCGGTCGAGCACCTCGTTCCGGGCCTGCGTCACGTAGCGACGGCCCACCCGGAGCGGTGTCTGCTCTGGCACCGTGATCACGTGCAGGAGAACGACCTCGCCGTCGTTGGAGCGAGCGATGAGGGAGGCCAGATCGATGAGCGCGCCGGCGTGGTCGGGGTTGGCGACCGGCACCAGGACCCGGTAGCGGTCCTCGCCCAGGAGAGCCGGCGCCTCCTCGCGCAGGACCACGGGAGTGACACGCTTCTCGCGCTCCCGCTTGCGTGCGTACCCGTAGTAGATGGCGAGTCCCGTCGCGATCCAGCCCCCGACGAAGAGCCAGGCCGTGGGAGAGAAGCGGACCATGTAGACCGCGATCCCCAGCATCAGCACGATGGCCAGGATCGGGAGCACGGGGAAGAAGGGAATGAGAAAGCCGTAGTCGAGCTTGTCCCCGTACTTCCGGCGGATCGTGATGATGGCGATGTTCACCTGCAGGAAGAGGAGCAGGAACATCACGTCCGTGGCCGCCGCGACGTCCTCGATCGGGATGGCGACCGCCATGAACAGGATGAGCCCGCCGCTGGCCAGCAGGGCCAGGTAGGGCGTCCGGGTCCGGTCGTGCACCTTCGAGAAGAAGTCGGGAAGGTTGCGGTCCCGCCCCATGGCGAAGGACACCCGCGTCGAGCTGAAGGTGGTCGCGTTGAGCGCGGACATGGTGGAGAGGATGCCGCCCACGAGCAGCAGGACCGTGCCCAGCGGCATGAACTGGCGGGCCGCCTCGGCGAGGCCCAGCTCCTTGTGCTCCCCCAGCCACTGCCAGGTGGGCATCCCCGACCCGGTGTGGGTGGCGCCCACGGCGGCGACGCCGACCAGGAGGTAGATCGGGATCACGATGGCCAGCGACCAAAGCACGGCGCGCGGGATGTTGCGTTTGGGGTTCTTCACCTCCTCGCCCGCCTGCGCGATGATCTCGTAGCCCTCGAACGCCACGTAGGTGAGGCCCATGGCCTCGATCACCCCGCCCAGGCCGCGTGGGGTGAACGGCTTGAAGTTCCCCCATGAGACCGGGTCGTGGAACATGGCCCACAGCCCGCTCCCGATGAACAGGAGGAGGATGAGGACCTTGGCGACCGTGACGATGTTGCCGGCCAGCCCGGTCTCCGACACGCCCTTGAAGTTGATGGCCACGAACAGGATGGCGATCACGATGGCGAAGGGCTTGCCGAGCTGTCCGCCGTGGAGGCCGAACAGGGTCCAGCCGAACTCCCGGAACACCAGCCCCAGGTAGGAGCCGAAGCCCAGGGCGTACAGGCTGCCCGCCACCGCGTGCGCAAACCAGCTCATCCAGCCGGCCAGGAAGGCGTTGGGGCCGGGCAGGCCTTCCTTGACCCACAGGTAGCCTCCTCCGGCCTCCGGGATGGCCGAGCCGAGCTCCGCGTAGGCCAGCGCCGTGAGCAGCGTCACCACGCCGTTGGCGGCGAAGGCGAGGATGAGACCAGGACCGGCCGTGCCGGCCGCGATTCCGGTCAGCACGAAGATGCCCGCGCCGATCATGGCGCCCACGCCCACCATCGTGATGGTGAACAGGCCGAGGTCGCGGCTCAGCTCGGTGCGCGGCTGGTCAGCCATGCTTCACGGGTGAGGGTTGCGCAAAGAAAGAGCCGGGGGCGCCCCGAAAGGCAGGCCCCCGGCCCGCTCCGCCCCGGCCGCCGTCCGGCGGCCGGGAGCGGTGCTCGCCGTCGAGCGCGTCAGCTCTGGCTGGTCTGCAGGCCGATGTCGCCGTTCGAGGACACGTTGAAGTGGATCCACATGCCCGTCGTGGCGTGGGCCGGAACGTGGCAAAGCATGACGTACTCGCCCGCCTTGTCCGCCGTGAACGTGACCGAGGCCGACTGACCCGGCTGCGTGGCCGTGTTCATCTGCATCGAGCCCGGCGTCTCGGCACCCGTGAAGGCCAGGTGCGCCTCCTGGAAGGTGGCCGGGAACGGAGGCTTGTCGGTGCTGATCGCCAGGCTGTGCGGGTTGGCCTGGTCCTTGTTGTGGAAGTTGATCGTCACCTTGTAGCCCTCGGGCACGACGATCGTGGCGTCGCCGTTGAAGTAGCCGTTGTAGTTCCAGCCGTTGTCCGCCTGGCTCTCGCCGGCCGTGATGTCCATGGTGACCGTCTTGTCGCTCTTGTCCACCTTCATCCAATCGGGGACCGAGAGCTGGCCCATGGCCGCCTGGCCGCCGCTCATGCCGCTGTCGGAACTGGCCATCTGCTGGCCCGAGGCCTGCTGGCTCATGTCGCTCGACGCCGCCTGCTGGTTGCCCTGCCCGCCGCCTCCGCAGGCCGCAGCGGTCAGGGAGAACAGTACGGCGGTGCCGGCTGTGAGGATCTTCCTCATGGTTTTCCGTCCTTCGTGCGCGTGTGGGGTCGCTGTGCTGTCTCGTCCATCGGTCCATCACCAAACGTCGCCCGGGGCCGAATTCGCGTCACGCGGAACGCACAACTCCGGCCGCGAGCGGTACCGCCTTCAAGATGTATACCGGGCTCTGTCGGCGCGAGCGGGACCGGTTCGGGCTCATGGAGATACACGACCACCTCCTTCCGCGGAAGGAGGAACGGGGCGGCCGGCGGTCGCCCGGGTCGCGAACGGCACGCGGCCCCGGGGGCTCTCCTGTCGGTGCCGGTCAGCCGACGGGTGGATCCTTCCGAGGCCCATGGGGTTCTGCAAGTCGATGGGGACGGTGATTCGCCGTCGACGTCGGGTGAGGCCGGACCTTGCTTCACGCTCCAGACCTC
>CANPVD010000063.1 GCA_947581615.1 Candidatus Humimonas hydrogenitrophica
CGGCGCTCTTCATGTCATACATTGTAGTACAGAGACGCCTTCCACCACAAGGTCCTGATCGGGTCCTGGGCGCAGCGCGCCGGGCACGATCCCGACGCAACCCGGCCGGCTGAACGGCGCGTCAACAGGACACTACGGGCGCCGCCCCGCGCGGCGCACGCCGCGCGGAGCGCCGGCCTGCGACTCAGGAGATCTTGAACGTCAGGACCATGCCCCTGGCGAGGTGCGGCATGTGGCTCGCCGGATCGACGACGAAGCACAGGACGGCGTAGTCACCGGCCGTGAAGTCGAAGGGCACATACTCGACCTGTCCCGGCGACATGGGCGCGGCGCCGCCCAGGATCGTTCCCGGCATCGGGCCCTGGTACGTCTGTCCCCACTTGCCCAGGTCGTCCATCGTCTTTCCGGGAGCGAGCTGGACCATCACCAGCTCGTGCGGCTGCGAGCCCTGGTTCACGACCTTGATCACGTGGTGACCGGAGGTGAAGGGGCCCGAGGGCTTGAAGGCGAAGTCCACCATGGAGATGGTCATGTCGCTCTTCGGCGCCGGCGCCGACGCGGTCGTGGAAGGAACCACGGTGAGGCCCTTGATCATCCCCTTGTCCACGTGCATCACGTGGTCCGGCACGTCCACGACGCAGACGATGGCGTAGTGGCCGGGCTCGATCATGAGCGTGGCGCGGGCGTCGGAGCCGGGCATGGGCGGGTTCACGCCGCCCGACGGCACCGCCCACGCGGGCGGCATGTCCTGCCCCTTCAGAGCCACGAACGCGGCCTTCAGGTCCTCCACGGTCTTGCCGCTGTCCAGCCGCACCAGCATCAGGTGATGCAGGCTGGGGCCGTCGTTGTGCAGCACGAGGGTGGTCATGCCCGACGCGATCGTGTCCGGGCCCTGGAACGCGAAGTCCGCCGCCGTGAAATGGACGACCGGAGGCGTGCCCGTCGCCGCGGTCGTCGCGGCCGCGCCGCCCGTCTTCGCCCCCTGGTCCGCTTTGGTGCACGCCCCCAACCCCAGCAACAGTACGACCCCTGCCATCGCCATCACGCGCATAGCCATCTCCTCTGTTGGAAAATCGCCGTCAGGACGCGCGCGCGATCTGCGACGCGTTCGATAGTCCGTGATCGAAGCTGCGCACGATGGGTCGGGTGGGAGATCCCGGCAAGAGGAAGGCGAAGAGTGGCCTACTCCCGGCTGAACACCGCCCCGTGCGGGATGGCGCTCCCCTTCCAGCCGTGGGGCCAGTCGCGCGTGAAGTCGATCGCGTCCGGGGAGAGCGTGAGCCGCCCGGTCTGGCGGTCGATGGCCCCGAAGCGGACGTAGGTGTTGAGCGCGCCGAACCCGGTGATGACGAGGCGGTCGCCGCCCGGCTCGGCCGCGATCCAGTGCGGGTACTCGTCCGGCTTCATCAGGACCCAGCTCACCTCGCGCGGATGCCCGGGATCACGCATGTCGAGGCTCACGACCGCTTGGCCCGTCTCCGCCGTCACGACCAGGTACGGACCGACGACCGCCGGCACCTCGCACACCCGGTAGCCCAGGTCGGGGCGGAGCGGATCCTCTATGGGCCCGCGGCCTCCGATCGGAGCTTCTCGCGCGCCCGGACGTTCGAAAGAGTGGCGGCCTGCGGTAGGACGATTCGGATGAAGCGCGCCGGCACGCCCCACCTGTTCGGGACGACACCCGAGCTCTGGCTCAACGGTCAGAGGAATTGGGACCTGTGGCACGCGCTGCTCAGCCCGGAGGCGGAGGACATCCAGAAGATCGAGCCCGTCGACGTGTAGCGGCGGACGAAGGACGGCTACTTCCCCTCGTCAGCCCGAATTCGAGTCCGCGCCCTCCCGGCTCCGAAGCCACCGCTCGAAGCTCCGCTGGCTCTCACCGCTCCTCCGGCCGGCGAGGAGCCCCTCGACGCTGATGTCCTCGTCGAGATCGGGCCAGTGGATCCCGTAGCCTCCCCCGATCAGGTCGTAACGGGCGCGCTCCTCGGGCGTCGCGTGGACCAGACGCGGAAACCAGGCCAGCGGCACGGAAAGGACCCGCTCGTCCGCCAGGTGCGCCAGCAGACGACCGCCCGTAACCTCCACGCGCACCACACGGGGCTCGGTGTCAAGCTTCAAAGTAGTCATGCCAGCCATCCATCAGTGCTCGGCTGTTCGGTTTCACGAGGCGCTCGAGCCGACGCAGCTCATGCGGAGCGAAGCCTCGGCTCCACGCCAGTCGAACGGGCTCCAACCAGAATTTGGCTTCCGCACCCTCGTTGCGCACGTGGACGTGCACCGGCTCCGAGCGGTCGTTGGCGTAGAAGAAGAAGCGATACGGCCCCAGGCGCAGTACGGTCGGCATGGGCAGGACACAGCGCCGCCGGCTGAACGGCGCGTCAACACGGCGCCCGGGGAACGACGCCCCGCTACTCCCAACTGAACACCGCCCCGTGCGGAATGGCGCTCCCCTTCCAGCCGTCGGGCCACTCGCGCGTGAAGTCGATCTTCTCGGGCTGGAGCGTGAGCCGCCCGGTCCCCCGGTCGAGGGTCGCGAAGCGCACGTAGGTGTTCAGCGCGCCGAACCCGGTGATGGCGAGGCGGTCGCCGCCCGGCTCGGCGGAGATCCAGTGCGGAACCTCGTCCGGCTTCATCAGGACCCGGCTCACCTCGCGCGGATGCCCGGGGTCGCGCATGTCGAGGCTCACGACCGCGTGGCCCGTCTCCGCCGTCACGACCAGGTACGGACCGACGACGACCGGCACCTCGCACACCCGGTAGCCCAGATCGTAGACGTGCTCCAGGGTCGGATGGTCGCCGCCCAGGTTCCGCATCAGGAAGAGGCCGCAGTTGAAGGTCGGCACGACCACCGTCTCCCCGTCCGCGAGCAGCCGCGGCTCCGACGCGTCGGTCGCATCGGCCGAGGAGATGGCCTCGGTGCCCCCGGGCTTCGGCAGGCGGATCGTGGCGAGCAGCTTCAGGTCGGAGAGCCGCCACACCTGCGCCACGTGGCTCACCTGGGCTCCCATC
>CANPVD010000064.1 GCA_947581615.1 Candidatus Humimonas hydrogenitrophica
TCGACCACCGCGCCCCGGTTGTAGGCCCGCCAGGCGGTGAGGGCGTGGATGCCCTCCCGGTCGGTCAGGACGTGCGCGGTGGCGACGACCTCGTAGGTGTCGAGCGCCAGGGTCCCCTCGGCCTCGGCGAGCGGCCTTCGGCCCTGGAGCGACAGAAGCCGGCCGCCCCACAGGCTCCCCGAGCTCGTCCACACCGCCTGGGCCCCCTCGAAGATCCCCTCGGCCCGGACCGAGCGGTGCCAGGTGCCCAGCTGGTTCCGGACGACCTGGTGGTTGGGGACCTTGAGGAAGTAGGAGACGCCGAGACGCTGCAGGGTGCGCACCACCCGCTTGGCGAAGAAGCCCTTGTCCAGACGCACCGTGATGGGACCGACGCCGGCCGCCCGCAGCCGGCCCACCAGCTCCTCGATCCATGCGGCCGCGCCCTCGCCCGCCCACGCCGAGCCCGGCCGCCAGCGCACGCCCAAGCAGTCGCCCGTCTCGGCACAGAAGGCCAGGAGCGGATGGTGGCTCGGCCGGCCGGGCTTGGTGGGATTGTAGCCCACCTCCGCTCCGGCCTGCTTGTTCCCGTACCGGACCGCCACCGTCGAGTCGAGGACCAGGGTGAGCCGCTCGGGGACGCCCGCCTCCCGCCACCGGAGCCGGACCAGCCGCCAGAGGAGCTCGTCCAGTGCGGGCACCAGCACCGGCCCCGCCCGCCTGAGCCAGCGGCCGAAGGTCGTCGGGTCGGGCACCCGCTCCCAGCCGAACAGCCGCCTCACGCCCCGTGCGGCCAGGAGGGCGAGATCGTCCATCCAGCCGCCCCCGTAGAACAGGAGCGCCACCCACGCCTCCACCATCAGCGAGGGGCGGTAGTGACCGGCCACCCCGGCCGCCCGCCGATCGAGCCACGAGCCCACCTCCCAGCGGTCCCACAGCCGGCGCAGCACCACCAGGCCGCCTCCGTCGGTCACCTCCCGGGCGCTGTGACGCAGCCGAAGGGGAGCCGAATCGCCTTGCAGGTGGGGCCGGGAAGGAATACGATGGTTTCGCACCCGCTGGGTGACCTCCGTCTCGGGGACCGTTCATGCCTGAACACCCCACAACGTAGGCACCTGGCGGGTGTTTTTCATCCCCCTCTGCGTCCCCCGGCGCAGGATCCAGGATGATCACGTATAGATCTGGCGCAACCAGGGGCTCGGCGGTATCGCTTCCTCACACTCAGGGTGGAGGGGACGATGCCGCGGAAAAGCCCGTACACCATCGATCTGACGCGGGAGGAGAGGGAGACCCTGGAGCGGCGGAGCCGCCGGTATACGTTGCCGTATCGGGATGTCGTGAGGGCCAAGATCATCCTGCTCGCGGCCGAGGGCTTGGAGAACAAAGCAATCGGAGAGCGACTGGACCTCCCCCGGGAGGTGGCGAGCAAGTGGCGGAAGCGGTTCTACCAACGGCGCATGGCCGGGCTGGAGGAGAAGCCGCGCCGGGGACGCCCCCCGGGTTCTTCCCCCTCGGATCGTGTGTGAGGTCAAGGCGCTGGCCTGCAGCCTGCCGGCCGCGTCGGGCCGGCCCCTCTCGAGGTGGAGCCGAGAAGAGCTCCGGCGCGAGGTGCTGCGCCAGGGGATTGTGGCCGAGATCTCCGGCTCGACGATCTGGCGCTGGCTCGATGCGGATGCGATCCGGCCGTGGAGCCGGCGAGGTGGATCTTCCCTCGCGATCCCCGGTTCGCTGAGAAGGCCGCCGTTGTGCTCGACCTCCAGCACCGCAGGTGGCAGGGTGAGCCCCTGGGCGAGGCGGACTTCGTCTTGAGCGCCGACGAGAAGACCCAGCTCCAGATCCGCGAGCGGCGCCACCCCTCGACGCCACCGGGGCCGGGCCGCCCGATGCGCGTCGAACACGAGTATCGGCGTCACGGCACCTGTGCCTATCAGGCCGCCTGGGATGTTCACCAGGCCCGTCTCTTCGGCCACGTGGTCCCCCCCCGCTCGACCATCGAGACCTTCGACCGGCTGGTGGCCCACGTCATGCTCGAGGAGCCCTGCATCTGGGCACACCGCGTCTTCTGGATCGTCGACAACGGCGGCATCCATCGCGGCCGGCGTGCGATCGAGCGCTTGGAGAGCCGCTGGCCTCCTCTGCACCTCGTGCATCTGCCCGTTCATGCCAGCTGGCTCAACCAAATCGAGATCTACTTCTCCGTGGTCGCGCGCAAAGCCTGGACACCTGACGACTGCACCTGCTTCGAGGCCGCTCGCGAGCGCCTCCTCGGCTTTCAGGAGCATCACGAGGCCGTCGCTCGTCCCTCCGACTGGAGGTTCACCCGCGCCGACCTCGACCAGCTCCTGGCTCGCTACGACGCTCACGCGCGCCTCGCAGCGTAACATACGTGATCGAACTTCCGAGCAGGTGTACTAGGCACCCTTCGGGCCGACCCCCCTCGGCCCGGGACGTTTCTCCCGGGTGGCCCGATCGCCGCCGTGAGCAGGGGCCCGCTCGACATCCATCGGGTCACGAAGTACCGGGTCGTCTGGGGCGCATCGTGAAGGCACGGCCTCGCGTGGCCGCGCTCCTTGCCGTCGGTGCGCTGGGCTCCCTCGTGGCCTGCGGTGGCGAGAGCGGGACCTCCGGCGTCGCGACCGCCACGAGCCGGGACAGCGCGGGCGTGACGCTGGTCACGGATCCGGTGCCGTACGGGCTCGCCGGTGCCTCGAAGTCCGCCCCGCACCTTCCGGAATGGACGGTCGCGGATGAGCCGGCGCTCCGGCTGGGCAAGGCGGAGGGGGGCGGACCGCAGGCGTTCGGCCGGGTCGTCGACGCCGTCCGTCTGCCGGACGGCGGCGTGGTCGTGGCGGACGGCCAGGCGGGCGAGCTGCGCGCGTTCGACGCGAAGGGACGGCACCTGTGGACGGCGGGTGGGAAGGGCAGCGGTCCGCAGGAGTTCCGCGCCCTGCAGAGGCTGGTCATGCTGCCCGGGGACACGATCGCCGCCTGGGATCCCCTCGCCCTCCACCTCGTCCTGTTCACGTCGACGGGCGCGTTCGCGGGAGGCTTCACGGCCCACTCTTCCACCGGGACGATGAGCCTGGCTGAGCTGTATGGCCTCGTGGACGGCGACCGCGTGGCGACGAGCGCGGGTATCTCGCCGCAGGCGATGATGAGCACCGCCGACGGCGTCCATCGCGACACGGAGGCCGTGGTGCTCCGCTCCGCCGGAGCGTCGGCTCCCGACACGCTCATTTCGATGCCCGGGCGGGAGACCGAGGTGAGCCATCCGAACGGTACCTTCCAGGCCAATGCGGTGCTGTTCGGGCGAGCCTCGCACGTGGCCGCCGCGGGCGAACGCGTCTACGTTGGAGACGACGCCCGCTGGGAGATCGACGCGCTGGATCCCGGCGGGAAGCTGCGCGTGCGGATCCGCATGGACCGGGCACCGAAAGCCGTGACCGATCGGGAGATCTCGGCGCAGCGGAAGCGGCGCATCGCGGACGTCAAGCGGGAGCTGGGCCAGATGCCCGGTGCGGCGGGTAGCCGCTTCGCCAAACAGGTGGTCGAGCACATCCGGAAAGCCACGCCCCGTCACACGCTTCCCGCCTTCGCGGATCTGAAGGTCGGCGCCTCGGGGGACGTGTGGGTGAAGGAGTCGAGCCCCGACCCGGAGGGCGTCGGCCGCTGGATCGTCCTCGCGCCCGACGGCTCGCTGGTCGCCGTGGCCACGGCCCCGGCGGGCCTCCACGTCCTGCAGGTGGGACCGGATTTCGTCCTGGGCCGCACCCGGGACGATCTCGGGGTCCAAAGGGTCGTCCTCTACTCATGGGCGAAGAAGGACGCTCGATGAGCGGGGAGGCCTCGAGCGCCGCCGGCCTCCGCCGACCGGGGAGCGTGACGCGTCTCCTGCCGCTCCTCCTCACCTCGCTGGCCGGAACCGCTTGCGCCGGTGGAACCGGTTCCACGCGGAGGGCCCGGATCGACACCCTCCCGTCCGGCCGCATCGTCGTCCGGAATCCGGCCCGCGGCACGACGGACCTGGATAGCGCCTGGCAGGTCCGGGTCCTGGCACGCATCGGCAGCCGCGAGGGCGGGACGCCGGCTTCCTTCGGTCGAGTGATCGGCCTCGCGCTCGATCCCCTGGGGCGCGTGTGGGTGGCCGACGGGCAGGCGAAGGAGGTCCGCGTGTTCGACCCGGACGGGAGCTTCGTCCGGACGGTCGGACACGAGGGCGGAGGGCCCGGGGAGTTCAAGGCCCTCACCGGGATCTCCCGGGGCCCCGCCGGACGCATGTGGGTCATGGACCCGAAGAACACACGGATCACGGTCTTCGACACCGCCGGCAGGGTCGTTTCCGAGCACCAGGCCCATAGCTCCTTCTTCCCGTGTCGGTGCGGCTTCTTCGGCGGCTCACGATGGTTTCAGGCCATCTTCACCGGGTTCAGCGTCGACAGCCAGGGTATCGTCATCGAGGACAGCGCCCTGACGCCGGTGGACACGCTGCCCATGCCGAGCCGGCCTGGCGGGCCGGCGAACTGGACACACACGGTCCGGTCGGGAGGCAAGGTGGTGGGCATGACCTCGGTGGATGTGCCGTTCGCCCCCAGGGCCAGCTGGACGGCCAGCCCCGATGGGCACGTGTGGGTCGGTCTCGGGTCCCCGTACCGGCTCGTCGAGATCGGACCCGCCGGCGACACCCTCCGTGAGATCGACCGGGAGTACCGGGCGGTCCCGGTCAGCGGCGCCGAGCGGGACAGCGCCATCGCGAGACTGGCCTACTTTACGAAGCAGGGCGGGACGGTCCATCCGGACCAGATCCCGGACCACAAACCCGCCATCCGGAACCTCCTGGTCGACAGCGCCGGCTACCTCTGGGTGCGGCCATTCCAGGAGGCAGGAGCGACGCCGGCGTGGGACGTGTTCGACCCTCGTGGATCATACTTGGGCGCACTGCATCCTCCCGTGGAGATGAAGGCCTGGACGACGGTCGTGACCGGCGACCGCATCGTGACGGTGGTCACGGACGATCTCGGGGTCCCGTACGTGATCGTCATGTCCCTGGACCGGGGGGCGGGCTCGCCCCCACGATGAGGGATCCTTGAGGACTTCGTCGACGTTCGAGGTTCGAGCCGGCCCGGTAGTCGACCCCAGGATGGGACGCCGCCCATGAAGACACGCCACGTCGTCGCGCTCGTCGTCACCCTGGTGTTCGTCCTGCTTCTGGGCGGGGTGCTGTGGCGGATCCGGGCCGGCGCTTCCGGGGCGGCCGCCGACAGCACGGACGCCGCGTCCGGGTCCGACTCGGTCAAGGCGGCCATCCGGTCCGAAGCCGCCTCCTCGGCGTTCGCCGCCGACGTGGCCGTGCCGGTGCGCGGGGGGGCGGTGCGGAAGGACACGTTCGTGGAGTGGGTGAAGGCGGACGGGCGCGCCGAGCCGCGGCGCTCGGCCACGATCCGCACCGAACAGGTCGAGGGCCAGGTGATGGCGGTGCCGGTGCGGGAGGGGGAGGTGGTGTCCGCGGGCGCCGTGCTGGCGCGCCTCGACACGACGACCTACGCGCTCGACCTCGAGCAGGCGGAGGCGGACAGCGCCAAGGCGGCGGCCGACTATCTGAACCGGACCCTGTTCGACGAGCAGATGCAGAACGACTCGCTGCGGCGGGAGCGGCGGCGGCAGGCCCGCATCCGGAGCGGCCTGGCCGGGGCGGTAGTCCAGGTGGCCAAGGCGCGCAACAAGCTCGAGCACACGACCCTGCGGGCTCCGTTCCGGGGCACGGTGGCGGGGCTGGCGGTGCAGGCGGGGGCGCGCGTGGGGCAGGGGGACTCGGTGGCCGCCGTCCTCGACCTGTCGGAGGTCGACGTCGAGGTCGGGGTCCTGGAGACCGACCTCCCCCACCTGGCGCCCGGCCGCGAGGCGACGGCCACCTTCTCGGCGCTGCCGGGCGAGACCTTCCACGGCCGCCTCCTCACCGTGAATCCGGTGGTCGATCCCGACAGCCGCACGGCGCGGGTCACGGTGCGGCTCGAGAACCCGCGCGCCCACATCGTCCCCGGCATGTCGGCGAGCGTACGGATCGCCGGGGAGCTGTACGCTGGGAGGACCTTCGTGCCTCGCGAGGCGGTGGTGGAGCGGGACCGCCGCGACGTGGTGTTCGTGTTCGCGCCCGCCGACTCGGGGAGCGCCACGGGGCGGGCCGAGTGGAAGTACGTGCACACGGGCCTCACCAACGACCGCTACGTGGAGATCCTCCCGCCCGAGCCCGGCACGAACCAGGAGATGCTGGCGCCCGGGGAGATCGTGCTCACCGAGGGCCAGGAGACGCTGGTGCACGACGCGAAGGTGCGGCTCACCAATGCGGACAGCCTGGTGATCGGGGGTGGTGGGGCGACGGCTGGCGCACCGGGCCGGACGGCGGCCGGGGGAGGTGGTCCGACCACGGCCGCCGACGGCGACCGGAGCACGGCCAGTGGAGGCAGGCGGAGCGCCGCAAGCGGAGCTGGCCGATGACCAGGAGGAGCGCCGTGGCGCCGTGGCTCGCGCTCCTCCTCCTGTCGGCGCCGGTGAGCGCTCAGCAAGGTACGCCGGGCCTGGCCCCGACGGTGGCCGACTCGGGCTCGGCGCCCGCCGACACGCTGACCCTGGGCGCCGCCATCCAGGGGGCGCTGCAGAAGAGTCCCGACATTGCCTCGAAGCGCGCCGCACTGTCCGGTGCCGCCGCCGACCGCCTGGCCGCATGGGGGGCGTTCCTGCCGACGGCCACCGCCGATCTGAGGCTGAGTCGCACCAGTGCCACGAGGGCGACCTTCCAGGACTCTCTTGGCGTGCCGGGGCGGGTCGCCCAGAACGTGAGTTCGGTGACCCAGTTCTCTTCCCAGGGTCTCTCGTTCAGCCTGGACCTCCTGCGGGGTGGACGACGGTTCGCCGAGCTCGGGGCGACGGCCTCGGAGGGTCGGGCCGCCGGACTCCGGCTCACTGACGCGGAGCGGACGGCGGTCTCGACCGTGAAGCAGTCCTACTTCGCCGCCCTGCTCGAGCAGCGATTGGCCGACATGGCGGCCGCCCAGCTTGAGGCGCGCCGCCAGGACCTCGACGTGACGCGGAGGCGGTACCAGATCGCAGCCGTGGACCGCAGCGATCTGCTCGGAGCGCAGGTCCAGGTGCGTCAGGCGGAGCTGGCGTTGGCCGACGCGCGCGGTGCGGCCCGCGACGCGGTCAGGAAGCTGGAAGTGGACATGGGTCGACCCGGGACGCTGCCCGTGGGCATCGCCCTCCACGACGTCGGCTCGCTGCCGGACGCCGATTCCCTCGATGCGGACGCGCTCGTTCGGCGGGCGCTCGGCGAGAACCCGGCGTTGCTCGCCTTCAAGGCCGACGCAGCGGCCGCCAGTTCCAGGGAGTGGTCGGCGCGCAGCCAGTACCTGCCCACGATCAGCGTGGGCCTCGATCTTTCGCGCTCCGAGGCGCTGGGTCCGTCGGGAAGCTTCTTCACGTTCAATCCCAGCGACCACAGCAACGGCTTCTTCGTGTCGGCGCGCTGGAACCTGTTCAACGGCTTTACGCGCCACCAGCAGGCCGCCCAGGCCGCCGTGGCGGAGAACCAGGCCCTGGCCAGCCACGCCCAGAAGTCCCACGAGATCGAGCGGGACGTGCGGAACCTGGTGGCCGAGGTCAAGCGCCGGCAGGATCGGCTGGGGCTCCAGCGACAGGTGGCCGAACTGTCGCGCCAGCGGGTCGCGCTGGCCCGGGAACAGTTCCGTCTGGGCACGCTCAACTTCATCGAACTCCAGTCGGTGATCGACCAGGCCACCTCGGCCGACCGTGCCGTCGCCCAGGAGCTCCACGACGCGCGGGTGGCGTGGGCCAGGCTCGAGGCGCTGGTGGGCGCCGGACGGTGAGCCTTCCGGATCTCTCCATCCGGCGGCCGGTGGCCACGTCGATGTTCTACGTGGCCGTGGCCGTCCTCGGGATCGTCTCCTTCGTGCGCCTCCCGATCGACCTCCTCCCGGACATCGCGTTCCCGACGCTGTCGGTGTGGACTAACTACCGGGGGGCGGGCCCCACGGAGGTGGAGCGCTACGTGACGGACCCGATCGAGGAGCAGCTCGGGCGCGTGCCGGGCGTGCGGCGCGTCACCTCGACGTCCCGGGAAGGGCAGTCGCTCGTGCGGCTCCAGTTCGGCTGGGGCACGGACATGGAGTTCGCGGCTCTGCACGTGCGCGAGCAGCTCGAGGACCTGAGGAACTCGCTCCCCGAGACGGCCGACCGACCGGACATCCTCACCTCGGACCCGACCAGCGACCCGATCCTCACGGTGGCGGTCACGGGCGAGGGGCTGGAGCCGCTGGCGCAGCTCTCCGAGACCGTGCTCAAGCGGCGCCTCGAGCAGCTGGACGGCGTGTCGCTGGCGGCCGTGACGGGGGCGCCCGAGCGGGAGCTCCGGGTCGTGGTGGACCCCGACCGGCTCCAGGCACACGGCCTGTCGCTCTCCGACATCACGAGCGCGCTGGACCAGGCCAACTACAGCGCCCCCGGCGGCATGATCCGGCGGGGCCGCTTCCAGTACAGCCTGCGCACCATGGGCCAGTTCACCGACGTGGACCAGCTCCGCGAGGTGACCGTGGGCCCGGAGGGAGGGTCCGGCGGCGGGGCCGCGGGCCGCGGGAGCGGCGCGGCGGGGAGCGGCCGGCCGGGAAGCGGCGGCCGGGGCGGCTCCGCGGGGACGCCGGCCCCGGTGCGGCTCGACCAGGTGGCCACCGTGCTCGACACGGTGGCCGACGCGCAGACGATCTCGCGGTTCGACGGCCAGCCGGCCATCGGGCTCCAGGTCTACAAGGAGTCGGGCACCAACACGGTGCGGGTGGCGGGCCAGGTGCGGGCCACGCTGGACCAGCTCCGCTCCGAGTACCCGGGGATCCACCTGACCGTGGCCTCGAGCCAGGCGGTGTTCATCCGCCAGGCGATCTCCAACGTGGTCCAGTCGCTCCTCCTCGGCGGGCTGCTGGCCTTCCTGGTCCTGTTCCTGTTCCTGCGGGATCCCCGCTACCCGGTGGCCATCGGCCTGTCGATCCCGATCTCGGTGCTGGCGGCGTTCGCGCTGTGCTATTTCGCGAACGTGAGCCTCAACGTCATGTCGCTGGGCGGCCTGGCGCTCGGGGTCGGGATGCTGGTGGACAACTCGATCGTGGTGCTCGAGAACGTGTTCCGGCACCGGGAGGAGGAGGGGGCGGGCGCCCGGCTGGCGGCCTCGCGCGGGGCCAGCGAGGTGGCGGGCGCCATCACGGCGTCCACCCTGACCACAGTGGCCGTGTTCGGGCCGGTCCTGTACGTGAAGGGGGTGGCGGGGGCGCTGTTCGGGGACCTGTCGCTGGCCGTGGCCTTCTCGCTCCTGGCCTCCCTCCTGGTGGCGCTCACCCTCCTCCCGGTGATGGCGGCCCGGTTCGGGAGCTGGCGCCCGCTGGAGGGGGCGGCCGGGTCGGCCGGTCGTGCCGGGACGGGGGAGACGGCGGGAACTCCCGTCCCGCCGCCGGCCGGCAGCGCCGGGGGCGGCGGGTCGCCGCCCCCGGGACGGCTTCCCGCGCCGGGGGGACGCGTCCTGCGCGGGATCCGCGTCGCGGCGCGATGGAGCGCGGCCGCGACCACCGGAGCGGCCCGGGGCGCGCGCTTCGTGGGCGGCTCGGTGCGGGACAGCTACCGGGAGCTGTACCACGCCTGCGGCCGGGCCGTCGCCCGGGTCACCACGCCGGTGTTCGAGGCGTTCGACCGGCGCTTCCGCCGCTTCGCGGCCCGCTACGAGGCGGCCCTCGAGTGGTCGCTGGAGCACCGCGGCGCCGTCCTCGGGTGGACGGCCGGCCTCCTCGTGGCGGCCGTGCTGCTGGGGGAGACGCTGCCGCGCAGCCTCATGCCGCGGGTGAACGAGGGCGCCTTCCGCGTCGACCTGCAGCTCCCGACCGGCACGCCGCTCCCGGTGACGTCCCGGACCGCGGCCCGCATCGAGGGCGTCCTTCGGGACACG
The DNA here is from genome assembly GCA_947581615.1 of Candidatus Humimonas hydrogenitrophica. Taxonomy (GTDB): domain Bacteria; phylum Gemmatimonadota; class Gemmatimonadetes; order Palauibacterales; family Palauibacteraceae; genus Humimonas; species Humimonas hydrogenitrophica. The sequence continues at coordinate 9,977 of CANPVD010000064.1, forward strand.
AGGGGCGTGGAGAGCGTGTTCGCCCGGGTCGGCCGGGCCCGGAGCTCCGAGGTCGCGGCCACCGAGCTGTCGGGCGTGAGCACGGCGGCCCTCGAGGTGCAGCTCGCCTCCGGGGCTCCGCCCGCCCGCGACGTCGTGGCCTCGGTGCGGCGCCGGATCGCGGCGGCCGGCGTCGACCCCCGCTACGTGTCCTTCGAGACCGGCCGGGCCAGCTCGCTGGGGCGGGCGCTGGGCGCCGGCGAGGCGGACCTGGCCGTCCAGGTGAAGGGCGAGAGCCTGGACGAGCTCGTGGCCGTGGCCGAGTCGGCGCGGGCGCGGCTGGCTGGGAGCCCGCACTTCGCGGACCCGCGCGTCGACCTTCGCCGCACCCAGCCCGAGCTCGCGGTCGACATCGACCGGGACGCGGTGGCCCGCTACGGGCTCACCGTGCGCCAGGTGGCCGACCAGGTGGAGGCGTACCTGCGGGGCGCGCAGACCACCCGGCCGTTCAGCGAGTTCTCCCGCAAGGTGGGGATCCGGGTGGTGCTGCCGGCCGCGGCGCGCACCGACCTCCCCGACGTCCTCGGCCTCACGGTGGGCGGGGTGCCGCTCTCGGCCCTGGTACGGGCGCACCGCGACTACGCGCCGGTCGAGATCCGCCACGACGGCCAGGCGCGCACGGTCCAGGTCCTGGCCGACGTGACCGGGACGGGGCTTTCGCGCGCGGTGGCGGAGGCACGGAGCCGCCTGGCGAGCCTGCAGGCGCCGGCCGGGATCAGCGTGCGCGTCGGCGGCCAGAACGAGGAGATGCGGGAGAGCTTCCGCTCCCTCCTGTTCGCGTTCGGGCTCGCCCTCCTCCTCGTCTACCTCATCCTCGCCGCCCAGTTCGAGTCGGTGCGCCAGCCCCTGGTCGTGCTCATCTCCGTGCCGCTGGCCGCCATCGGCGCGGTGCCGGCCCTGTGGGTGGCCCGCGATGGCCTCAACGTGATGAGCGGCATCGGGCTCGTGATCCTGATCGGGATCGTGGTGAACGACGCGATCGTGAAGGTGGACTTCATCAACCAGCGCCGCTCCGCGGGGCTCACCCTGCGGGCCGCCATCCTCGAGGCGGGCCGGCTGCGGCTGCGGCCCATCGTCATGACCACGGTGACCACGGTGTTCGGGCTCCTTCCGATGGCGCTCGGCTGGGGCGCGGGTGCGGACCTGAGGGCGCCCCTCGCCGTGGCCGTGATCGGGGGGCTCACCGCCTCGACCCTCCTCACCCTGATCGTGGTGCCGGTGGTCTACTCGCTGGTGGCGGGGCGGGGGGAGGGCGTGACGGGGCCCGCCGCGGCCGTGCCGGGCGCGTGAGCCCGTGATCGAGCTCTCGGTCCGGCGGCCGGTGGCCACCGCGGCGCTGTACGCGGCCCTCCTCGCTCTCGGCGCGTACAGCTTCCGGCTCATCCCGATCGAGCTCCTGCCCGAGGTGAGCTACCCGCGCCTCACCGTGACCGCGAGCTGGCCGGGCGCCTCGCCCGAGCTGCTCGAGTCGCAGGTCACCGCGCCGCTGGAGGAGGCGGCCCAGCAGGTGGGCGGGGTGCGCAAGGTGACCTCGACCTCGCGGGCCGACCCCCGCGGCACCGGGTCGTCGGCCGAGATCGATGTCCAGTTCGCGCGCGGCACCCGCATGGAGTTCGCGCGGCTCGACCTGGGCGAGCGGGTCGCGGCGCTCCACGACGAGCTCCCGGCCGGGGCCACGACCTCGGTCGAGCCCTACGTGCCCGACGAGTTCTCCCAGCAGACCCGGCCCTTCCTCTCCTGGCAGGTGCGGGGGCCCTACACCTCCACGAGGCTGGCCGAGGCCGTGAGGCAGGAGGTGCGGCCGCGGCTGTTGTCCATGGACGGCGTCTCCTTCGCCCGGGTGTCCGGCGGGCGCCGGCGGATCCTCTCCGTCGAGCTGGACCCCGACCGGCTGGCCGGCTACGGGCTCACGCCCGACGAGGTGCGCTCGCGCCTGCTGGCCCTGGACGAGGCGCGGCCGGCCGGGTCGGTCGTCCTCGCTGGCCGGCGGCTCGACCTCTCGATCCGCTCCCGGGCCGCCTCGGTCGCCGACCTCGAGGAGCTGGTCGTCCTCCCGCGCCCCCAGGGAGCCGTGCGCCTCCGGGACATCGGGCGCGTGCGCCTCGAGGAGGCGCCGGCCACCAGCTACCACCGCATCGACGGGCAGCCCACGGTCTCGCTCCAGGTGGGCCGGCAGGCGGGCTCCAACGCCATCGACGTGGCCGACCGGGTCAAGGCGGAGGTGGACTCGCTCCGGGCGCTCCTCCCGCCGGGGGCCTCGCTGGAGCTGGACCAGGACCAGAGCCAGGACATCAAGGCGCAGCTCTCCGACCTCCGGCTGCGCGCGCTCGCCGCGGCCGCGGTGATCTTCCTCGTCCTCATGCTCTTCCTGCGCTCGCTCGGGGCGGTGCTCACCGTGTTCGGGACGATCGCGTTCAGCGTGCTGGCCGCCGTGAACGGTCTCTACCTGGGAGGCTTCTCGCTCAACGTCCTCACCCTGGCCGGCCTGGCGTGGGGCTTCGGGCTGGTGGTCGACAACGGCATCGTGGTGCTCGAGAACGTCGAGCGCCGGCGCGAAGCGGGGGAGGGGAGGCTGGAGGCGGCCATCCGGGGCGCCCGGCAGGTCGTCCTCCCGGTGGTCGCGTCGACCGCGACCACGGCCATCGTCCTCGTCCCCTTCCTGTTCCTGCAGGGGGAGCTGCGGCTCTACTACGTGCCGCTCGCCTTCGCGGTCGGCTTCTCGATCCTGGCCAGCCTGTTCGTGGCCTTCACCTTCGTGCCCGCCATGGCGGCGCGGCTGGGAGGCTGGAGGGAAGGGCGGGGGAGCGCGGCGAGGGACGTGGCGCCCGGCACGGCTATGGCCGGCCCGACCGGGGCGGCGGGCGCAGACGCGGCGGGAGGCACGAGCGCGGCCGAGGGCGCGCCGCGCCCGGCCGGCCGGCGGCCCCCTCCCTTCTACGTGCGCGGCTACCGGGCGCTCCTCTCCGGGGCCCTGGACCACCCGCTCCTGGTCGTGCTGGTGTGCGCGGGGGCGCTGTGGGGGAGCTGGAGGCTGTTCGACGCGCACGTCACCCGGGGCATCACCTGGAGCAGCTACTTCGGCCAGCAGACGTACATCTCGATCCAGATCACCTTCCCGCGCGGGGCCGGCCTGGAGCGGACCGACGCGCTGACCCGCTCGTTCGAGGCCCGGCTGGCCACGCTCCCCGAGGTGAAGCGGTACGAGGCCACCGTCCTTCCCCAGTACGCCTTCATCAAGGTCACCTTCCCGAAGGCGCTGGAGCGCACCCAGGTGCCGGTGGCCATCAAGCAGCGCATGGTGGCCTACAGCTACGGCTTCTCCGGTGTGGACGTCCGGGTGTACGGCTACGGGCCCAGCTTCTACGGGGGCGGCGGCTCTCCCCCCAACTACTCGGTGAACCTGTACGGCTACAACTACCTGGCGCTGCGCGACTACGCCGATCAGCTCGCCGCGCGGCTGAAGCACTTCAGCCGCATCCGCAACGTGGACCCCAACTCGAGCGGCGCCTGGTACGAGCAGGACAGGGCCTTCGAGTACGCCCTCGCGCCGCGCCGCGCGGCCCTGGCCGGTTACGGGCTGTCCGTGAAGGACCTCCTCGACTACGTGAGCGCCGACGTGAGCGGGAGCGCGCCGGGGGGCGCCCTGGGGGGACAGGTGCACGTGGGGGACCGGGAGTACCCGCTCGAGGTGAAGCTGGCCGGCTACCAGGACCTCGACGTCCGGGGGCTGGAGGGGCTGCGGGTGCGGGGAGCCGGCGGACGGCACGCCGACGTGGGAGATGTGGCCACGGTGCGCCGGCGCGAGGTCCTGGCCCGCATCGTCCGGGAGGACCAGCAGTACCGGCGCACCGTGGCGTGGGAGTTCCGCGGGCCCCGGAAGCTCGGCGACGTGGAGCGGGACGCGGTCCTGGACGCCATGCACCTGCCGCCCGGCTACCGGATCGAGAAGCAGGAGCCCTACCGGCTCTCCTCGGAGCAGAAGGGCGAGGTCTACCTGGCCCTCGGCTTCGCCGTGCTCCTCATCTACATGACCACGGCCGCCCTGTTCGAGTCGCTGGCGGCGCCCTTCGTGGTCCTCCTCACGCTGCCGCTCGCCCTCATCGGGGTGTTCCTGGTCTTCTTCTACACGGACGCCTCGTTCACGCGCACGGCCTACATCGGGACGATCATGATGACCGGGATCGTGGTGAACAACGCCATCCTGGTCGTCTACCACATCGGGGAGCTCCGGGAGCGGGAGGGGCTCGGCCCCCGCGAGGCCATCCTGCGCGGCACCCTGGAGCGGGTGCGCCCCATCCTCATGACCACAGCCACGACGGTCCTCGGACTCCTGCCGCTCGTCCTGTTCGCGGGGAGCCAGGACTCGAACATCTGGAACGCGCTCGCCCTCGCCACGATCGGCGGCCTCCTGTCCAGCACCCTGTTCGTGCTGGTCGCCATCCCGGTGGCATACCAGTGGATCGTGGCTAGAAGACACATTATATCATAGATCCTAATCTACATTATAACAAGAGAGAACAAGGCTATCAAACGTATGAACCTGTCCGAAGCTCGGGCGGGGCGCCGCGCGGGACGGGTAGGAAGCGGGAAGGCGGGGGTGTCGCTGCGAGGCCGGGCCTCTATCTTCGGGGTGCGGCTCGCTCGCCGGCGGGTCGCCGCGCCGTCCGCTCCCGCGGAGGCTCGGCGCCGGAGTGGCGGAACTGGCATACGCGACGGACTCAAAATCCGTTGGGCGAAAGCCCTTGTGGGTTCGAATCCCACCTCCGGCATGGGAAGCACCCCACCGAGCCGTGCGCATCTCCGACTGAACAGAGGAGGCTGACTTGGAGCAGCCGTTCGTCGACCACTACGAGGTCCTGCAGCTCAGCCCCCGCGCCGGCGAGGAGACGGTGGAGCGGGTGTTCCGGCTGCTGGCCAAGCGCTACCACCCGGACAACCCGTCCACGGGCGACGGCGACCGCTTCGGCATGGTGCACGCCGCCTACGAGGTGCTCTCCGACCCCGAGCGTCGCGCCGCCTACGACGTCGTCTACGACGAGGTGCGGACGCTGCAGTGGAAGATCTACGACCAGAAGTCGGCGGCGAACGGCCGGGAGGAGGACCGCCGGACGCTCCACGCCGTCCTCTCCCTGCTCTACGTGGAGCGCAGGCGGGACCCGGACGCGGGCGGGATGGGGATCCTCACGCTCGAGCGCGTCCTGGGCGTGCCCGAGGATCACCTGCGGTTTCCCCTCTGGTATATGCGGCAGCACGGCTGGGTCGAGGTGCTCGACACCGGGCAGCTCGCGATCACGGTCGAGGGAATCGACAAGCTCATCGACCGGCGGCTGGCTCTCCCGGAGGACCGGTTGCTCCCGGACGGATCCGGGCCCGCCGCGATGGACTCGCCGCTGCGCATTCAGCCGGAGGACGAGGCGGCGGAAGCCTGACGTTCGCCGGATGGAACGGGGTCGCCCGGCAGGGCGGGTCCGCCCGCGGGACCGGTGCCCGAGCGGCTTCCCCCGGCTACGTTTCCTCCATGTGCCCATCTCCGAACGACCTCCGTCGAGTCCGCCTCCGCGTGGAAGGCACCGTGCAGGGCGTGGGCTTTCGGCCCTACGTGTACCGCATGGCCGCTGAGCTCGACCTGGGCGGCTGGGTGCGCAACGATGCACGGGGGGTGGAGATCGAAGTCGAGGGCCCCCGGGCCTCCGTCGACCGATTCCTGGAGCGACTCGAAGCGGAGGCTCCGCCGCTCGCGCGGATCGAGCGGGTGACGGCGGAGGCCGCTTCCCCGGAGGGAGCGGAGAGCTTCGAGATCCTGGTCAGCGAGGAGGGCGGGGCGCCGACGGCCCAGGTCTCCCCTGACACGGCCACCTGCGAGGACTGCCTGCGGGAGCTCTTGGACCCGTCCGACCGCCGCTTTCGGTACCCGTTCATCAACTGCACGAACTGCGGCCCGCGCTTCACGATCGTGCGCGGGATCCCCTACGACCGCCCCAACACGACCATGGCGTCGTTCGTCATGTGCGACGCCTGCCGGAGCGAGTACGAGGATCCCGCCGACCGCCGCTTCCACGCCCAGCCCAACGCCTGTCCGGTGTGCGGCCCCTCCGTCAGGCTCACGGGCGCCTCGGGCGAGCCGGTCGCGGTCGACGAGGCCCGTGACCCGGTCGAGGCGGCGGCGAGGGCTCTCCTCGAGGGCGCGATCGTGGCGGTGAAGGGGCTGGGCGGCTTCCACCTGGCCTGCCGGGCCGACGACGAGGCGGCCGTCGCGCGGCTGAGAGGCCGAAAGCGCCGCGAGGACAAGCCCTTTGCGCTCATGGTCCCGGACCTGGACGCGGCCCGGGCGCTGGTCGAGCTCGGCGCGGAGGAGGAGGCGCTGCTCACGGGGGTCGAGCGCCCCATCGTGCTGGCCCGGCGCCGGCCGGGGGCGCGGGTGGCGGAGGCCGTGGCGCCGGGCCACCGCGACCTCGGCGTCATGCTGCCCTACTCGCCGCTCCACCACCTGCTGCTGGCCCACGCCGGCGTGCCGCTCGTCATGACGAGCGGCAACGTCTCGCACGAGCCCATCTGCTACCGCGACGAGGAGGCGCTGGAGCGGCTGGCGGGGATCGCCGACCACTTCCTCCTCAACGACCGCCCGATCGAGACGAGGACCGACGACTCGGTGGTCCGGGTCGTGACCGTGGCCGGGGAGCGGAGTCCGATGATGCTGCGGCGCTCGCGCGGCTTCGTGCCGGCTCCGGCGGGGCTCCCCGTCGACGCTCCACGGCCGATGGTCGCGTGCGGCGCGCATCTCAAGAACACCTTCTCGCTGGCCCGGGGCGCCCGGATCTGGGTGGGTCCGCACATCGGCGACCTCGAGAACTACGAGACGCTGCTCTCCTACGAGGAGGGCATCGCGCACCTGGCGCGGCTGTTCGAGGTCGAGCCCGAGGTGATCGTCCACGACCTGCACCCGGAGTACCTGTCCACGCGCTACGCGAGGGAGCGAGCGGAGCGCCCGCCGGCGGGCAGCGCGGGCCTCGAGCTCGTGGGCGTCCAGCACCACCACGCGCACCTGGCGGGATGCCTGGCCGAGCACGGGGAGCGGGGCCCGGCCCTCGGGGCGATCTTCGACGGCACGGGGTTGGGCACGGACGGAACGGTGTGGGGCGGCGAGCTGCTGCTGGGAGACCTCGCCGACTCTGAGCGGGTGGGTCACCTGTGGCCGGTACGCCTTCCGGGGGGGGAGGCCGCCATCCGCGAGCCGTGGCGCATGGCCTGCGCGTGGCTGTGCGAGCTCGAAGAGGTGGAGCGGCCGGGACCCGCCCCCGTCCTGCCGTCGGTCTTCGAGGGCCGGGTGGACGAGGCGGAGTGGAGGAACGTCGTCCGCCTGGTGGTGAGCGGGTTCGCGTCGCCAGTGACCACGAGCATGGGGCGGCTGTTCGACGCGGCCTCGGCCCTGTGCGGCCTACGCCTGCGCGTCACCTACGAGGGGCAGGCGGCCATCGAGCTCGAGATGGCGGCGAGCGCGGCGGGGCCCGGACCTAGCCGCGGCGAAGCGTATCCGCTCCCCTACGTCGAGGGTCCCGGCGGCCTCCGGCGGCTCGACGCGCGGGCCACCCTGCGCGAGCTCCTCGCCGACCTCGAGCGCGGCGAGCCCGCGGGCCGGATGGCGGCACGCTTCCATGAGGCGATCGCGCGCGGCACGGCGGCGGCCTGCCGCGGGGAGGCCGGGCGACACGGGGTGGAGACCGTGGTCCTCTCGGGCGGCGTGTTCCAGAACGTACGCCTCCTGGAGCGCACGGCGACCCTACTCACGGAGGACGGCCTGCGGCCCCTGGTTCCCGGGGCCTTTCCGCCCAACGACGGGGGGCTCTCCTACGGACAGGCGGCCTGCGCGGCGGCCCGCCTGCGGAGCGCCGGCTCTCGGCCTCCGCCCACCGCCGGGTGAGCCGCCGCCTCCGGCGCCACCTCCGGGGACGGCTCCCGGCGCCACGCGGGGGGCGCGGCCCGGCTGCGCGACCGGGAGGGTGACGACGAAGCGAGCTCCCGACCCGGACGCGCTGTCGACCGCGATCGTGCCTCCGTGGGCGACCACCACGTCCCGGGCGATGGCGAGGCCAAGGCCCGTGCCCAGCGCCCGGGCCTCGCGCGAGGGCTGGTAGTACTTCTCGAAGATGAAGGCGAGGTGCTGCGGCGCGATCCCCGGACCCGTGTCCGCCACCTCGAACAGGACCGCGTCGCCCTCTCCACGCGCCGTGACGCCGACCGAGCCGCCCGAGGGGGTGAACTTGAAGGCGTTGGAGAGGAGGTTGCCGAACACCTCGTTGCGCAGCCGGTCCACGTCGCCTTCCAGGACTTCCGGGGTCGTGGGCTCCGCGCCCACGGAGAACTCGACTCCGCGCTGGGACGCGAGGGGTCGGAAGCCGTCCTCCAGGCCCCGCAGGAGCTGCCCCACCTGCACGGGCTCCATCTCCACGGAGAAGGTGCCGGTCTCCAGTCGGCTCATGTCCAGGAGCTGCGTGACCAGGCGGTCCAGGATTCCGGCCTGTTCGTGGATCTGCTCTACCGCTCGCCGCTGGCCGGGCGAGAGGTCGCCGTATTCGCCGGCTCCGAGCATCTCGCTGTACCCGGCCACCACGTTGAGGGGCGTCTTGAGCTCGTGGGACGCCATGCTCACGAATTCCGCCCGGAGCCGCATGAGCTCCTCCAGCTGCTGCGTCATGGCCCGGAAGGACCGACTCAGCTCCCCGAATTCGTCTCTGCGGTCGTAGGGGAGGTCCGACGGAGCGTCGAACTCCCCGCGCGCGACCCGGCGGGTGGCACGCCCCAGCCGCCGGATCGGCACCGTCAGGGATCCAGTGAGCCAGCTCCCGATGAGCACGACCAGCACGCTGGCCGCGATCAGCGTGACGAGCGTGCCGCGCGCCGCGGCGCTGCTGAGGCGCCGGGCCCGCTCCGCTGCATCGGAGCCTCGGCGGTCGATGGCCTCGGCCAGGGGGGGCAGGGAGCCGCGGGCCCGATCGAACAACGGCTTCAGCCGCTCGAAGGCTTCGGTCGCGGCGGAGACCCGGCCGGAACGGACCAGAACTTCCGTTCGGGCGGTCGACCGCCCGAGCACGGACAGGAGGGCGGCGACCGGTCGCGCCTCGTCTCCGAAGCCCGATCCCCGCAGGTCTCGCAGGGCACGGGTAGCGCTGTCCAGGGCGGCGTACATGTTCCGCCGGGCTCCCTCCGCCTGGACCGCGATGTAGGAGCGTTCGGACCAGTCGAGCTGGCCGATGGCGGCTTCGAGGCGACCCACCGCCAGGGAAGCCGCCGCATCGCGGCCCTGGAGATCCAGGGCGATGTCGCGGACCTCACGGAGGTGGATGACCCCGTAGATGGCCGGAACGACCAGGAGGGCCGCGACCAGGCCCAGGGTCGAGACGAGGCGGGTTTGGACCGACACGCCGGCGTCGGCCTCCCTAGGGGTGCAGGGTCTTGCGGATCCGGTCCAGCTCTCTCTCCAGTGCCGCGATGCGGGTCTGGAGCTCGGCGAGCTGCCGGGTCACGGAGCGGGAAGCCAGGTGCGGCAGCGGCAGCCCCGGCCCGGTGCTCCAGTCCGTCGATCCGGCCGCATCACAGGAGCCGAGGGAGGGCACCTGCGGCGGACCGGGGTCCTCGGCGGGCGGCCGGGTGGCGGAAACGGGCACCGGCTCGAGCGCGGCGACCGGTACCGTGTCGGCCCCCAGCTCCAGGGAGACCAGGTAGAGCTGCCGGGCCAGGGGCTGGCTCCAGTCCCCGCTTCCGCTCAGCGACAGGTAGCGCGCCGCCGCCCAGGCGGCGGCGGTGGGATCCGCGGTCGCGTTTCGGGGATCGAGCCGCGTTCCGGCCAGGAGGAGGAGCGCGCGCCGGCCGGCCGGTGTGTCGCCGCACCCCAGCCACACGCCCAGGAGGACGGAGTCGGCCCGCGTATAGCGGCCGGCCTCCAGCGAGACACCGGCGGCGCGAAGCAGCTCGGGGGCCGTGAGCTCGGTCGGACCCATGGCGACGCCGGGGAGCGCGTGGGAGGGAAGGGCGGGAGGCGTCGGGGAAGGGACGGCCTCGGGCGGCTCCGGGGCGGCCGACGCGCAGCCGAGCACGACCAGGGCGCGGGCTCCCGCGAACAGGGCGCAGGGGGCGCGCCGGAGGAAGGCTCCAGCCGACCTCACGCCCGGGACCCGGGACGCGCTCGCGACAGGAACAGCTCCGTGAGCCGCGGGTCGAGCTTGCTGCCCGCCGCCCTTCGGATCTCCGCGAGAGCGGCCTCCGATGTCCAGGCGGCCTTGTACACCCGCTCGTGCGTGAGCGAGTCGAACATGTCGGCGATCGCGACGATCCGGGCGCGAAGCGGGATCGTCTCTCCCGCCAGACCCACCGGGTAACCGGAGCCGTCCCAGTTCTCGTGGTGATGCCGGGCGATCTCCTCCGCCGCCCTCAGCGATGGGAAACGACTTCCCGACAGGATCTCGCCCCCGATGGTGGTGTGGGCGCGCATGACCTCGAACTCCCGCGCGTCCAGGGGGCCCGGTTTGAGCAGGATGGAATCGTGGATCCCGATCTTCCCTACGTCGTGGAGCGGGGCGGCGCGCCCGATGAGCGCCGCCTCGTCGGATCCCAGTCCCAGCATCCGGGCCAGGTCGGCCGCCAGGCGGCCCACCCTGCGGATGTGCTCGCCCGTGTCGTCGTCCCTCCACTCGGCGGCCAGGGCCAGGCGCTCGAGGATCTCGAGGCGTGCCTCCTCGAGCTCGGCCGTCCTGGCGCGAACTGTCGCCTGGAGGAGGTCGTTCTTCTGCTGGAGCGCCAGGTGCAGGAAGCGCATCTCGAGCAGGTTGGCCACCCGGAGCCGCACTTCGGTGGGGCTGACGGGCTTGGTGAGGAAGTCGCGAGCGCCGGTGCCGAGCGCGCGGCGCTTGGCCTCGCGGGAGCGCTCCGAGGTGAGCACCAGGGACGGCCGCAGGCAGAAGTCGGCCAGCTCCTCGCGCAGGCGCTCCAGGAGCTCGGATCCGCTCATCCCGGGCATGCGCAGGTCCAGGATGAGGAGATCCGGAGGCTCGACGAGACACATCCCGAGTGCCTCGAACGCATCGGTCGTGCCCCGGATATCACGGTATCCGGCCGGCGTCAGGATAGCCCGGACGAGCTCGACGTTGGCGGGCTCGTCGTCCACCACGAGGATGCGGGCCTCGGCGTACCGGGCCCGGGTCACGCCGAGAACACGCTCCCGTGGCGAGCCGACCCGCTCAGTCGCCTCCATTCCCTCGGGAGGTGCCGGAGCGGCCGAGGAGCTCGTCGACCAGCGCACGAGCGTGATAGGCGTGTTCGAGCGCCTCTGTGATCCCCGCCGCGTCGACGGCCACCGTGCGGCCACGCTCGTCCCGGAACAGGTAGTTGTTCGGGAGCTGCTCGATGTTGCCGTCGAAGGCCACGCCCACCGCGCGGCCCTGGCGGTCCACGACCGGACTGCCGCTGTTGCCACCGGCGATGTCGTTCGTGGACACGAAGTCGAACCGCGTCTTCAGGTCGAGGGAATCCCGTGCTGTCTCGAGGTGGCGCGCGAGCTCGAAGGGGAAGGTGTCCCCGAAGGCGGCGGCCCGTGCATAGAGACCGTAGAAGTTGGTGAACGCCGGGGCCACCGTCCCGTTGTAAGGGTAGCGCTTCACGACACCGTCCGAGATGCGGAGCGTGAAGGTCGCGTCCGGCGGGACGTTGGTGCCGAACACCGCGAACAGGGCCTCGGCCAGCCGGCCCTCCTGCACGGTCTCGGCCGCGCCGAGCTGCTTCCAGCGCGGATCCAGGCGGCGATAGCGCGCGTCCATCATGCGGACCAGCGCGATCATGGGGTCGGAGGTCGTGTCGATGGCCGTCCGGCCCCCGTTCATGAGCGCTTCGCGGAAGGTGGGATCGCCTAGCCGCGAGCTCTCCACCAGCCGGCGGGCCGCATCCGTGGGACTCTCTCCCGGCCGGAAGACCAGCCGCCGGAGCGTGTCATCCGTGGGAAGCCAGTCCCGTACCAGGTCCAGCCGGATGCGCAGGATGCGCGCGCTCGTGCCCGGATCCGGCGAGACGCCCGACCGCAGGTGCTGGCCCATTTGCTGGATCCGTTCGGACGTCAGGCCTTCGGGCAGTGAGTCGGCCGGCTGTCCATGATAGCGGACGTAGTCGACAAGTTCGCCGGCCAGGCTCACGTACGGGGAGCCCAGGAAGCCCGGGTCGTCCAGGGTCCGGGCAGCGGCGATGTCCAGCTTCTCGCGCGCGATCCGCGCGACCCGGTCCCACACGTCGCCGTACTTCCGCTTCAGGGCGGGATTGGAGGCCACGCTGTCACGGAAGGCGCGCTCCCACGCCAGCTTCTCGCCCATGAGGTCCGCGTCGCGCAGTCCCTTCAGCTCGCCCGTGTAGCTCTTGATCGTGTTCTCGATCTCGAACAACCGTTCGCGGATCTGCCTGGCGGCCGCCGGGTTCCTCTGTTCGATCTCACGGTAGAAATCCGCGATCTCGTGGAAGTACTGGAGCCGGAACGGATGCTGATAGCGGCCCTCGTACAGGAGCTCGCTCACGGTGGCGAGCCGGTCCGTCGAGCCCGGGTTTCCGGTGAGGAAGACCGCTTCGCCCTCGTCGGGACCGCTCGAGTCCCAGCGGAAGTAGTTCTCGGGGTGGATGGGCTCCGTGCTGTCGGGCGCGTAGGCGCGGAAGAACGCCACGTCGAGGGCGAAGCGCGGATAGGTGAAGTTGTCGTCGTCCCCGCCGAAGTAGCCCGCCTGCAGCTCGGGCGCGAACACGAGCTTCACGGGCGCGTAGCGGTGGTAGCGGTACAGCTGGAACTGCCCGCCGTGGTAGAGGTTCACGACCTGGCAGTGGACCTGGGGACCGTCCTCGCAGCGTCGCTCGAGCCGCGCTTCGGCGCTGTCGCGAGCCTCGGCCACCGCCTCGTCACCGGCGCCGGCCGGGGTGACCCCGCGCACGCTGTCTGTGACGTTCGTGATCGCCACGAGCTGGTCGAGGTACAGGTCCGGGCACAGCTTCTCGTCGGCCCGAGTGGGGGCGTAGAACCCGTTGGCCACGTAGTCGCTGTCCGTCGGAGAGACGGCCGAGACGCAGTCGCGCGAGCAGTGGTGGTTGGTCATCACCAGGCCGTCCGGCGACACGAACGAGGCCGAGCAGATCTGTCCGAAGCGCAGGGACGCCAGGCGAACGTGCTGCAGCCAGGACGGCGAGGGCTCGAAGCCGTAGCGGGCCTTCCAGTAGTCCAGCGGCGGATTCTCGAACGTCCACATCGTCCCGAGCTCGTGTCCCGTGAGGCGGGCCGTGTCGGCCGCGGACCGGATGTCGGGCCCGGGGAGGAGGAGCGTGTCCGGGGCCGCGGCCGGCCCGGCGGCGGCCGGCATGGTCTCGGCGGCGGGGGCGGTCCCTCCGCCGGCCGTGGCGCAGGCCGAGGCGACGAGGAGGAGGATCACCAGACCCACCCACGTGAGCGGGCGGCGTGCGGGAGCGTCGAAACCGGCGTTCATGCGACTCCTGCTTCCGTGGCGGACTCGGTCGAGTGTCGGATGTCGTGACACCGGTGCGTCCGGGACTCCGGTCGCGGTCCGGTCCCTCCGGTGGTGCGCGGGCATACCCGTGACGGCGGCTTCGGGTCCGCCGCCGGGACCCGCGGGGACCGATGGGAAGACCGTCGGTCCGCTAACTCGGGCGAAGCGAGGAAGCTACCGCTACTGGTTCGGCAGGCTCGTCTTGTAGCGGGAGGCGACCGCCTGGGCGAGCGCGTTGGCGATGAGCACGTGCGCGGTCGCGCTGGGGTGCACGCCGTCCTTGCTGAACATCGGTCCGAACGGCTGGTCCACCGCCGCGGTGCCCGACGTGGTGGGGAAGGGCGGGATGTTGCCCTTCTGGAGCTCGTCCAGGAGGAGGACGTTCGGGTCCAGGAAGACCCAGTTGTGGTTCTGCGCGACCTCCTGAATCGTGGCGTCGTACCCCTCCACGGCGCGGTGCACGGCCGCCACCTCGTCCGGGTTGAGTACCGGCGGATCGTTCACGCAGTCGAGCGTCACGACCTGGCCCTGGAGTGCCTGCGCCATGAGCACGCCGAACCCGTAGGCGAACGGCACCCGCGCAGCCTCTCCCACGCCGCCGTAGGCCGAGGGCGCGCAGTCGTTGCTGACCTGGAAGGTGGGCGGAAGCTGGTTCTGTTGCTTGGCGAGCCAGTAGGCGGCGCCGAGGGAGAGGTTGGGGATGTACTTCACGAAGCCGACCCCGAGGAGGGCCGCGCCCTCCAGGCTCGGCAGGCGAGCGATGCTGTCCGCCAGGGCCCGGTAGCGGGCCGTGAAGGTGGCCTGCGGCGTGATCAGCGTGGTGTCACCGGACAGCGCCGCGTCGAGCACGTCGTTGTTGCCGATCCACACGGTCACGAAGGTGGGGTCGGCCGCGCGGGCGGCCTGGAACTGGGTGCGCCCCCCCAGCATCAGGGTGGTGAGCGTGTTGGCCCGGCTGCTGTCGGCCAGGTTGGTGAGCGGGTCGATGACCGCCGCGCCCGGCACGGCCACGTCGTTGAGGACCGGCGGGATCTGCCGGTCCCGGAGCGCGCACGGGGGAGCCGCCGGGCCCCCCACGACCTCGCCGGTGTAGATGTTCACCGCGGGCGGCGGGCAGCCCGGACTCGCGAGGAGGGGCTGGTTGAAAGTCGTGCCCGCCATCTGCGCGAAGAGGGCGGCGTAGGATTGCTGCTGCGTGCTGTCGTTGATGCCCGCGGACTGGAAGCCGGCCGTGATGCTGTTGCCGAAGGCGACGTAGCGGTCGAACAGCTGCCCGCCGGTCGGGCCGGGTGGCTCGAGCACGTTCTTGCATCCCGTCGCCCCCAGCGCCACGCACGCGGCCAGCGCGAAGTGGGCGGGCCTGGAGCCGCGGAGACCGCCCCTTGGCCGCCCGAGCTCTCTCGATCCCTCGAATCCAGACATGGCCTTCGACTCCCGTACCCTAGAAGTGGACCGTGACGGTCGTGGCGAGGAGGTGCCCCAGGAAGTGGAACTCGCCGTTGTTGAGCGCCGCCGTGGGCTGGACCCCCGGCAGCGGGTCCCGGGTCCGTCCACGTCGATTGACCTGCAGGAGGAGGTTGTAGGCGACGTTCAGGTCCACGTGGGACCCGGCGTGCCATCCGAGCCCCGCCGCGAACAGGCTGCGCCGACCCTCGGGCAGGAGCGGCGTCACGGTCTTGTCGGGCGATGCCGCCTGGTTCCACGCGTACCCGAGCCGCAGCATCAGCCCGTCGCGAAGTGTGAGCTCGCCCCCCACCCGGACGGCGCTGGTGTTGTTGTAGTCCTCGATCCGCAGCTCGGTACCGGCGCCGCCCTGGAACTGGATCGGCAGCCGGCCGAACAGGGACCAGTGCGTCCACAGGTAGTCCGCCTCCAGGCGCAGGCCGTCGATGGGGCGGACGCTGAGCCCTCCGGCGAACTGGTCGGGCATCGTGATCGAGGTCTTGATGCCCTGCGGACCGAGCGGTCCCTGGAACACGCCCGATCCCTGGATCACGGCGTCCATGGGCGTTCCGGCCGGGACGCCGTACGGGTTGCCAGCCGGCAGGACGAGACCCGTCGAGACGGGAGCGAAGGTGGCCTGGCCGTCGTAGTTCAGCGTGACCCGGGTGAGGTACCTGGCTCCCAGGTCGACCCGGTCGGTGAGCCGGATCCGGACCCCGAAGTTCCCGCCTACGCCCGTGGCCGTGGACGAGCCGAGGTGTCCGCTGGCGAAGGGCGTCTGGAAGGGCACGCCGAGCTGACCGAACAGCGTGCCGGCGGGGACGCCCGCCCCGGCCGGCACCGGCTGCGTGGAGAGGTCGAGGAGCTGGTTCAGCTCCACCGTGCTGAGGACGACCGTGAGGCCGGCCCCGATCGAGATCCGGTCCGTGAGACGCACCGAGGCGGTCGGCTGGAGGTAGAAGGAGTGCAGCTTGCTCTCATAGCCGAGGAACGCCGCCGCGGACGAGTCCGGCCACGAGGTCTCGAGGCCGTAGGGCGTGTACAGGCCGAGCCCGACCGCGAAGCGATCACCGAAGCCGTAGGCCACGTAGGCGTGCGGGACCGGCAGGAGTCGTCGATTCATGTTCGTCACGGCGCCGTTCAGGTCGGCCGTGAACCGGCCGTCGGGCACGATGCCGGTGACGCCCGCCGACAGCGTCAGGCCCTGAACGGCACCGAGCGCGGCCGGGTTGAAGAACATGGCGGAGCCGTCGTCACAGGGCCGGGCCACGACCGCGGAGGCGGCGCCCATGGCGCAGGTGCTCTGCTCGTACACGCCGAACCCCTGCGCGCGCACGGCGGCGGGTGGCGAGGCGAGGAGCAGCAGGAGGGCGGGGAGCAGGGAGAGGAAGCGGCCCGGCGGGTGGGACCCGAGATTCGAAGGACTTGCGGACATCGGACTCCTCGATGCCGGAGTGAACGCCTGACGCTCGCCCTCGAGGTCGGCGCCCGGTCCGGACGTCCGGAGCCGGCGGGACCGCGTCGGAACCTCGATTTCGATTCGGCCCCGAAAGCTTGCCATGAAACAGGCAGTCGAGCAAGCCACGGGCCCTCCCGCGCCGCGAGGTCTCGGCTGTCCGGCGGGTTGCATCGCCGGGGCGGTGTGGATACCTGCTGGCCCGGGGGGACCACCCGGGGCGGGGCCCGTGGATCGGATCGGACGGGGAGGCTGCTGTGACGCCCAGCGCGAAGACAGGCCGGTGTGCCGGAGGTCCCCGCCGTGTCGGCGTTCACGGTCGCGGCCAGCGCGCCTTCCGCGGCCTCCGCCCGCCGTCCGTCCTGGCCCTGCTCGCCGTGGTGGCGGTGGCCGCCTGCGGGAGCGGCGCTCGCTCCGCTGCCGACACCGTTCCCCGCGTGCTGGTGTCGGTGCCCCCCGAGGCCTACCTGGTGCGGTCGATCGCCGGGGAGCGGGTGGAGGTGCACGTGCTCCTGCCGCCCGACGCGAGCCCGCACACCTACGAGCCCTCGATGGGGATCGCCCGCCGTGCGGCCGACGCGGACCTCTACCTCACCGTGGGTCACCCTCGCCTCACGTTCGAGACCAGCTGGGCGCAGGCCCTGGGGAGAATGGGGCACACCCGGATCGTGCCGCTCGCGGTGGACTGCGGGGCCCGACCGGACGATCCGCACGTGTGGCTGTCGGCCGTATGCGCGGACACCATGGCCCGGCGCGCGGAGGCCGCACTCGAGGGGCTGCTGCCGCCGTCCGCGGCGCCCCTTCTGCGCGCACGTCTCGATTCGACCCTCTCCGCCATGCGCCTCGCGTCGAGCGCGGCCGACTCCATCCTGGCGCCGTTCGCGGGCCGGAGCTTCCTCGTCTTCCACCCGGCGTGGGACTACTTTGCGCGGGATCACGGGCTTCGGCAGGTGGCCATCCAGGCCGGTTCCCGCGAGCCGGGCCCGCGCGACCTGGCGCGCGTTGTCCAGGAGGTCCGGGAGGAGGGGCTCCGCGTGCTGTTCATCCAGCCAGGCATGCCGCGCCGTGAGGCCGACCGCGTCGCTCGCCAGCTCGGCGTACGGACGGAGATCCTGGATCCACTCGCGGAGAACTGGCCGGCGCTCGTGGTGGACGTGGCCCGCGCGCTCCGGGATGCGTGGGCGACCCCTTGACCGCCTCACCGCCGGCTGTGTCCTTCGAAGGTGTGTGGTTCTCTTACGGCTCCCGGCCGGTGCTGGACGACGTGACCTTTCAGGTGGAGCGCGGGGCCTTCCTGGGCGTTCTCGGGCCCAACGGTGGCGGGAAAACGACCCTTCTGAAGCTTGTGCTGGGCCTCCTGAAGCCGGATCGCGGGCGGGTTCGGGTGCTGGGTCTCCCGCCCAGGGGGGCGCGGGGGCGGGTGGGCTACGTGCCGCAGTACACGCGGTTCGACGCCGACTTTCCCATCCTGGTCCGCGACGCCGTGCTGGTGGCGCGCCTCGGCCGCGGCCGACCCTGGGGACCCGCGTCGGCCGAAGACCGGGAGGCAGCCGACCGGGCGCTCGAGCAGGTGGCGCTGGCCGGTTTCGCGGAGCGGCCCATCGGGGAGCTTTCGGGGGGGGAGCTGCAGCGTGTCCTCGTGGCCCGCGCGCTGGCCGTCGAGCCCGAGATTCTCCTCCTGGACGAGCCGACGTCGAGCGTGGATCCCCGGGTGGGCCGGACGCTCTACGAGCTGCTCGAGCAGCTCGGCCCCGGCATGACGCGCATCCTCGTGTCTCACGATGTCGGCGTCCTCAACCGGCACGTGGACAGCGTGGCCTGCGTGAACCGAAGCGTGTGGTACCACGGGCACGGGACGATCACGCCCGAGCTCCTGGAGGAGGCCTACGGGGAGCCCATGGACGTCGTGGCCCACGGCCACCGGCTCCTCGAGGCCCACGAGGACGCCCGTTGAGCGGCGCTCTCGCGCTCCCGTTCTTCCAGGACGCCCTGGTGGCGGGCCTGCTGGCGGCCGTGGCCTGCGGCGTCATAGGCAGCTACGTGGTGGTCAAGGAGATCGCGTCCATCTCCGGTGGGCTCGCCCACGCCGCCTTCGGGGGCGTGGGGCTCGGCTACCTCCTCGGGTTCGATCCGATGCTCGGGGCTGTCGGCTTCGGGTTGGCCTCGAGCGCCGGCATAGGGCTAGCCTACAGCCAGCACCGCCGGGGGCTCGAGACGCTCATCTCGATGGTGTGGGCCGTCGGCATGGCGCTCGGGGTCCTGTTCATCGCCATGGCGCCGGGCTACGCCCCGGATCTGACGGCCTACCTGTTCGGGAACATCCTGCTGGTGTCGCCCACCTACCTGGTGTTGGCGGGGGTGCTGGACGTGGCGATCCTGGCCTCCGCGACGCTCCTCCACCGCCCCCTGCAGGCGATGGCGTTCGACGAGGAGTTCGCGGAGGTCGTGGGGGTCCCCGTGCGGCTCCTCCTGCTGCTCCTCCTGGCGCTCACGGCCCTCACGGTGGTGCTCCTCATCCGGGTCGTCGGGGTCATCCTGGTCATCGCTCTTCTCACGATCCCCGCCGCCGCCGCGCGGCCGTGGGCCCGAACGCTGCCCCGGATGATGGTCCTGGCCACCTTGCTCGGAGGGGCCAGCAGCGTGGTCGGTCTGTGGGCGGCGTGGTGGCTCTCGGTGGGACCGGGGATCGACCTCCCGACCGGCCCCCTGATCGTGCTGGTGTCGGCCCTCCTGTACGGCGTGTCCTGGGCAGCGCGATCACTCACCGCAGCAGGAGACGCCTGATGGATCGCCTGGCCGGCTGTGTGGCGTCTGCGCTGGTGGCGCTCCCCTTCCTGGCCACCGTCGTTCGCGCCCAACAGCCCGGAGCCGCCGACGGCGATCGACCCAGGGTCCGCGACGCGGGGATCGTGATCGGAGCGCTCCCTCCGGGCCCCCTGGACGCCATCACCGACGTGCGGGGCGTGCGCGTCGGACAGGTGACGGTGTGGAGCGGGGATTCGCTGCGCACCGGGGTGACCGCCGTTCTCCCACACGCGGGCAACCTGTTCCGCGACAAGGTGCACGGGGCCATGGTCGTCGGGAACGGGTTCGGCAAGCTCATCGGCCTCTCGCAGGTCAACGAGCTCGGCTGGATCGAGACGCCGATCCTCCTCACGGGGACGCTGAGCGTGTGGCGGGCGGCGGACGCCCTGGTCGACACGATGCTGGAGATCCCCGAGAACCGAGACGTGGTGTCGATCAACCCGGTGGTGGGCGAGACGAACGACGGCTGGCTCAGCGACATCAGGGCCCGGCCCATCACGCCCGAGGAGGTGCGGGAGGCGCTGCGACGGGCGCGCGGCGGGCCGGTAGAGGAGGGGAGCGTGGGCGCCGGCACGGGCACGCGCGCCCTGGGATGGAAGGGCGGCATCGGGACCGCGTCCCGGGTCGTCCCGGCCGGGCGGGGCGGCTACACGGTGGGCGTCCTCGTGCAGACCAACTACGGAGGCCGGCTGCGGATCGTCGGGTACCCGGTGTGGCGCGACCTCGGCACCAGCCCCGACGAAGTCTCCGCCCGACCCTCCGGGGCCCGCCGGCAGGCCGGCGTGGCGGCCCGGACAGCGCCCCCGGCCGAGGGACCCTACCGCGACGCAGACGGGGGCGGCTCGGTGATGATCGTGGTCGCCACCGACGCTCCCCTCCGGCACCTGGGGCTCACCCGGCTGGCGCGGCGGACGTTCCTCGGCATCGGACGCACCGGCTCGTGGATGTCCAACGGGTCGGGTGACTACGCCATCGCCTTCTCGACGCGCCGGGACTCGACGCCGCCGGTGGAGGACGGCCGCGACCTCTCGGCCCTGTTCGAGGCCGTCGTCGAGGCCACCGAGGAAGCGGCCCTCAACTCCCTGTTCCGGGCCACGACGGTGACCGGCTACCGCGGGCGGACGACCCAGGCCCTGCCGGTGGAGCGGGTGCTCGGCATCCTCCGCGAACACGGGCTGCTCCGCCGGACCGGGGAGGCCGGGCCGGAGTGAAGTGGGGGGGAACGGCGGAGCCGTCCCGTCGCCGGCCGGTGCATGGCCTGCGCCCCGGTGCGACACGCCGCCCCGGGGCCGGCCCGCTCAGGGGCGCTCCGCGCCATCGCCGACCGGCCGCCGTCGGGCCCGGTCGATGGCTTCCCGGACCCGCGCCGTGAGCCGCGCCACGTCCTCCGGGTCCCCGGCGTCGCCGTCGGCCTCCACCGGCTCCAGGATCCGGATCACGGCTCGCGCCCTGCCGAACACGATCGAGCCCTTCGCGAGGGCGCGCCGTGTGCCGGTGAGCGCCAGCGGGAGGATCGGTGAACCGGTCTCGAGCGCCAGGCGGAAGGCGCCCTCGTGGAAGGGCAGGAGCTCCGGCGTAGGGGCACGCGTGCCCTCGGGGAAGATGATCACGGGCACGCCCCGCCACAGCCACTCGCGTAGACGCTCGTAGGCCCGCTTGCGGCTCTTGGCGTCCCTGCGCCGGACGGCCACGTCCCCGACCAGGCGCATCATCAAGCCGAGGAAGGGTGTGCGCAGGATGGCCCGCTTGGAGAGCCACTTCATCTCCCAGGGGAGGCACCCGACCAGGACCACGTCCGCCATCGACTCGTGGTTGCACACGACCACGTACGGCACGGACCGGTCGCGGGGGAGCCGACCCTCGAAGCGCACGCTCCAGAATGGATTGACCCGGATCGCCGCGCGCGCGCACAACCGGAACAGGCGTCCGGCGGCCAGGCGCCGGCGGTCCCAGGGCGCCGTGCACGCCCACACGACCGTGACCATGGGAGTCCAGGCCACGACGAGCAGCGCCCACAGGGTCCACACGAGCGCCGAGACGATGAGGGAGGCGAGGCGACGCATCTCCGGATGAGGATGGGCTCGCGGCGGGACGTGGGCAATCGGCGATTCGGCTGGACGAGGCCGCGAAGCCGGGATATCGTGCACGCCGAGCGAACGGCCGCGGTGCCGGTCGCGGCCACCGCACCTGCCGATGGAGGACCGAGCACCGATGAGCCGAGCCGGCGATACAGGACGATCCGGGGCACCGGGCGGCGAGTTCGTCCCGGCCGATTTCCAACCACCCCTGCCGCGGGATCGACTCCTCCGCGACGAGGCTCCCGGCGAGGACGCCGTGCCGCTCGACGTCCTGTTCGTGGGCGGAGGGCCGGCGGGACTGGCGGGAGCCATCGAGCTGGCCGGGCTCGTCCGGGCCGAGAGGGAGGAGGGCGGTCCGCTCGGCGACCTCGAGATCGGCGTGCTCGAGAAGGCCTCCACGTTGGGCGAGCACTGCCTGTCCGGCGCCGTCGTGCACCCGGGGCCCTTCCGCGAGCTGTTCCCGGACGTGTCCCCCGAGGATCTGCCCTTCCGTCGTCCGGCGCCGCCAGACCGGGTCTACTACCTGGGCGAGAGCGGCCGCGTGCGGCTTCCGACGCCTCCCACCATGCACAACAGTGGCAACTATGTGGCCTCGATCTGCGAGATCGTGCGCTGGATGGGAGAGCGCGCCGAGGAGCTGGGCGTCAACGTGTTCACGGGCTTTCCGGCGGACTCTCTCCTGGTACAGGACGGCGCCGTGGTCGGGGCGAGGACGACGCCGGGCGGTCTGACCCGCGAGGGCGGGCCCGGGAGCGGCTACATGCCGCCGACCGACGTGGCGGCGCGCGTGACCGTGCTGTCGGAGGGTACCCGCGGCTCCCTGACCTCGGCGTGGCTGGAGTGGCAGGGCATCGAGTCCTCCAACGCGCAGATCTACGCCCTGGGCGTCAAGGAGCTGTGGCGGGTTGGGACCACGCTCGACACGGTCATCCACACCCTGGGCTGGCCGCTCCCCCCGGACGCGTTCGGGGGGAGCTTCGTGTATCCCATGGGCGAGGATCTGGTGGCCGTAGGGCTCGTCGTGGGACTCGACTATCCCAGCGCCGGACTGGACGCGCACGTCCTCCTCCAGCGGTTCAAGACGCACCCCCTGGTGGCCTCCATCCTGGAGGGTGGTGAGATCGAGGAGTGGGGCGCGAAAACGATCCCGGAGGGCGGCTTCTACGCCTTGCCCGAGCGCCTGCACGGCGACGGCCTGGTGGTGGTGGGGGACGCCGCGGGTTTCGTGGACGTCGCTTCCCTCAAGGGCATCCACTATGCCGTCCATTCGGGCATGCTCGCGGCCCGGGCCGTGTTCCGGGCGCTTCAGCAGGACGACGTGTCGGAACGCGCCCTGTGTCCGTATGACGAGGCCATCCGGGACAGCTTCATCGCGCGCGACCTCTATCGCACGCGGAACATGCGGCTGGCTTTCAAGGAGGGCGGGCTGTACCGGGGCGGCCTCAAGGCCGCGGTGATGACGCTGACCGGGGGATCGTTCCCTGCAGGCCGCATTCCCGCCGAGGAGGACGCTCTCGCGCCCCGCTCGTCAGGCCGAGAGGCGGAGTTCGCCCCCGACGGAGACCGAACCTTCTCCAAGGAGGATGCGGTCTACCGCTCTGGCAACACGACGCGGGACGACATTCCCAGTCACCTGGTCGTGGGAGAGGACGTCACGGGCCAGGTGGCCGACTTCTACGCTCACATGTGTCCGGCCGGCGTCTACCAGCGCGACGGGGATCGGCTGGTCGTGAACGCGCCCAACTGTGTGGACTGCAAGGCCACCGATGTGCTGGGCCCTCGCTGGACGCCGCGCGAGGGAGGAAGCGGTCCCGGCTACCAGCGGATGTAGTCCGATCGCATCGGAGGGACTCCGGGAGCCCCGGGGGAGGGGGACCAGGATGGGCGAAGCCTACGAGGCCGAGCACCGCGGTCGTCTCTTCCACCTCGTGTGGCCGACGGCCAGCTACCTGTTCACGAACGCCACGGCCGCCGTGGGCGCCTTCCTGTTCTTCGTCCTCAACCGCACGACGGTCATCGGACGCGAGCGGCTGCCGCAGGGCCGGAACACGCTGCTGGTCTCCAACCACCAGACGATGATCGACAGCTGGCTCATCGGCATCTCGGCGTTCTACCCACAGTCGTGGTGGCGCCCGTGGCTCATTCCGTGGAACCCGGCGGCGAGGGAGAACTTCTTCAAGAACCCGCTCCTCGCTCTGTTCTCGGATCTTTGGAAGGCGATCCCGATCCGCGAGGGTCGACGGGACTACAGGGCGCTCTACCGGATGCTCCGGGCCCTGCGCGAGGGCGTGATGATCCTGTTCCCCGAGGGGACGCGCAGCCGCGACGGGAGCATCGGGCCGGGCCGGCCGGGTGCCGGACTCCTGGCGCTGGGCACGGGAGCCTCGGTGGTCCCGGTGACCATCGACGGGATGGACCGCGTGCTCCCGATCGGCCGCATCGTGCCGCGGGTGGGCCAGCGGGTGTACGTCTACTTCGGGGACCCGATCGACTACTCGGACTTCGAGGACCGTCCGCGCTCCAAGGAGACGGCGCAGGAGCTCGTGGACCGGGTGATGGACGTCCTGAGGGCCCAGCAGCGGGCCCTGCGGCGGATCAAGGCGGGAGCGGCCCCGGAGCCGCCCCCGCCGACCGCGTCGGGCTAGGGCAGCTCCACTCCCTCGCCGCGCACCACCGGCTCGATCGACTCGAGCGCCTCTTCGAGGATCTCGTGGGTGACGACGAGCGGAGGCGCGAAGCGGATCACCTGGTGATGGGTTTCCTTGGCCAGGATGCCCCGCTCCATGAGGGCCTCGCAGAAGGGCCTGGCCGTAGCCGAGGTCTCCCTGATCACGACGCCGACCATGAGTCCGCGCCCCCGGATCTCCTCGACGTGCGGGGAGTCGATCGCCCGCAGCCGCTCCATGAACCAGTCGCCCAGCTCCCGGGCCCGATCGGAGAGGCGCTCGTCCAGGATGACCCGCAGTGAGGCGCTCCCTACCGCCGCCCCCAGCGGATTGCCGCCGAACGTGGAGCCATGGTCACCCGGCGTGAACACGTCCATCACCTCGGCGTCGGCCAGGATACCGGAGACCGGGTAGACTCCACCACCCAGCGCCTTCCCGACGATGAGGATGTCACCCCGCGTCCCGTCCCAGTCGCCACAGAACAGCTGGCCGGTGCGTCCGAGGCCCGTCTGGATCTCGTCGTTGATGAGGAGGACATCGTGCTCGGCGCAGATCTCGGCGCAGCGCGCCAGGTAGCCTTCCGGCGGCACGATCACGCCGCCCTCACCCTGGATCGGCTCCACGAGGAACCCGACCGTGTTCTCGGTGATCGCGTCCTCGAGGGCGGCGGAATCGCCGTACGGGATGATCTTGAACCCGGGCGTGAACGGTCCGAAGCCGTGCCGGTACTGCGCCTCGGTCGAGAAGCCCACGATCGTCGTGGTGCGGCCATGGAAGTTGTTCTCGCACGCGATGATCTCGGCCCTGCCATCGGGGACTCCCTTCACGGTGTAGCCCCACTTCCGGGCGGCCTTGAGGGCCGTCTCCACGGCCTCGGCCCCCGTGTTCATGGGCAGCGCCTTCTCGAAGCCGGTGGCCTCACAGAGCGCGTGGAGGAAGGGACCCATACGATCGTTGTGGAACGCTCGTGAGGTCAGGGTGATGCGGCCGGCCTGCTCGTGCAGCGCTTCCAGGATGGCGGGATGGCGGTGCCCCTGGTTGAGCGCGGAGTAGGCGCTCAGCATGTCGAGGTAGCGGTTGCCGTCCACGTCCCACACGAAGCAGCCCTCGCCCTTCGAGAGGACCACCGGCAGCGGCTTGTAGTTGTGCGCGCTCCAGTGCTCGGCCTCGAGGATGGCCGCCTGCGTCTCCTGCCCCACGGTGGTCGTAGAGCTCATACCGGTCACTCCTGGCTCCCGAAGTCGCTCGCTTCATCCCGTCCGTCCACCTCCGGCGCCCCGTCGGGGCGCCGCGGGGGCGGGCGCGGGTCGTCGTCGAGGCAGCTTAGACGCCCGCCGTGGCCCGCCGCAAGGCGGAGCGGCCGGGCGCGAGGATCGGGGCTGGACACGGAGGCGCGCGAGGCCCATTCTCCGGTCGAGCTTCGGCCGGGGGACGCGCTCGACTTCCGGTCGGACCGCGTCGTCCACCGGGCGGGTGGAGGCGCGGACGGTGACACGCAGCGCCCCGCGAGGAGAAGGAACGTGTACTACGTACTGTTCACGATCATGCTGGCCGTCCTCGTGGCCGGTCTGGGAGCCGGACTCGCCTTCATCTGGCTGCCCGGGATCCGTGAGGAGAAGGACGCTCGCTGACGTCTTTCGGAGGGGACGTGGCGTCAAAAGCATAAGATCGACATGGTGTTACGAATCTGAATATAATGTAACTTGTTAGCCGTGGTACACGGTGGACAGACGGCCCTCGCCTCGTTAGATTGAAGGATCGTCACGGCCCGTGGATTCCTGGCCCGCTCACGCGGGCCGAGCCCGCGGGCCGCGCCGTGAGGTAAACCGGGAGGCGAGGGGGAGAATGACGAAGCACTTCTTTGACGAGGACGGACGGCGCTGGAAGGCGTGGCGGGCATCGCGCGACGTGTACTGGCCCGACCCCGACGTCCAGCCGCCGGAGAAGACCGAGTACGACTCGGTGATCTTCGTGTGCTTTTCCGATCCACACCAGCCACAACGTAGAGCTTTCATGCCGGTAGGAGCCTTCGACGGCCTCGACCCGGAAGCCCTTCGCGAGGAATTCGTCGACGCGACCCCGGAGCCGGCGCCCCACTAGCCGCGGCTTCGGAAGGGCGATCGCAGCATGGAGCGCGGGGTCGGGCTCGCCCGACCCCGCGCTCTCATCGTATCATGGTCCCTCCACGTCCGGCCCGCTCTCGAAGCACCGATGGCGCCGTCGTGACACGGTTCTTGCACGCCCGTGAGGTCGCCCGGCTTCGGTCACGCCGGCCGTCATGCAGAGCCGGCGGGAATCGGGATCGGCGCGCTCGGCCAGCGACAGGGCGGGCACGGTAACCGACTCAAGGAAAGGCACATTCGCACCATGGCGGAACAGATCATGGCCAAGGGCCTCGAGGGCATCGTCGTCTCCGAGACTGCCCTGGGCTTCATCGACGGTCAGCAAGGACGCCTGGTCTACCGGGGCTTCGACATCCACGACCTGGCGGAGCACGCCAGCTTCCTGGAGACCCTCTACATGCTGTGGCACGGCGAGCTCCCCGACCGGGCGCGCCTGGAGGCCTTGGAGCGGGAGCTGGCCGGCCAGCGGAGACTGGCTCCGGGCGTCCTGGAGGTCCTCCGGGGCCTGCCTTCCGACGCCAATCCGATGACGGTGCTGGAAGCCTCGGTCGCGGCCATGGGTGCCTTCGACGAGGAGGCGGGGGACAACAGCCGGGAAGCGGAGCTCCGCAAGGCCGGACGGATCACGGCCAAGATCCCGACCGTCATCGCCGCCTTCGGTCGTCTCCGCGACGGGAAGGAGCCCGTCGAGCCCGACCCCGAGCTGAGACACGCGGCCAACTTCCTGTACATGCTGCGCGGCGAGAAGCCGAAGGAGGTCGAGGCGAAGGCGCTCGACACCAGCCTGCTCCTCTACCTCGAGCACGGGTTCAACGCCTCGACCTTCACCTGTCGCGTCATCGCTTCCACTCTCGCCGACCTGCACTCGGCGGTGGTCGGCGGGATCGCCGCGCTCAAGGGCGAGCTGCACGGCGGGGCGAACGAGAAGGCGATGCGCATGCTGCTCGAGATCGGCGAGGTGGATCGGGCCGAAGACTGGGTCGACGAGGCGCTCGTGGAGCACCGCAAGATCATGGGCTTCGGGCACCGGGTGTACCGGACCGAGGACCCGCGCGCGACGCACCTCCGGCAGATGTCGGAGGATCTCAGCAAAGCGCTCGGCGATCCCAAGTGGCACGAGATCGCCCGCAAGGTCGAAGAGACGATGCTGGATCGAAAGGGCATCCACTGCAACGTCGATTTCTACTGCGGCATCGTCTACTACACGCTGGGCATCCCGCTCGACCTGGACACACCGCTGTTCGCGGCGGGCCGGATCGGCGGCTGGTCCGCGCACGTCATGGAGCAGCACGGAGACAATCGTATCATCCGGCCGCGCGCCGAGTACACGGCCTCCAGGGACCGCAGGTACGTGCCGATCGACGAGCGCTGAAGGAGATCCGCCCGGGTCGCACCGCGTCGGGATCCGGAGTGTCTCAGGCCCCTGGCCGTCCGGCGACTCGACCGCCGGGCGGCCTTCTTGTATTCGCCTACCGACGGAACGAAAGGCGTGATATCTTCGCCCGGGCCGGGTTCCGGTGCCGGCCCATCCTCGAGTGATGCCACCCACGCAGGAGGACGGACCAACCATGTCGGCCTATCGCCATGCACGGCCGCCGTCGGACGGCGAGCCGATTCGATATTCGGATGGAGAACTGGTCGTTCCCGACCACCCGATCGTGCCCTTCATCGAAGGGGATGGGATCGGTCCCGACATATGGGCGGCCTCGGTACGCGTGTTCGACGCCGCTGTCCGAGCGGCGTACGAGGGCGAGCGCACCATCCGCTGGATGGAAGTGTACGCGGGTGAGCGCGGCAAGGAGGTGACGGGCGAGTGGCTTCCGAAGGAGACGTTCGAGGCCGCCCGTGAGTTCCTGGTCGCGATCAAGGGTCCGCTCACCACGCCCGTCGGCGGCGGCATCCGCTCGCTCAACGTGACCATCCGGCAGGAGCTGGACCTGTATGCGTGCGTCCGGCCCAGCCGCTGGCTGAGCGGCACGCCGTCCCCGGTCCGGGAGCCAGAGAAGCTCGACGTCGTCATCTACCGTGAGAACACCGAGGACGTCTACTCGGGGATCGAGTGGGAGGCCGGAACACCGGAGGTCGAGAAGGTCCGGCACTTCCTGAACGACGAGATGGGCACCTCGATCCGCGAGGGCAGTGGGATCGGCATCAAGCCGATCTCGGAGTTCGGTACCAAGCGGCTGGTGGTCATGGCCATCCGTGATGCCATCCGCGACGGCCGGCGCTCGGTGACCCTGGTCCACAAGGGCAACATCATGAAGTACACGGAGGGTGCCTTCAGGAAGTGGGGCTACGAGGTGGCCCGCGAGCGCTTCGGCGACCGCACCCTCACCGAGGAAGAGGTGTGGAAGGAGCACGACGGCCAGGTCCCGGATGGGAAGGTCGTGATCAAGGACCGGATCGCGGACCAGATGTTCCAGCAGGTGCTGCTGCGGCCCGATGAGTACGACTACATCGCCCTTCCGAACCTGAACGGCGATTACCTGTCCGACGCCTGCGCGGCGCAGGTCGGCGGCCTCGGGATGGCACCGGGCGCCAACATCGGAGATGAAGTCGCATTCTTCGAGGCGACGCACGGAACCGCTCCCAAGTACGCGGGCCAGGACAAAGTGAACCCCACGTCTCTCATCCTGTCGGGCGTGATGATGCTCGACCACATGGGCTGGCACGAGGCCGCCCGGGCCATCGAGGACGGTATCGTCTCGGCCATCCAGGCCCGTGCGGTGACCTACGACCTCGCCCGCCAGATGGAGGGCGCGACGGTTCTGCCCACCTCCGGCTACGCAGACCGGATCATCGCGGCCCTGGAGGGCGACGCGTGACGGGCCCCGGCCAGGCGGCCACGGCCGGCCCGGGGGACGATCGTGAGGTGACGCTGCTCCCCGGGCCGGTCCTCGACCTGGGCACCGAGGTCGTGGCCGTAGGGCTGGGCCAGGGCGCGGCGCCTGCGGGCGCGGCAGAGGCCCTGGACCGCCGAGCGGGCGGGGTGCTGGGCCGATGGGTGGCGGCGGGCCGTTTCCGAGGCGAGGCGGGGGAGACCCTGTTCGTGCCGGCGGGGAACGGAACCCCGCACCTGCTGGCCGTGGGGCTCGGCAAGGAAGCCGACCGGCGCGCCGAAAGCGTGCGGCGACTGGCCGGGGTCACGATTCGAGAGGCGCGCCACCGGCGGCTCGAGTCGGCGGCGGTGGTCCTTCCCGGCGGTCTCCACGATCCGCTCGAGGAATGCGTGCGGGCCGCCGCCGAGGGTCTGGTGCTCGGAGACTGGAGCTTCGACGAGCTTCGGGGTGCCGAGCGCCGCGAGAAGCTGCCTCCCCGACCGGAACGCGCCGCCGTGCACGTGCCCGGGGACACGAGCGGGAAGGTGGACGATCTCGCCAGGGCGGTCCGCGAGGGCAGGGCGGTGGCAGCCGCCCAGAATTGGGCTCGCGGGCTCGTGGCGCGTCCCGGCAACGTGGCCACCCCGACCTTCCTGGCGACGCGCGCCCGCGAGATGGCCGACGCGTACGGGCTGCAGGCGGACGTGTGGGGTCCGGACAAGCTGCGCGAGGAGGGCTTCGGGGGTCTGCTGGCGGTGTCACGTGGTTCCGCGGAGCAACCCCGGTTCATCATCCTCCAGCACCGGGGCGCCGAGGGCGCTCCCTTCGTGCTCGTGGGGAAGGGCGTCACCTTCGACGCCGGAGGCATCTCCCTCAAGCCCTCCTCCGGTATGGAGGACATGAAGTTCGACATGGGCGGCGGGGCCGCGGTCCTCGGGGCCATGCGGGCGGCGGCGGAACTCGGCCTCCCGGCCCGGATCGTGGGTCTGGTGCCGTCGACCGAGAACCTGCCCTCGGGCAGCGCGCTCAAACCGGCGGACGTGATACGGGGCGTCTCCGGCATCTCCATCGAGGTCGTGAACACGGACGCCGAGGGACGGCTCATCCTCTCGGACGCGCTCGCCTACGGCTCCCGCCTCGAGCCCCGCGCCATGGTGGACCTGGCCACGCTCACTGGCGGATGCGTGGTGGCGCTGGGATACCACGCCAGTGGACTCATGACGGACGACGATGGGCTCGCGGCCGAGCTGGATGAGGCGGGACGGCGCTCCGGGGAACGCGTGTGGCGCCTCCCGCTGTGGGAAGAATACCGGAAGCAGATGGACTCGGACATCGCGGACATCAAGAACAGCGCGGGTCGGGATGCGAGCCCGCTCACGGCCGGTTGCTTCCTCAAGGAGTTCGTGGCCGATGGCGTTCCGTGGGCGCACCTGGACATTGCCGGGACCGCCTGGGCCAAGGAAGCGCGTCCCTACCAGCCCGAGGGGGCCACGGGCGTGGGCGTGCGCCTCCTCATCGACTGGCTTCGCCGCGCTGCTAGACCATGAACGTGGCCGGCCCGTGCTGGGCCGGCAGGCGGCCCACCGACCGATGGCGTCCGGCGTGCTCGGTGTCCTGGCCGGCATCCTGATCGGGCTGGCGCCCGGGGCCGCCGTCGCCGCCCCGTCCCCGTTTCGGGCGGGTGCGGCCATGGTCGACACCGTGCCGCCGGCGGACACCGCCACGCACGCGGATACGGTGTCGGCTCCGGACACGGCCCGGGCCACGGGTCTGCGGCCGGCCGGGACCGATACCTCGACGGCCGCCGACACGACGGCCCGACCCGAGGCTCCCGCGTTCCCGGTCGCCCTCGAGCTCCCCGACAGCCTCTCGACCGCGTCGGTCCGAAGCTGGGGCCGCGAAGAGCTGATCGCGGCCGCTCCCCAGAATCTGCTGGACTTCCTCGAGCGCCACATGCCGGGGCTCATGGGACTCTCGGCCGGCTATTTCGCCGGCCCGTTCGTGGCCATGGACGGTGCTTACGGGCCGGGCTTCGTCACCGTCATCGTGGACGGTCGCGAGCTGGATCCGCTGGGCGGGGGGATGGTCGATTTCCGCCGCATGTCGCTCATCTCGGTCGACCGGCTGAAGGTGGCGCGCGAAGCGGGATCGGTCCGGATCGAGGTCACCACGGTCTCGCACGGCGAGGGGCCGGCCTATTCGCGCCTCGAGGCCGCCACGGGGCGACCCTCGCTCAACTCCGTGCGGGGCGTGTTCGCCAATGGGATCGGCGCGCACCTGCAGATGGCCGGGGCCGGCGACTTCCTGGACGTCGCCGGCGGACTGACGCCGGCGCACCGGTTGGACGGGTGGGCCCGGATGGCGTGGATGCCGACCGGCGGCCGGCTGGGCTTCGAGGTGCGCGGCCGATCGGAGAGCATCGAGCGCACCATCCTCGGGACGGAGAAGTTCTCCCGGGGGGAGCTGTTCTTGCACGGTCGCGCGGACCTGACCGACTGGCTGCAGGCGGACGGATGGGCGGGCCGCTCCACCCGTCGGCCCGATGCGAGCACCGGCGGGATCGAGATCTCCGACCGTCAGGGGGCACTCACCCTCACGGCGCTCCCCGGGCCGGCGTCCGTACGGGCGGCTTTTCGTGCCCGGAGCGGTTCCGCGCGTCCCCGGATGGAGGGCTCGTTGGAGGCGGGTCTGGCCGTGAATCGGTGGCTCCGCCTCGAAGCTGGAGGCGACTGGACCTCCTGGGCGGAATTCCATGCTCACACCGCGCGGCTCGGGGCCCTCGTGCACCCGCACACCGGTGGGGTCATCGGGCTCAGCCTGCGGGGGTCGGTCGCTTCCGGCACCCGCGGCGTGGCCCGCCCGCTCCAGGGGACCGCCGACTCGGTCGGCTTCGACGCGTTCGAGGGCGTGGCCGACCTGCGCCTGGGCCCGTACAGGCTCGAGAGCCGTGGAACCTGGCAGAAAGTCAGCCGGCAGCTTCCGTTCGGCTTCGCCTTCGACAGCGCGCTGGCCCCGGCGGCCGGCGCCACCGTGGGCGGATTCGAAGGCCGAGTGGAGGGCCCCGCCCTCCCCGTCGGGGTCCTGGCGGACCACCTGACGTTCCTGGGCGTCTGGCGGCACTCGAATCGTCTCGCCGGAGCGGGGCTCCGGTACGTGCCAGCCGACCTGGCCTACGGTGAGATCGCCCTCCGCGAGGACCTGTTCCAGGACAACCTGCATGTCCTGATGGCGTTCGGAGGATCGTATCGGGCCGCCATGGCCACGTCGCGACCGGGCCAGGCGGGGGTGGTCCTGCTCCCGGCCCGCAGCCTCGCTCTCGGCCGGGTGGAGATCCGAATCGACAGGTTCCGGCTGTACTGGGAGGGTCACGACCTCGGCCTCGTCGACAGTGCCGACTTCGCGGGCCTCGTGCACCAGGGCGGAGTTAATGTCGTTGGAGTCAGTTGGGAATGGAGCAATTAGGAACCTGATGCATACGTCCGTATCATGACGACGCCCGGGGTCCGGTTGACGGTCCTGCCGGCCGCCTCCTACCTTCCGGCCCTTCACTATGCTACGTAGCATGACGGGGTTCGGCTCGGCCACCGGCACCGCGGGGGAGACCGCGATCGCGGTGGAAGTGCGCTCGGTGAACGGGCGGCATCTGCGAGTCGACGTCCGCCTGCCCGCGGGCGGTGAATCGTGGGAGCCGCGACTGCGCGAGCTCGTGGGTGAGCGGGCCGATCGCGGAAGCGTGGACGTCACGATCCGGCTCGAGGACGCCGGGGGCGAGGGTGCGCTCGAGCTCGACCGGGAGCGGGTTGAAGCGTTGTTGCGAGCGCTGCAGACGCTCAGGGAGGACTTCTCCCTGCCGGGCCGCGTGGATCTGCCCCTGATCGTGCAGGCGGGAGGGCTCCTCCGTCGCAGGACGGTTCCCGCCGCATTCGATCTCGACTGGGCGAGCCTCGAGCCCCTGGTCGTCCGGGCGCTGGACGAGCTCGTGACCATGCGCGAACGGGAGGGGGAGCGCCTCGAGCGGGACCTGCTCGAGCGCGTCCAGGGGCTGGAGCGGGGCATCGAGCATGTCGAGGAACTCGCCCCGCGACGTCTCGAGCGGGAGCGCGCTCGCCTCCTGGAAGCAGTTTCCGAGCTCACGGGAGGGCGGGATGCGGATGGCGAGCGGGTGGCCCGGGAGGTGGCGGTGCTCGCCGACAAGTGGGACGTGGGCGAGGAGATGGTACGGGCCCGCGCCCACATCGAGGCGTTTCGCCAGCTCCTGGACGAGCCAGCCGCCGTCCCGGTCGGTAAGCGATTGGGCTTCCTGGTGCAGGAGCTCCACCGGGAGGTCAACACGACCGGCGCGAAGGCCAACGACGCCGCGATCTCGCACGTGGTGGTCGACATGAAGAACGAGATCGAGCGGCTGCGAGAGCAGATCGAGAACGTCGAGTGACCTTCCCGTGGTCGGGGGCGGCGACCGGCGCCCGGCTCGGGCCGCGGCGATGACGCGAGACGGCCCCCTGGTGGCGGCGGCCTTTCCCGTGGTCCTGGCCGGCCCTTCCGGGAGCGGAAAGACGACCGTCGTTCGCCGGCTGGCGATCGACGGGAGGCGCTTCCGATTTTCCGTGTCCGCCACGACGCGCGAGCCACGTGCCGGCGAAGAGGACGGGAAGGACTACTGGTTCGTCGACCGGTCCGCCTTCGTGGCGATGCGCGAACAGGACGAGCTCCTCGAATGGGCGGAAGTCCACGGTGCGATGTACGGGACCCCGCGAAGCCAGGTGCGGTCCGCCCGCCGGGACGGGGTCCACCTGCTCCTGGACATCGACGTCCAGGGGGCTCGCTCGGTTCGGCGACTCGAACCCGATGTGGTGACGATCTTCCTCCTTCCGCCCGCTGGCGAGCGCATGGTGGCGAGACTGGAGGGCCGCGGCAGCGAGGGGGAGGCGGAGCGCCGGCGACGCATGCAGACCGCCGAACGGGAGCTGCGGGCGGTCGGGGAGTTCGACTTCGTGGTGGTCAACGACGACCTGAACGTGGCCGTGCAATCGGTCCTCGGCATCGTACGCTCCGAGGAGTTGCGGATCGACCGCATGGGGGAGCGAGTATCACACCGTGCGCAGCGCATCGAGGAGGAGATCCGCCGCACCCTCGGTCTGGACGACGAGGACGCTACGGCCCGAGGTCGGCGGCAGTAGGGGAAGGAGCGGCTCGCCCAACGGGTGAGGCGCCCAACGACGGAGAGGAACGATGAAGGTATTCACGCCGGACGAGCTGGCTTACCTGGCCGGCGACAAGTACAGAGGAGTCCTGGTGGCGGCCACGTACGCGCGCGAGCTCAACGAGCTCCCGCTCGAGACGTCGCCCTACGGACCGAGGAAGCTGACGACCGTGGCTCTCGAGGCCCTCACCAGCGGCCAGCTCGAGTTCCGGCTCGTCGCACGGCGGCGCTCCGGCGGCGACTGAGCCCGCGCCCGTGCGAGCCCTCGAGGGCCGCCGGGTCCTCCTCGTCGTCACCGGCGGTATAGCGGCCTACAAGAGCGCCGCCCTCGTTCGACGCCTCCGGGAGGAAGGAGCGGAGGTGGACGTGGTGATGACGGCGAGCGCGCGGAGGTTCGTCGGCTCCGTCACGTTCCAGGCTCTGAGCGGGCGGCCGGTCCACCACGACCTGTGGGAGCGGCCGCTCGCACATCTGGACCTCGGGCGGGACGCCGACGTCGTCCTGGTGGCTCCTGCCACGGCGGATTTCCTGGCCCGCATGGCCGGGGGGCGAGCCGACGACCTGGCCGCCGCCACCGTGCTCGCGGCCGCCGGACCGGTGATCGTGTGTCCGGCCATGAACACGCGCATGTGGGAGCACCCGGCCACGCGGGACAACCTGGAGTCGCTCCGCTCGCGCGGCGTCCAGGTCGTGGGGCCCGAGACGGGCGAGCTCGCGGAGGGCGAGGTCGGAGCGGGCCGGATGAGCGAGCCCCGGGTCATCGTCGAGGAGCTCGCCCGTCGCCTGCGGTCGGGGGCTCCCCTGGCTGGACTCCGGGTCGTGGTCACGGCGGGACCGACGCGGGCCCCGGTGGATCCCGTGCGCTTCATCAGCAACGGATCGACCGGCCGCATGGGGTACGCGCTGGCGGCGGCGGCCTGGGGTCGGGGCTCCGACGTGGTGCTCATCGCGGGCCCCGGGACGCTGCCACCGCCCCACGGTCCACGAGTCGAGCGGGTCACGACGAGCGCCGACATGCTGGAGGTGCTGCGCCGGGAGCTGCGGGACGCCGACGTGCTCGTCATGGCCGCGGCCGTGGCCGACTACGGCGTCGAGAGGACGTCGGCCTCCAAGATCCGGAAGGAGGACGGCCCCGTCGATCTCGGGCTCGTGCCCGGGCCCGATCTGCTGCGCGAGACGAGGGAGGACCGGGCGGCGAGTGGGATCCTGTCGCTGGGCTTCGCGCTCGAGACCGGGGAAGGCGAGGAGCGGGCCCGGGCGAAGCTCGAGGCAAAGGGCCTCGACTACATCGCGCTCAACCGGGCCGACGTCCCCGGCGAGGGGATCGGGGCGGAGACGAACCGAGTGACGTTGCTGGACCGGTGGGGAGAGCGCGAGGAACTGCCGCTGCTCACCAAGCGCGAGGTGGCGGAGAGGCTGCTCGATCGACTGGAGGAGCGCATCGGGGACCGGGACGACTGAGGTGGACGAGACGCTGCGACGTTACCTGCAGACACGGATCTCGCTTGGCGAGCCGGAGCTGGTGTTCGGCCGGCTCGAGCGCACGGAGGCGCGGCGGCTGGCACACCGGTTCGAGGCGGGCCGGCTCCGGCCGTCCCCTACCGCGCGAGCCGGGCCCTCGTCCGCGCCCGATCCGGCCCCGGACGTCTCCGACCGTGCGTCGATCCCGGACGGGGCCGGCGCCGGAGCGGGCTCGCCTCGGCGGGCGCTCGATCCCGAGGAGGTCCAGCGGCTGGCCCGGAAGGGCACCGCTGAAGAGATCGATCGCGTGCCGGACCTGGTCAGCCTGCGCGACATCGTGGAGGCCTGCGAGCGCTGTCCGCTACATGCCGGGCGCACGAAGGCCGTGTTCGGTGAGGGGGATCCCTCGGCCCGCGTCGTCTGCGTCGGCGAGGCTCCCGGCGCGCGAGAGGACGAGAGCGGCCGGCCCTTCGTGGGTCCGGCCGGCCAGCTCCTGGACCGTCTCCTCCTCTCCGTGGGCTTCCGCCGCGAGGAGGTGTACATCTGCAACGTCCTCAAGAGTCGGCCGCCCAAGAACCGGGACCCGCTCCCCGAGGAGATCGAGGCGTGCTCGCCGTACCTGCACCGGCAGCTCGAGTTGATCGGCCCGGAGGTCCTCGTGGCATTCGGCGCGTTCGCCGCCCGGACCCTCCTGGGCGCTACGGGCAGCCTCGGGAGCCTGCGCGGCCGCGTGCATCGCTACCGCGGGTACCCGCTGGTCGCGACCTACCACCCCGCGGCTCTGCTCCGGAACCGAAGCTGGACCCGCCCCACCTGGGAGGACCTCCAGCTGGTCCGCAGCATCGTGGACGGCGAGACGGCGAGCGGCCCGGCCGGCGTGGCGCCGGGGCTCGAATCCGACACGCAACTGGGCCTGGTGTAGGCGGGCGCTGGCGATGATCGAGCCGGGCTCGGCCACGCAGAGCCGTGAGACGTTCCGGGACCGCCAGGCCCCGTGGTCGGAGGAGGCGGAGATCTCCGTCCTGGGCGGTATGCTCATCGATGGGGACGCCGTGGCGCAGGCGATCGAACTCGTCGACGACGGCGCCTTCTACCGCGAGGCCAACCGCCGGATCTTCCGGGCCATGGCCCGCCTGTACGGGCGCGGCGAAGTCATCGACGTCGTGACGCTCTCCGACGAGCTCAAGTCCGCCGGTGACCTGGAGGCGGCGGGCGGCATGGCCTACCTGGCCAGACTCGTGGACGCCGTGCCTACGGCCGCCAACATCGAGTACCACTGCGGCATCCTGCGTGACAAGGCCACCCTCCGGCAGCTCATCGAGTCGGCCACCGACATCATCCAGGATGCCTACGCGGCCGGGGGTGGCGACATCGACGAGACGCTCGACGTGGCCGAGCAGCGCATCTTCAGGATCGCGCAGGCCGCCCAGCGCGGCGGGTTCGTGTGGATCAAGGAGATCCTGTGGCCGACCTTCGAGCGCATCGAGGAGCTGCAGCGAAGCCCCGATACGGTCACGGGCGTGGGCACCGGCTTCCCGGACCTGGACCACATGACGGCGGGCTTCCAGCGGGGCGAGCTCGTGGTGCTGGCCGGTCGGCCCTCGATGGGAAAGACGGCGCTGGCCCTGAACGTAGCCCAACATGCGGCCATCGAGAACGATGTATCCGTGGCCGTGTTCTCGCTCGAGATGTCCAAGGAGGCGCTCGTCCAGCGGCTCCTGTGCGCGGAGGGGCGCGTCGACTCGGGACGCCTGCGGCGGGGCCGGCTGCGCGACGATGAGTACGCGCGCCTGGCCACCGCCGCCGGCCACCTCAACACGGCGCCCATCTGGATCGACGACTCGCCGGCGATCTCGGCCCTCGAGCTGAGGGCCAAAGCGCGCAGGCTGCGCGCCGAGGTCGATCTCGGCCTCATCATCGTCGACTACCTGCAGCTCATGGTGGGTCCACGGGGCGTCGAGAACCGCCAGCAGGAGATCAGCCACATCAGTCGGTCGCTCAAGGCGGTGGCCAAGGAGCTGGACGTCCCGGTCCTGGCGCTCTCCCAGCTGTCCAGGGCTCCGGAGCAGCGCACGGATCACCGGCCGGTGCTGGCGGACCTTCGCGAGTCCGGAGCGATCGAGCAGGACGCGGACCTCGTCCTGTTCGTGTACCGGGAGGAGGTCTACAGGGGACCGGTCGACGCGGACGGGAACTCGCTGGAGGGCAAGTCCGAGCTCATCATCGGCAAGCAGCGCAACGGCCCGACCGGCACGGTCGCGCTGTTCTTCCACAAGGAGCACACGCTGTTCGACTCGGTGGCCCGCCGGGAGGACGAGGGCCCCTGATGGTCCGACGCCCCTAGGCGTTCATGGCGAGCCCACGGACTCGCTTCGTGTGCACGGCGTGCGGCGGGGAGTCGCTGCGCTGGGAGGGACGCTGTCCGACGTGCGGTGAGTGGAACACCCTGCGCCAGGCTCCCGCCTCCGCGCGCTCCGGCGTCCGCGCCTCGGGGTCGCGATCCGGCCTCGGATCGGGGGGACGCACGCCCGTGCCACTGCGGGAAGCGGAGACCGGTCCCGAGACGCGCCTGGCCCTGGAGGTCGGGGAGTTGGACCGGGTGCTGGGGGGCGGCGCGGTGCCCGGGTCCCTGGTCCTTCTGGGCGGAGCGCCGGGGATCGGCAAGTCGACCCTCCTGCTGCAGGCCGCGGCCTCCCTGCGCTCGCGAGGAGTGCCCGTCCTGTATGTCTCGGGGGAGGAGTCGGCCGGTCAGGTGCGGATGCGGGCCGAGCGGCTGGGCGGGTCGGCCTCCGAGGTCCCCTTCGTGGCCGAGACCGACGTGGACGCCATCGTCGAGGCGGCCCGCGAGGTGGAGCCGGCCTTCCTGTGCGTCGATTCCATCCAGACGCTGCGCTCGGCTCGCTCCGAGGCGGCCCCGGGGGGCATCGCCCAGGTGCGGGAGGGCGCAGCCGTCCTGCAGACGTTCTCCAAGGAGAGCGGAACCTCCACCTTCCTGATCGGCCACGTGACCAAGCAAGGCGGGTTGGCGGGCCCCAGGACCCTCGAGCACCTCGTGGACGCCGTCCTGCTGTTCGAGGGCCAGAAGACGCTGGAGCATCGTCTGCTGCGTACCACCAAGAACCGGTTCGGCGGAACGGACGAGATGGCCGTGTTCCGAATGACCGGGTCGGGACTCGAGGGGGTGAGCGATCCCTCGGGCCTCTTTCTCGCCGACCGCCCCGAGGGGGTGAGCGGGTCGGCCGTGGCGGTGCCGGTCCAGGGCTCGCGCCCGCTTCTGGCCGAGGTGCAGGCGCTCACGGCGCCCGGGCGCTATGGCACGCCCCAGAGGGTCGTGACGGGCATCCCGCCCCGGCGACTGTCGCTGCTCCTGGCCGTGCTCGGCCGACGGGGAGGACCCGCCCTCGGGGACGCCGATGTGTTCGTGAACGTGGTGGGTGGCCTTCGGCTGGCGGATCCGGCGACGGACCTGGCCGTGCTCGCGGCTCTCGTGTCGGCCGCCACGGACCGCGCGACGCCGGGCCGCCTGGCCTTCGTCGGCGAGGTCGGACTGGCGGGAGAGATCCGGGGCGTGGCGCGGCTGGAGGCGAGGGTGAGGGAGGCGGCCAGGGCCGGCATGCAGGGCGTCGTCGTTCCGTCGGTGGCGGCCGGAGCGATCGAGGGGGGCGTGCGGATCCATCCGGTGGCCGACGTGCGCGGACTGGTTCGGCTGCTGGCCCGGGACGTCCGGGGAGACGGCCGGTGAGCGCGCGGGGAGGGCGGTCCGCCGCCGTCCTGGTGGCCGCGGGCCGAGGCACCCGCGCGGGTGACGGTCCCGCCAAGCAGTTCCGGGAACTGGCGGGCACCCCCGTCCTCGAGCGGGCGTGGCGTTCGTTCGCCGCCACCAGCGCGATCGGCGAGATCGTTCTCGTGCTGCCGGAGTCCGTGGCCTCCGCCCCCCCGGCATGGCTGGTCCGGGCTCCCGCCCGGCTCGTGGCGGGAGGAGCGACCCGGACGGACTCCGTTCGGCTCGGGCTTCAGGCCCTGGGGGGAGAGCCGGACACGGTGCTCGTGCACGACGGCGTGCGGCCGTTCGCGTCGGTCCGTCTCATCGAACGGGTCCTGTCCGCCGCCCGACGGGGACCGGCCGTGCCCCTCGTTCCTGTCCAGGACACGGTCAAGGAAGTCGATGCGGAGGGCGCGGTGCTCCGCACGCTGGATCGGGCCCGTCTGCGCCGCGCCCAGACTCCGCAGGGCTTCCCCACGGCGCTGCTTCGCGAGGTGCACGAGCGGGCCGCCCGTTCGGGTCTGGGGGCCACGGACGACGCCGCCCTGTGCGAGGCGGAGGGTCACCGCGTGCAGGGGGTGACGGGGGAGGTCACGAACCTCAAGCTCACGACGCCGGAGGACTTCGCCTACGCGGTGTGGCTTCTGGAGTCGGGCCGGGTCCGATGAACGCGACGCGTGACCCTGGAAGCGGGTCGAGGGCTCCGCGGAGGCGGGGGCCGTCCGCAGGGCAGGGCGCCGGGCCGGGGCCGGACACGCCAGCGCCCGAGGTCCGCCGGGCCGCGGAGGCGCTGGCCCGAGGCGCGGTCCTGGCTCACCCCACGTCCACCGTCTACGGGCTCGGGGCCCTGGACCCGACGCTGGACGGCGCCATCGCCCGTCTCAAGGGTCGAGCGCCCGGGAAGCCCCTCCTGCGCATCGCCGCGGACCCGCGCGCCCTGCAGACCGCGCACCCGGGGCTCGTGTGGGACGAGCGCGCCGCCCGACTGGCGGACGCGTTCTGGCCCGGACCCCTCACTCTCGTGCTACCGGACGGCAGCGCGTCGGGTCTGGCCGTCCGGATCGAGGCGCACCCGGCGATCCGCGCCGTCCTCGGAGAGCTCGGAGCCGTGACCATGAGCTCGACCAGCCTGAACCGGGCCGGCTCGCCCCCCGCGCGCACGCCCGACGAGGTGCGGAGCTTCCTCGAGTCCCTGCACGGGTCGGGTCCGGAGGTGTGGTTCCTGGACGCGGGTCCGCTGCCGCCCTCGGCTCCCTCCTCGGTCCTTTCCCTCCTCGAGCAGCCGCCGCGTCTGCTGCGCGAGGGTGCGGTGAGCGTCGGCGAGCTGGCGCGGGTGCTCGAACGGGAGCCCGCCCGATGAGCGAGGGACGGCGAGAGACCCCGGACCTGGCCCGCGTGCGCAACCTCCTGTTCGTGTGTACCGGTAACACGTGCCGCAGCCCGATGGCGGAGGTCCTGGCGCGGGCCGCGCTGGCGGCACGGCTTCCGGATGTGGCGGTGGAATCCGCCGGCACCTTCGCCGCACCGGGCGTCCCGGCCGCAGAGGATGCCCGCGCCGTCACCGCCCGGCACGGGCTGGACCTGGAGGACCACCGGTCCCGCCCCCTCACGCCGGACATGGCGGCCCGGGCGGACCTCGTCCTGTGCATGTCTGAGTCGCACAGGCGGTCGGCGTCCGAGCTGGGAGCGGGCGGCCGGGCCGTCCTCCTGTCTCACTACCTCCCGGAGGGCGATCCACTCCGTGACCGGTCCATCGTGGACCCCGTCGGCGGCGGTCCGGAAGCCTACCGAGACGCGTTCGAGGTTCTCGAGCGTGCCGTCGATGACCTCGCGGCGCGCCTGATCCAGGCCCGCGCCGGCCGGCCAGGTCGACGGGACGAGGATTGAGCGGCGGGCGCGTCCTGGAGTTCGCGCTCCTCGGCCACCCGGTGTCTCACTCGCTCTCACCGGCGATCCACCGAGCCGCCTTCGAGGCCCTGGGGGTCGAGGCTCGCTATCGAGCGGTGGACGTGACC
The DNA here is from genome assembly GCA_947581615.1 of Candidatus Humimonas hydrogenitrophica. Classification (GTDB taxonomy): domain Bacteria; phylum Gemmatimonadota; class Gemmatimonadetes; order Palauibacterales; family Palauibacteraceae; genus Humimonas; species Humimonas hydrogenitrophica. Next base: position 51,365 of record CANPVD010000064.1, read on the forward strand.
GCGGAGGAACTGGAAGCCGCGATGAGGCGGATGGGGCGCTGCGGCGGCGGCAACGTCACCCTGCCCCACAAGAGGCGGGCGGCGGCGCTCCTCGACGGGGCGTCGACGCGGGTGCGGGTCACCGGCGCGTGCAACTGCTTCTGGTTCGAAGGGGAGCGCGGCCTCGTGGGCGACAACACCGACGTCGCCGGATTCCTGCAGGCGGCCAGAGACCTCGTGGGGAAAGATTGGCCGGTAGGGCGTGTGCTGCTCCTCGGGGCGGGAGGTGCCGCGGCGGCGGTGATGGCGGCATGCCTCGAGGCCGGCGTCGGATCCGTGGATGTGCTGAACCGCACCGCCGAGCACGGGCGCTCCATGGCCTCCAGGGTGGGCGGTCCCGGGGCCACGGTGCGCGTGCTCGAGGGGCCGCAGTCGGCGGGCGAGCCGCGGGGCCCGGGGGCGACGCCGGTGGCGCTGGCGCTGCCGGAGGCCGGTCCCGCGGATTGCTACGACCTCGTGGTGAACGCCACGCGGCTCGGCCTCGAGGCGTCGGATCCGCTTCCCCTGGCACTCGAGGGCGTCGGTGGCGCGGCGATCCTGGACCTGGTGTACGCACCGAACGAGACTCGCTGGGTTCACGAGGCTCGTGCACGGGACCTGCGCGCGGCGGATGGACTCGGGATGCTCGTCGAACAGGCGGCGGCCTCGCTGGCCTGCTGGCTGGGCGTGGAGCCGCCCCGGCGGATCATGCTCGAGGCGGCCGCGCACGCCGCGGGACGGGCGACGTGAGTCGGCCGGCGGTGCCGGCGGGGAGGGGTGGGGCGGGCCTGCGGGACTCCGCCCGTCGACGGATCGGAGCGTGGCTGGATCGGCTCCTGCCGCCGGCCTGCGTGGCCTGCGGAGAGAGCCTCGAGCCCGGAACGGCGCCGGTGTGTGCCCTGTGCTGGCACCGACTGCCGAGCGTGGCGGCGCCCCGCTGCCGGCGGTGCGGCGCCACCCGGTTGCTGGACCTGGGGGGGGAAGACCGCTGCGCCGAGTGCCTTCCATGGCCCGAGCATCTGCGCCGCGCGGGTGCCCCTTTCCGCATGGAGGGCGGGGCGGCCCGGCTGGTCCACGCCCTCAAGTACGAGGGCTGGTTCGCACTGGGCGGGCCCATGGGGGAGGCCCTGGCTCCGGTGGCCCTCGAGGTGTGCGGCGGGTCGGAGCACCGGATCGAGCCCGTCCCGCTTCCGGCGGCCCGCCTGCGGGAGCGCGGGTACAACCAGGCGGAGCTCCTGGCCCGGTCGCTCGGGCGGTTCCTCGGCTGGCCGGTGGGCGCCGCGCTCTCCCGGGACGACGCGCGGCGCCGGCAGGTGAGGCTCGGACGCGACGAGCGGCGGGAAAACGTGAGGGGGGCCTTCCACGCCCGTCCGGGATCGACGGATGGGCTCCCGGTTCTCCTGGTCGACGATGTCCTGACCACGGGCGCCACGGCGGCGGCCTGCGCCCTGGCTCTGCGCGGCGTCCAGGAGCGAGTCACCGGCGTCGTCGCCTTTGCACGGGCCTTGCAGGTCATGGGACCGTCGTGACCCGCAAGCGGCGGCACCGGACGCTCCCGACTCCCGGGCGCTGGGGAATGCGGATGGGTTCGCCGGACCGACGACACCAATTGGAGCTTCGAGGGGGGAGAATGACCGTACGCGTGGCCATCAACGGATTCGGTCGCATCGGCCGCAACATCTTCCGGGCGGCCCACGGGCGCCGTGACGGGAAGGTCGAGATCGTGGCCGTGAACGACCTCACCAGTCCCGACGCCCTCGCGCACCTGCTGCGTTACGACTCGGTCCACGGCCGGTTCGGGGCCTCCGTCGAGGTGCGCGGCGACGCGCTCCTCGTGGATGGGCGGGAGGTCCGGGTCCTGTCGGAGCGCGACCCCGGCGCGCTGCCGTGGGAGGCGCTCGAGGTCGACATCGTGCTCGAGGCCACGGGCCTGTTCACGAAGCGGGCCGACGCTGCCAGGCACCTGTCGGCTGGAGCGCGCAAGGTCATCGTCACGGCGCCGGCCAAGGAGCCCGACGTGACCCTCTGCCTCGGCGTGAACGAGGGAGACTACGATCCCGACCATCACGACATCCTCTCCAACGCGAGCTGCACGACCAACTGCGTCGCCCCCCTGGTGCGGGTGATCGACGAGGAGCTCGGGTGGGAGAACGGGCTCATGACCACCGTGCACAGCTACACGGCGAACCAGCAGATCCTGGACGGCCCCCACAAGGACCTGCGTCGCGCCCGTGCCGCCGCGCTCTCCATCATCCCCACCACGACCGGCGCGGCGCGGGCCACGGCCCTGGTCTATCCGAGGGTGCAGGGAAAGTTCGAGGGCATGGCCATGCGAGTGCCCACGCCCGACGTGTCCATCACCGACCTGGTCGTGACGGTGGGGCGGGACACGAGCGCGGAGGAGGTCAACGACATCCTCCTGTCACGCGCCGATGGAGACCTGTCCGGCATCCTGGCCTACAGCGACGAGCCGCTGGTCTCGGTCGACTACATCGGCCACCCGGCCAGCTCGATCGTGGACGGACCGTCGACGATGGTGCAGGGCGGACGCCTGGTGAAGGTGGTCTCCTGGTACGACAACGAGTGGGGCTACTCCAACCGGTGCCTCGAGCTGGCGCACCTCGTGGCCGAGAAGCTCCCGGCCCCGAGCACGGCGTGAAGCGCACGCTCCGCCGTTTGGGACCCACCGACCTGGGCGGCCGGCGGGTCCTGGTCCGGGTCGACTACAACGTGCCCCTCGAGTCCGGAGAGGTCCGGGACGACGCGCGGATCGGCGCGACCCTTCCCACGCTCCGTCACCTCCTGGATGCCGGGGGCCGGCCCGTCCTCATGTCCCACCTGGGGCGGCCGGGTGGGAGTCCCGATCCCGAGCTGTCCCTCGCGCCCGTGGCGGTGCGCCTCGAAGCCCTGCTCGAGCGTCCCGTCCGCTTCGCGGGTCCGGCCGACTCGGAGGAGGCCCTGCGGGAGAGCCGCGGCCTCGAGACGGGCTCGCTCCTCCTCCTCGAGAACCTGCGATTCCTCCCGGGGGAGAAGAAGAACGACCCGGAGCTGGCGAGGCGGCTGGCCCGCCTGGGCGACCTGTACGTGAACGACGCGTTCGGCGCCTGCCACAGGAAGCACTGCTCGGTGGTGGGCGTGCCGGCGGTCCTGCACCCCGCGGTGGCGGGCTTGCTGGTCGAGGCGGAGCTCGGAGCGCTCGACCGGTTGCGCTCGGAGCCCGATCGGCCGTTCATCGTGATCATGGGTGGGGCCAAGATCGGCGACAAGATCGAGCTGATGGAGGCGTTCCTGGGACGCGCGGACCGTATCCTCGTCGGTGGCGCCATGGCCAACACGTTCCTGAAGGCCTCGGGCCGTGAGATCGGCTTCTCCCTCGTCGAGGACGAGGCGCTGGTCGAGGCGAGACGCCTGGCGACGAAGGGCGGGGATCGGGTCGAGCTGCCGATCGACCTCGTGGTGGCAGCCTCGCCGGACGACGGGGACCGTGCCCACGTGGTGGACCCGGACTCGATCCCCTCGGATGCCATGGCCCTGGACATCGGACCCGACACTCGAGACGCGTACGCCATGGCCCTGGCCGGCGCCGCCACCGTGTTCTGGAACGGCCCCATGGGTCTGTTCGAGAACAGCGCCTTCGCCGCCGGGACCCGCGCGGTGGCCCGCGCCGTGGCGGAGGCCTGCGACGCCGGCGCGTTCGCGGTGGTCGGAGGTGGAGATTCGGCCCGGGCCGTGCGGGAGGCCGGGCTGGCCGACCGGCTGTCGCACGTGTCGACGGGTGGCGGAGCGGCGCTCGAATACCTGGCGACCGGCAGCCTGCCCGGCGTCGAGGCCCTGGACGACGCGCCGTGAGCGCCGCGCGCCCGTTCTTCGGTGGCAACTGGAAGATGCACAAGGGTCCGGACGAGGCCCGGGCGTTCCTGCACGCCTTCGCGGAGCGGCACCCGCCCCGCGAGGACCGGACGGTGGTCCTGTTTCCGCCCGCCATCGCACTCCCCGCGCTCGTGGGCGCGGCGGCCGACCGACCCGACGTGGAGGTCGGGGTGCAGGACGTCCACCAGGAGCGTGAGGGAGCCCATACCGGGGCCATCTCCGCCTCGATGGCCGCCGAGGCGGGGGCCCGCTGGGGACTGGCGGGCCACTCGGAGCGGCGCCGGGAGTTCGGGGACGATGACGAACGGGTGGCCCGAAAGGTGGATCGCCTCCTCGAAGCCGGCGTCGCACCCGTCCTGTGCGTGGGCGAGACCCTCGAGCAGCGCGATGCGGGGCGACTGCAGGAGGTCCTCCACCGACAGGTGTCGGCCGTGGTCGAACGTCTGTCGGATCGGGACCGGCGCGAGCTCGTGATCGCCTACGAGCCGGTGTGGGCCATCGGGACGGGTCGGACGGCCAGCCCCGAGGACGCGGCCGCGGCCCACGAGCTCGTGCGAAAGGATCTGGCCGCCTGGATCGGAGACGCCGCCGAGGCGGTGCCGATCATCTACGGGGGGAGCGTCAAGCCCGCCAACGCCGGGGAGCTGCTCACGATGCCCGGCGTGGACGGGGCCCTGGTGGGCGGGGCGAGCCTGGACCCGGAGGCGTTCGCGAGCATCTGTGCCGTGGTCACGGCGTGAGCGCGTTGACGCCGGACGGGCTGGAGCGCTAGGTTTCCAGTCGGGAAAGGAAGGCGCGGGCGCGGCGTGCCCGCGCCTTCGCACGTTTCGCCGCTGTCACGGAAGCACACGATTCGATGCTATACACGTTTCTGCTCATCGTCCTCATCCTGCTGGCCGTCCTCCTGTGCGTCATCATCTTGCTCCAGTCGGGCAAGGGGGGCGGGCTGGCCGCGACCTTCGGGGGCGCCTCTTCCTCCACGGACTCCTTCATGGGGGGGCGGCAGGCGGCCACCCTGCTCACGAAGCTGAGCTGGATCGGTGGCGGCGTGTTCCTGTTCCTCGCGTTCATACTGGCCGTAATCTCCTCGGGCTCGCGCCAGAGCGCGCCCAGCTCGATCCTCCAGGGCGAGTTCAGCGGGGGCGCACAGCAGCAGGTTCCGAGAACGCCGACATCGGTCCTGCAAGCGGAGAGCGCCGGGGCGCGGATTCCGGACACGGCGAGCGCGGGTCGAAAGGGCCTGCCTTTGCCCGGCAGCCGCCCCGACACGGGTCAGGGGGCCGGCGCCGCCGGGTCGGGCTCGAAGGGCTCGTCGGGCGGAACGTCCAGGTAGTCCACGAACTGCCCGGCGTCGATCCGGGCCCGGATCCAGTCGTCGAACCCCGATGGGACGAGCCCGTCGTGCCCTTCGCCCGTCCGGGCGGTCCGGATCGCGAGCATGTTGGCATACTCGTTCTTGGGATGTCCCGCGTGTCCCCGGATCCAGCGCCACTGCACGCGATGGCGCCGGGCGACGCCAGCCAGCTCCTGCCAGAGCTCCAGGTTCTCGATCTCGCCGCCCTTCCGCTTCCAGCCGCGGCGGGCCCAGCCGTGGATCCACTCCTTCATGCCCCGCACGAGGTACTGGCTGTCGCTCGTGAACACGACCTCGGACGGCCGGCGGAGGGCGCCGAGACCGAGGATGCCCGACCACAACGCCATGCGGTTGTTGGTCGTGTCGGGCTCGAAGCGCGCGAAGTCCTTGCGCGCCCATCCTCGGCGGGGGCGGAACTGTTCGACCAGTCCGGCGGCGCCGCCGGGATTGGAGCGGGCCCGGAACTGGTTGCCCAGGCAGGACTCGTCCGCGTAGATGTAGATGCGCGACCGACCGTCGGTTCGCCCGCCACCGGAGTGTTCGCTGGAATTCATGGCCCTGTATGGGAGTCGTTCGTTGCCCGACACGCAAGCTGCTGACGGATATCTCCTCCTCGAGGACGGGACGCGCTTCGAGGGGCGCCTGGCAGGCGCCGGTACGGGAGGAGCCGGGGAGATCGTATTCACGACCAACCTGACCGGCTACCAGGAGGTCCTCACCGACCCGTCCTACGCCGGTCAGATCGTGGTCATGACCGCGCCCATGATCGGCGTCTATGGGACCCGGGACGAGGACGACCAGTCGCGTCGGCCGTGGGTGACGGGCTTCGTCGTCCGGGATCTGACGGCGGATCCGGGACGTGACGGTCCGGGCCGCCTGACCGACTACCTCGAGCGCCACGGCATCCCCGTCCTCACCGACGTGGACACGCGAGCGGTGACGCGGCGCATCCGGGAGTCGGGGGCCATGCGGGCGGTGATCGCCGGGGCCTCCGAGGCCGTCGAGGCGGCGCGTGCCCGGCTCCAGTCCGAGCCGTCGATGGAGGGACGCGACCTTGGCTCGGAGGTGTCCACCCCGGAGCCCTACGAGCTGGCCGCGGAGGGACCGGAGCGCGGCCTCGTCCTCTGCCTGGACTACGGCGTCAAGCAGCGCAGCCTGGACCTCATTCGCGCGGAGGGCTACCGCCTCCGCGTGGTGCCGTGGAGCACGCCGGCTTCGGAGATCGTCGAGTCCGGGGCCTCCGGGTTGTTCGTGTCCAACGGCCCGGGAGATCCCGCGGCCGTGCCCGGCTCGGCGGAGAGGATCCGGGCGGCGGCCGGGGCCGGCCTGCCGGTGTTCGGGATCTGCCTGGGTATGCAGCTCATCGCCCTGGCCTTCGGCGGCCGGACGTTCAAGCTCGCGTACGGACACCGCGGCGGGAACCACCCGGTGCGCAACCTGGCCACGGGGCACGTGGAGATCACCTCCCAGAACCACGGCTTCGCCGTGCGCGAAGAGGAGGGGAGGGTGCCGGGTGCACCGGATCTCGAGATCACGCACCGGAACCTCAACGACGGGACGGTGGAAGGCCTGGCGCACCGCTCGCTGCCGGTGTTCGCGGTCCAGTACCATCCCGAGTCCGCGCCGGGGCCGCACGACAGCCGCTACCTGTTCGACCGCTTCGTGGACGCAATGCGGGCGCCTGTCACGCGTTGACACTTCACGGGCCGGCGGAATAGCTTCTGATCAGGTGAAGCGGTCTCGCCTCCCCGGAAGGACGCCATGCCGGCACGCAGTCGATCCTCGTTCCTCGCCGTAGGACTTCTCCTCGTCGTCTTCGCCGTCGGCGCCGTGGTGGCCGCCGCCTTGCTCCTCGGACGCTCGGTGCCGGTCGTCGGTGGGGGTGGGCGGATCGCGGTGGTGCCTCTGAACGGCGTGATCGGCACGGGCCAGGGCGCGGTTCGCGCGCTCGAGAGGTTCCGCGAAGACGGCTCGGTGCGAGCGTTCGTGCTCGAGATCCGCTCGCCGGGTGGCAGTGTGGGCGGGTCGCAGAGCCTGTATCGTGAGCTCGACAGCCTGCGGCACGAGGACGACCGACCCATCTACGCGTGGATCGGGGACGTGGGCGCCTCGGGCGCGTACTACGCCGCCCTCGGAGCCGACAGCATCTTCGCCCTGCCGGGCTCCATCACCGGGTCCATCGGCGTCATCATGGAGTTCCCGGAGTTCGACCGACTCATGGACAAGGCGGGCGTCCGGCTGGAGGTGATCAAGAGCGGCGAGCACAAGGACATGGGAAGCCCGGCACGCAAGCTCACCGACTCCGACCGGGCCATCCTCCAGCAGGTGGTGGACGACACGTACGCCCAGTTCGTGGACGCGGTCGCGAGCAACCGGCACCTGCCGCGGGACACCGTGAAGGCGCTGGCCGACGGCCGCATATTTTCGGGAGTGCGGGCCCGCGACCTCGGACTGGTCGACGGCCTCGCCACCTTCTCCGAGGTCCTGGCGCGCGCCGGGCGCGCCACGGGACTGGGCGACCATCCCCAGACGGTCCGTCCGACGGAGCGGCGGGTCGGGATCCTCGATCTCCTGAGGGGCGTTAGTCAGACGCGGCTCGAAGGATGGCTGGCATCCTGGACCGGTTGGGCCGGCTTCGGCGGCGGAGGGGCCCCGCGGCTCCTCTACCAGTGGCGCTGACGACCTTCCGGTCGTCGTGGGGCCGGAGGGATCCAGGCTCTACCCTCCGGGTATCTCTCGTCGGGACAGGGCGCTCGCAATCGCGCGGGCGGCCGGGCTCGCATTGCACGGGAAGGGTCACATGACGAAAGCGGATCTGGTCGACCAGGTGTACGAAGCCATCGGGCCGGGCATCACCAAGAAGGACTGTGCGGCCGTGGTGGACGGTTTCCTCAACGCGGTGCGGAATGCGCTGGCCAACGAGGAGCGGATCGAGTTACGCGGATTCGGCACCTTCGAGGTCCGGCACCGAAAGGCCCGCATGGCGCGCAACCCGCGCACCGGCGATCCGGTGCGGGTCCCGCCGCGTGCGGTGCCGGTGTTCCGGCCTTCCAAGCTGTGGAAGGAGTTCGTGGCCGAAGAGGCCGACTACCCGCCCGGTAGCTGAGGCCGGCGGTCCCTCCTTCCCGTGCGGCGCGCCCCGCCGCGATCCTTAGGGTACGCGGCGGGGCGCGCCGTCATGCCCTCTCTAGCGACTCGAAGTAACTCCGCACGCGCCGCATCCCTTGCTCAAGGTCGGACGGCTCGACCGCCAGGTTGAAGCGCAGGTGGCCGGGGCTTTCAAACGCCTCGCCCGGGATGCAGGCCACGCCGGCCTCGAGCAGGCCCTCCGCTACTTCCGCGGAGCTGGCATCGCCGCCTATGCGGGCCCACAGGAATATGCCACCCTCCGGGGGCCGGACCTCCAGACCGGGCATTCCCGCGAGCCCTTCGATCGCCAGCCTGCGGGTCTCGCCGAGCCGATCGAGGAAGTCCGCGACCACGGCTTCACGCTCCTCGATCCGTCCGAAGGCCGCGGCGGCCGCGTATTGAGAGGGGGCGGCCGCGCCCGAGGTCGTCTGGCTCTGGAGGTCGGAGGCCTTCCGGATGAGCTCGCGAGGGCCGAGGGCGAAGCCGATCCGCCAGCCCGTCATGGCAAAGGCCTTGGAGACGCCGTCGAGAACGACCGCGCGGTCGGGCAGCTCTCCGAGGTCGAGCAGGGACGGGGCGGGCCCGTCGCCGAAGCGGAGTCTCCGGTAGATCTCGTCGGAGAGGATCCACACGCCGTGACCGCTGGCCCAGTCTGCGATCTCTCTCAGCGAGTCCAGGTCGTAGACGGCGCCGGATGGATTGTTGGGACTGTTGAGGAGAAGGACGCGCGTGGCGTCGGTCCTGGCCGCCTCGAGCCGATCGACGTCCACGTGGAATCCGTCCTCCCACGTGGACTCCACCAGGACCGGCTCGGCTCCGCCCAGCCGGACCTGCGGACGGTAGCTGGTCCAGCACGGCGTCGGAACCAGGACCTCGTCCCCGGGGCCGGCCAGGCAGAACAGGCAGTTGAACAGGGCCTGCTTCACACCCGCGCTCACCAGGACGCCCTCGGGATCCAGCCCGGCCGAGCCGGTCGTGTCCTCCAGGTAGTCGACGATCGCCCGGCGCAGCTCCGGGATCCCCTGGTTCGGAGGGTAGCCCATCTTGCCGGCCCGGATCGCCTCGATGCCGGCGTGGGCGGCGAAGTCGGGCGTCCCGTAGACGGGCTCGCCGGCGGACAGGTTGACGATCGAGCGCCCCTCCTCGCGCAGACGCCGGGCTCGGGCGGCCAGGGCCAGGGTCGCGGAGGGCTCCAGCGTGTCGACGTTTCGCGAGAATCTCACCGTGGCTCCACAGGTCTGGTCGGATTGAAGGCCGGCGGACGGCGCGCTACCTTGATCGAAGACTGGGCCCCGCCGGGAGGACGCCCGGGTACCGTCCTCGCCGGCCCGATCCTACGGACGGCGCGCGCGGGGCGTCAAGCAGGGTGGAGGAGGATGACGCACGAGACGATCACTACGCTCTCTCCGGCCGAGGTTCTGACCGAGGCACGTGAGTTCTTCACCGGTCGGCATCCGATCTGTCCGGCCTCCATCGAGAGCGAGAGCGACAGCCACATCACCTTCAACACCTTCCGGAGTCGGATCACGGTGGCGGCTTTCCCCGATCCACGGGGTGAGGCCCCCACCCGCGTGCGGGCCTCGACGCTGCGCGAGGACGCGGTGGCCGCCCGGTTCGTGAGCGCGATCGGCTCCGTGGGTCGGGCGCGGGCGGCAGCCGGGAGCGGAGCCGGGGAGTGAGTCGTATCGCGGCCCGTGGCATGATCACCGTCGACGTCCGTTTCTTCGCGGTGCTCCGCGAGCGGGCCGGGGGCGAGCGGCGCCGGGTCGAGCTCCCCGGGGGAAGCACGGTGGCCGCGCTCCGCGCGCACTTGCGGGAGCGGCTCCCGGAGCTCCCGGAGGGGTACGCCGTAGCGGTGGGCCGCGCCTACGCAGCCTCCGAGCACGTCCTCGAGGACGGGGACGAGGTCGCCCTCATTCCACCGGTCTCCGGAGGCTGATGCCATGACGGTTCGGGCGGGAGGATCGAGTCCCCGGGTGGAGGCGGTGATCAGCGCCGCACCCATCGACGCCGCGGCTCTGGTCCGGAACGTGTCCGGTCCCGGCGAGGGTGCCGTCCTCCTCTTCCTGGGAACCGTGCGCGACCACAACCGGGATCGCCGGGTGGAGCGGCTCGACTACGAGGCGTTCGCTCCGATGGCCCGAAAGGAGCTCGTCGCGATCTGCCAGGAAGCCGCCGGCTCGTTTGACCTGGCCGGCGTGTCGGCGGTCCACCGCACCGGCCGCCTGGTTCCCGGCGAGGCCAGCCTGGGGGTGGCGGTGGCCGCGGCGCATCGCGACGCCGCCTACCGGGGCAGCCGCTGGATCGTCGAGGAGATCAAGCGTCGGCTGCCGGTGTGGAAGCGCGAGGCCTACGCGGACGGCACCGAAGCGTGGCTGGACGGTCACCCGGCCGGGAGCGCGCCATGAAGGACCAGTTCGGCCGCCGCATCGACTACCTCCGCATCTCGGTCACCGACAAGTGCAACCTGCGCTGCACCTACTGCATGCCCGTGGAGGGCCTAGAGTGGGTTCCCCGGGCCGAGCTCCTCACGTACGAGGAGATCACCGAGATCGTCCGTCAGATGGCCGCGATGGGACTCTCCCGGATCAGGCTCACCGGGGGTGAGCCCCTGATCCGGACCGACCTGCCTCGCCTGGCACGCATGCTCTCGGACGTGCCGGGGATCGAGGACCTGGCGCTGTCCACCAACGCCGTCCTCCTGCCCCGGTTCGCCGAGGAGCTCCGCGGGGCGGGGGTCCGCCGGGTGAACATCAGCCTGGACACCCTTCGCCGTGACCGCTTCGAGGCGATCGCGCGCCGACCGCCGCGGTTCTTCGATGCCACCCTCGAGGGGATCGAGGCCGCCGAAGCGGCGGGGTTCGATCCGATCAAGATCAACACGGTCATGATGCGGGGCCTCAACGATGATGAGTTCGCGAGCTTCGCGGCGGCCACGCGCCAGCGCCCGTGGCACGTGCGGTTCATCGAGCTCATGCCCGTAGGGGCCAACCTGCACCTCACGGATCGGTTCATCCCGGCCTCGGAGATGCTGGAGCGCGTGGGCGCCGTCGGACAGCTCGAGCCGGTCGAAGGCCCCCCGGGGAACGGTCCGGCCCGCTACTTCCGCTTCCCGGGCGCCCCGGGAACGGTCGGGGTGATCACGCCGCTCTCGCACAATTACTGCGACGGCTGCAACCGCATGCGGCTTACGGCCGAGGGTCGGCTGCGGACATGCCTGTTCGGCGACCACGAGGTCGACCTGAAGACGCCGCTTCGGGCGTCCGGGCGGGTCACCGATGCGGTCCGGACGGCCCTGGCCGGCAAGCCGGAACGCCACTACCTGCAGCTCGGAACGAGCCGTGGTAGCGGGGGGCTGGCGGCCCTCAGCGAAGTGGGCGGGTGATGACCTACCAGGAACGACAGCGGTACCGGGAGCTGCTCGACGAAGTCGGGTCGCTCAGGGATCGATTGCAGCGGGGAGGACGCGAGGCGGCGCTGACACGTGAGGAGGCCCTGGACATGCTGGGGCTGGTCGAAGCCGCCATCCAGCGCATGAGTCCGGAGCGCTGGGATCGCGCCCTGGAGGCGGTGGCCGGCGAAGCGGCCCGGAGGGCCGGAGGTCTGGGGCCGCTGGGGAACTGAGGCCTCCGCCGAAGACCGGCGCTCACACGCGGTTGCTCCCTCCGAAACGCTCCGGTACCTTGCGCCTGCCGCTGGCGGCGGACGCAAGGCGGCATGGCACGGCCGGTGCGCGCCGGGCGCGCAGAGAACGGGGAAGAAGAGGCCGCGAGGGCGGCCATCGCATAGAGAAGAAGAGGGACACGGTGGATAAGATCACGGTCGTCGGCGCGGGTCACGTGGGCGCGACGTCCGCGATGCGTATCGCGGAAGCCGAGCTCGCCCGGGACGTCGTTCTGGTGGACATCAAGGAGGGGCTGCCGCAGGGCATCGGCCTCGACCAGTGGGAGTCGGCGCCCGTTCGTGGCTTCGACACCCGACTCACCGGGGCCCAGAGCTACGAGGACACGTCCGGCTCGGGCATCGTGGTCGTCACGGCAGGATTCGCCCGCAAGCCGGGCATGAGCCGCGATGACCTGGTGGCCAAGAACGCGGCGGTCGTTTCCGGGATCGCCGCGGAGATCCGCGACCGCAGTCCGGACGCGATCATCATCATGGTCACCAATCCCCTGGACGTCATGGCCTTCGTGGCGCGCCAGGTCACGGGCTTCCAGCGCGAGCGAGTCGTCGGCATGGCCGGCGTCCTCGACACGGCCCGCTTCCGCAGCTTCATCTCGCTCGAGCTCGACGTCAGCGTCCGCGACATCCAGGCGCTGGTGCTGGGTGGCCATGGGGACAGCATGGTGCCCATCGTCAGCACGGTCACCGTGGGCGGCGTGCCCCTCACGCAGCTGCTCAGCCGGGAGCGGATCGAGGCCCTGGTGCAGCGCACTCGCAAGGGCGGCGGGGAGATCGTCGGGCTCCTCAAGGAGGGGAGCGCCTACTATGCCCCCTCGGCGGCGGCGGCGCAGATGTGCGAGGCGATCGTGCGCGATCAGAAGCGCATCCTGCCCTGCGCCGCGTGGCTCGAGGGCGAGTACGGGCTCGAGGGTCTGTTCGTCGGCGTCCCCTGCAAGCTGGGTCGAGGCGGCGTCGAAGCGATCCTCGAAGTCGAGCTCACCGATGAGGAGCAGGCGGCGCTCGAACGGTCGGCGGCGGCCGTCCTGGAGACGATGGAATCCGTCCGGTCGTGAGGGAGCGGTCTTTGGAGGCCAGCGTGGAGCAGGGATGAGGATGACCCGATGAGCGACGGAGCGGCGAGGGAACGACCCACCTTCACGGGCCCGAGGGAATGGGTCACGTACCGGGGCGGACTCGGGATGCTGATGTGGGGCCTCCACCGGATCGCCGGCCTCGGCATCCTCCTCTTCCTGACCCTCCACATCGTCGACATCTTCCTGCTCGGATTCGGAAAGGACGTCTTCAACAGCCTCATCGGCATCTACAGCTCGCCCTGGGCCCACGTCATGGACGTGTTCCTGGTGTTCGGCGTCCTGTTCCACGCCATCAACGGCCTGAGGATCATCGTCCAGGACTTCGCCCCGCGCGTGATGCTCGCGGAGCACAAGCTCGTGGTCATCGAGCTCGTCGTGCTGTTCGTGATCTTCGTGCCCGCGGCGTGGGCCCTCCTGGCACCGCTTTTCGGAGGCTGACATGGCGAGCGAGCACAGGCGCGGGGGAGGTCACGCGAGGCCGGGCTCGAGGGGCTTCGAGGCCTGGGCGTGGCTGTTCATGCGGGTGTCCGGGGTCGTGCTCCTCTTCCTGGCGGTGTTCCACCTCCTGTGGATGCATTACGTCATCGGGGTGGACAACCTGAATTTCGAGACCGTCGTGAGCCGCTGGTCGAACCCGCTGTGGCGGATGTACGACTTCGCGCTCCTGGGCTTCGCGCTGGTCCACGGCGTGAACGGCCTGCGCATGGTGCTCGAGGACTACCTGCACAGGCCCGGTACGCTGCTGGCCGTGAAGAGCGTGGCCTACGTGCTCGCTTTCCTGCTGCTGAGCGCGGGCGCCTGGATCATCTTCACTTTCCACGTCCCGGCCTGAGCGTGGCCCGGGAGCCGGACGGACGAGGCGATGCCTAGAGTCCATACATACGACGCGCTGGTGGTCGGAGCGGGCGGGGCCGGCCTGATGGCCTCGCTGTACCTGGGGCGGCACCCGGGGGTGCGCACGGCGGTGGTGAGCAAGCTGTATCCCACCCGTTCGCACACGGGCGCGGCGCAGGGCGGCATCGGGGCCTCCCTCGGGAACATGGACGCCGACGGGGACCGTCCCGAATGGCACACCTACGACACGGTGAAGGGCAGCGACTACCTGGGCGACCAGGACGCCATCGAAGTGATGTGCAAGGACGCTCCCGACGTGGTGTACGAGCTCGAGCACATGGGGCTTCCCTTCAGCCGCACGCCGGAGGGCCGCATCGCCCAGCGCCGCTTCGGAGGGCACACCAAGCGGTTCGGCGAGGAGGCGGTGCGGCGCTCCTGTTACGCCGCCTCCCGGACCGGTCACGCCATTCTGCAGACGCTCTACCAGCAGTGCGTGCGTCACGACGTCCAGTTCTTCAACGAGTACCACGTGGTGGACCTCCTCATCGAGGACGGGGCCTGCCGTGGCCTGGTGGCGCTGGAGCTGGCCACGGGCGACCTGCACGTGTTCCGCGCCAAGGCGGTCCTCCTGGCCACGGGCGGGCACGGCCGCGTGTGGGAGATCACCAGCAACGCGGTCACCTTGACCGGGGACGGCCTCGCGCTGGTGGCCCGCAAGGGGCTCCCGCTCGAGGATCTCGAGTTCTACCAATTCCACCCCACCGGCATCTACCGGATGGGGATCCTCATCACCGAGGGCGTGCGCGGGGAGGGCGGCATCCTGCGCAACTCGGAGGGCGAGCGGTTCATGGAGCGCTACGCTCCCAACATGAAGGACCTGGCCAGCCGTGACGTGGTCTCGCGCGCGATCTACAAGGAGATCCGGGCCGGGAAGGGGATCGACGGCAAGCGCTACGTGCACCTGGACGCCACCCACCTGGGCCGGGAAGTCATAGAGAAGAAGCTCACCGAGATCGCCGACTTCTGCCGGACCTACCTGGGCATCGATCCGGTGGAGACGCCCATACCGGTCCAGCCCACGGCCCACTACGCCATGGGTGGAATCCCGACGAACGTCGACGGCCAGGTACTGGCGGACGAGACCGGGACGGTCGTGCGCGGTCTGTACGCGGCCGGAGAGGCGGCGTGCGTGTCCGTCCACGGGGCCAACCGTCTGGGCACGAACAGCCTCCTGGACCTGGTCGTATTCGGTCGGCGGGCCGGCGACCACATGGCCGAGTACTGTGCGAACGCCGACCTCGAGCCGATCGGCGAGGAGCCGACGGCCGCGGCCCACGAGCGCATCGAGCGACTTCGCAATCGCGAGGGCGGCGAGCGGGCGGCGGACATCCGGGCCGAGATGCAGCACCTCATGATGGAGAGCGTCTCGGTGTTCCGGACCGGAGAGCTGCTGGAGGAGGCCCGCGACAGGCTGGCCGAGCTGGCCGAGCGCGTCGACCACATCTCGATCGACGACAAGGGTCACGAATACAACCTCGATCTCACCGAGGCGTGGGAGACGCGTGGCATGGTCGAGCTGGCAAGGGTCATCACGGAGTGCGCCCTCAACCGGACCGAGAGCCGGGGTGCCCACTCCCGGGAGGACTTCCCGAAGCGTGATGACGAAAACTGGCTCAAGCACAGCTTCGCCTACCTGCGGGACGGGAAGATCGATATCGCCTACAAGCCGGTGACGATCACCAGGTTCCAGCCGAAGGAGCGGGTCTACTGACCATGGACGTGGCCTTCACCATCCGGCGCTATCAGCCCGAGGTCCGCGAGGACCCCTACTACGAGACGTTCAAGTTCGAGGCGGAGCCCACGGACCGGGTGCTGGACGGGCTGAACCACATCAAGTGGCATATGGACGGCACGCTCGCCCTGCGCCGCTCCTGCCAGCACGGCATCTGCGGCTCGGACGCCATGCGGATCAACGGCAAGAACGGTCTGGCGTGCAAGACGCTCCTCCAGGACGTCGGAGCCGAGGTCACGATCGAGCCGCTCATGGGCTTTCCGGTGCTCAAGGACCTCATCGTCGACGTCGACCCCTTCTTCGAGCAGTTCAAGAAGGTCAAGGCGTACCTGATCAACGACGGCCCGGAGCCCGACCGGGAGCGCCTGCAGTCGCCCGAGGAGGCGGCCCGGTACGGCGACACGTCCAAGTGCATCATGTGCGGCGCGTGCACGGGCTCGTGTCCGTCCTTCTGGCCCGGGAGCGGCTTCATCGGTCCGGCGGCGGTCGTACAGGCCCACCGCTTCATGTTCGATTCGAGAGACGAGGGCAACGAGGAGCGTGCCGCGGCCCTCGACGGCCGCGACGGCGTGTGGGCCTGCCGGACGGTCTTCAATTGCACCAAGGCCTGTCCGGTGGGCATCCAGGTGACGCGCGCCATCGGAGAGGTCAAGCGAGCCCTCACGTGGGACGGGTCCTGACGGCACCAGCTCACTCGACACGAGCCGGGAGCAACCCCATGCGAACGTCGGTCTCCGCGGGCCTCCGCGGGTCCTCCGCCTGTCTCGCCCTCCTCCTGGCTGCCACGCTCGGGGCGTGCCGCCGACCCTCGACCGTGGATGGGGTGGACGTCTCGTCGGCCGTGGCCAGGCAGGGGATCCAGAGCATCGACAGCACGGCCATCCGTGCGCGGACGGCCTTTCTTAGCAGCGACTTCACGGAAGGGCGGGCACCGGGGACCCGCGGCGGGCGCCTGGCGGCGGCGTATATCGCCTCCGAATTCGCGGCGGCCGGCCTGCGGCCTGGCAACGACACGAGCTACTTCCAGCCCGTGACGTTCGTCGGCGTCACGCCGCATCCCGAGCTCGACTTCCAGAGCGCCGATGGCCGGAGCCGTTACTCGCCGGGGTACCTGGATGACTACGTGGCCTGGACCCCGCGGCAGGAGGGCCAGGTGGAGTTCTCGGGTGAGGTCGTGTTCGTGGGTTACGGCATCGACGCCCCCGAGTACGACTGGAACGACTACGCCGGCGCCGACGTCAAGGGGAAGATCCTCCTCGGGCTGGTCAACGATCCGGGCGGCACGGGCGCTTCGAAGAAGTTCCGCGGCGACACGCTCACCTACTACGGACGCTGGACCTACAAGTACGAGGAGGCGGCCCGCCTGGGTGCGGCCGGGTTGATCCTCATCCACACGCCCGAGTCGGCGGGGTACGGGTGGTCGGTGGTCCGGAATTCATGGTCCGGCGAGCAGTTCGAGATCCCGAACGAGCCGGGCGAATACCACGAGTCCCTGGAGGCATGGGTCACCGAGGCGGCGGCCCGGCGGCTCCTGGGGCTGGCGGGGGTCAGCCTCGATTCCCTGATGGCCGAGGCCCGTCGACCCGGCTTCAGGGCGAGGCCGCTCCCGCTCCACGCCACGGGGAGCATCCGAAGCGACGTGGAGCGGACGACGTCGGCCAATGTGGTGGCCCTCGTGCCCGGCCGGGACTCGACCCTCCGCGACCAGGTGGTCGTCTACACCTCCCACTATGACCATCTGGGGATCGGGGCCCCGGAGGACGGCGATGCCATCTACAACGGCGCCAAGGACAACGCTTCGGGCACCTCGGCCATCATCGAGCTGGCGCGAGCCTATGAGCGTCTCCCGGAGCGGCCCCGGCGCTCCGTGCTCCTGGCGGCGGTCACGGGCGAGGAATCGGGCCTGCTGGGCTCGGCCTACCTGGCACGCCATCCGCCATACGGACACTTCGTGGCGGACATCAACATGGACGCGATCAACATGTACGGTCGGACCAGCGACCTGGTCGAGCTGGGCGGGGAATACTCGTCGCTCGGAGACGTCTTCCAGGAGTTGACCGGCTACCTGGGCCTCGACGCCCGGGGCGACCAGAGCCCGGGCCAGGGCCATTTCTTCCGATCGGACCAGTTCTCGTTCGTCAAGCGCGGCGTGCCGTCCCTCTATGTCGAGCAGGGGGTCGACTACGTGGGCGAGCCCGCGGGCACGGGAGAGAAGCGAGAGGAGACGTATCGGAAGGAACGCTACCACCAGCCCGATGATGAGATGCTGCCCGAGTACACGATGGGGGGCGCCGCGCAGCAGACTCAGGCGGCCTTCCTGCTGGGCTGGGTGGCCGCCAACGCACCACGGCCGCCGGTCTGGAAGCCGGGATCTCCCTTCGCCCCGGCCTCCGACACGACCTCGGCCGGGTCGGCTGCGGGCACCGCCGCGTCGGGCGACAGCGCCTCCGGCGGTTCGTGAGCCCGGAGGAGGCGTCGGCGCCCACCGCTGGCCCGCCGCGGGGCCCGGGGACCGGAGAGGAGCGTCGCGATGACGAGCCCCTGGACCTGGACGCGTACCAGAAGGGGGCGCTTCGCACCGCGCTGTATCCCGCCGTGGGAGGGCACCGGTTCCTGTATCCGGCGCTCGGGCTGGCCAACGAGGCGGGCGAGGTCCTGGGGAAGATCAAGAAGCTCTTCCGCGACCGCGGCGGGCGGGTGACCTCGGAGTTCCGCGAGGAGATCAAGAAGGAGCTCGGCGACGTGCAATGGTACGTGGCCGTGCTCGCGCACGAGTTCGGCCTGTCCGCCTCGGACGTGGCCCGGGCCAACCTCGAGAAGCTGGCCTCGCGGGCCGAGCGCGGCGTGTTGGGAGGAGATGGGGATGAGCGCTGACCCGACACGGGCCGGGCGGACCCGGTGAACGTGGCCCGGCCGATTCCCGCGGGGCGTTCGGCGCCCTGAGTGCCCGGGGCCTCCTCGTGGCGGGCGCCATCTCCGCTTTCGTGGGCGTGGCGGCCGGGGCGTTCGGTGCCCACGGCCTCCACGGGAGGATCTCTCCCGATCTCCTGGAGGTATTCGACACCGGGGTCCGCTACCAGATGATTCACGCGCTGGCGCTCGTCGCGCTGGCCGCGCTGGCCGGGCGCTGGCCGAGCGGGGCCTGGGGAGCGGCCGGCTGGCTGTTCGTGGCCGGGACGGTGATGTTCTCGGGCAGCCTCTACGCTCTCGCCCTGACCGGGATCCGCTGGCTCGGTGCCGTGACCCCGTTCGGGGGCGTGGCCTTCCTGGCGGGTTGGGTCGTGGTGGCCGTGACCGGTTGGCACAGCGCGGGCTGAGACGGACGGCCCGGACCGAGCGGCACGGGCCGTCCCCGACGCACCTCGGCTGCGGGCGCCGCCGCGCGTGGTCTACAGCCGCGGCGGCGTCACGCCCTGCTGTCCCTGGTACTTTCCCTTGCGGTCCGCGTAGCTCACCTCGCAGTCCTCGTCCGACTGGAAGAAGAGGACCTGGGCGATCCCTTCGTGAGCGTAAACCCGCGCGGGCAGTGGCGTCGTGTTGCTGATCTCGAGGGTGACGAATCCCTCCCACTCCGGCTCGAACGGGGTGACGTTGGTGATGATGCCACAGCGCGCGTACGTGGACTTGCCGACCGTGATCGTCATGACATCGCGGGGGATCCGAAAGTACTCCACGGACCGCGCCAGGGCGAAGGAGTTGGGAGGGATGATGCAGGACTCGCCGCTGAACTCGACGAAGGAGCGCTGGTCGAAGCTCTTGGGGTCGACCACCGGCATGAGGGCGTTGTGGAAGATCCTGAACTCGTCGGCCACCCGCATGTCGTACCCGTAGCTGGACAACCCGTACGAGATCACGCCGTCCCGGACCTGGGCGTCGGCGAAGGGCTCGATCATGCCGTGCTCGGTGGCCATGCGTCGGATCCAGCGGTCGCTCTTGATGCTCATTCCCTCGTCCTCGGTTCGTCGTTTGGGTACCTGGCGGCCTGCGTGCGTCGCGATCCTATGCGTACCAGCGGCCGTCGGCCACGGCCTCGATGGCCCGCGCGACCGCGTCGGGCGCCTCCTCGGGGAGAGCGTGGCCAGCCCCGGGTACGACCCGGAGCGGGCATTCCAGCCGGTCGGCCAACCGTTCGACAAGATGCGGCGGAGCCCGGCGGTCCCGCTCTCCGGTCAGCACCAGGGCCGTCGGGCGGGGAGCAAGGTGGGGCGATATCTCCCCGGGGCGCCAGTCCGCCAGCACACGAAGCAGCGTGCGTGCCCGATCCCGGTCCCGGTACGGGGCGGCGTAGCGCCGAACGACGGCCTCGTCCACCGCGTCCGGGTCCCCGAACACGCGGCGACGGAGTACGAGCCGCGTCAGGGGCCAGCGCACGCAGGAGAGAAGCGGCGCGAGCGAAGCGCGCACCGGTCCGGAGCGCAGGAGCTCGAGGACGAGCGGCCGCTTTGTCCATGGCGTGACCGGGTCCACCAGGCACAGCCCGCGGCATCGGGTGGTGCGGGCCGCGAGGGCCAGGGCCAGCGCGGCTCCCTGGGAGTGGCCCACGAGAACGAACGGCCCGGGCACGTGGGCCCGCGCCACGTCCTCGAGGCGCCCCACCTCCTCGGCCAGCCGGAAGCGGGCCCGGGGCGCGGCGTCGGAGGTGCCGCGGCCCAGAAGGTCGGGAATCACCAGCGTGAAGCGACCTTCGAGGCGCTCGCTCACCCGGTCCCACACGGCGCCGCTGGCCGTGAGCCCATGCACCAGGAGGAGGCGCGGGCCGGCTCCACGGAGGCACACCCGAAGCCTGCCGCCGAGAGTGACCACGGGGTCTCCGGCC
Organism: Candidatus Humimonas hydrogenitrophica; assembly: GCA_947581615.1. GTDB lineage: Bacteria > Gemmatimonadota > Gemmatimonadetes > Palauibacterales > Palauibacteraceae > Humimonas > Humimonas hydrogenitrophica. The sequence continues at coordinate 71,932 of CANPVD010000064.1, forward strand.
TCGCTCACCGCGGGGGCTCCCGGACCGCTTGATCGGCCTTCCGGGGTTCGATATACTCCGGTGACGCAAGGCAAGTGAAGAAATTCACAAGGTCTTCGAGGAGGCGATGACGCGCCCGTATCTGGGTATCTTCTTCCTGAGCATCGTGGGTGTGGCGAACGCCGCAGTCATGATGCTCGCGTCGCACCTCGCCAGCCCCTTCCGGCCCACCGTGGCCAAGGGCAGCCCGTACGAGTCGGGCATGCTCCCCCTGGGCGGCACCCGCGAGCGCTTCTCGGTGCAGTATTACATTGTCGCGATGCTGTTCATCGTGTTCGACATCGAGACGATCTTCTTCTTCCCCTGGGCGGTCATCTACCGGGAGCTCGGGCTGTTCGGGTTCTGGGAGATGGTCGTGTTCATCGCCGTGCTCGCGGTGGGCCTGGCCTATGCATGGAAGAAGGGCGCGCTCGAATGGACCTGACGTGCGCCAGGCGGAGCTGAGACGATGACGAGGGAGCTGAAGACCCTGCGGGCCGACGCCGGTCACGCGGACGACACGGACACGGTGGACACGGGCGTTCCGCGGAGCTGGCTCACCACCCGGCTCGACTATATCATCAACTGGTCGCGTCGGAACTCCCTGTGGCCCATGCCATTCGGCACCGCCTGCTGCGCCATCGAGATGATGGGAGCGGCCGCCTCCAAGTACGACATCGCACGCTTCGGCATGGAGAGGATGTCGTTCAGCCCCCGCCAGGCCGACCTGATGATCGTGGCCGGACGCGTGAGCTACAAGCTGGCCCCGGTCCTCCGGAAGGTGTGGGACCAGATGCCGCAGCCCAAGTGGTGCGTGTCCATGGGGGCGTGTGCCAGCTCGGGCGGCATGTTCGACAACTACACGATCGTCCAGGGCATCGACGAGATCGTGCCCGTCGACGTCTACGTTCCGGGCTGTCCGCCCCGGCCCGAGGCCCTCATCTACGGCCTGCTCATGGTCCAGGAGAAGGTGAAGGGAGAGTCGGTCACCGATCCCACGGCCCGCGAGGAGTCGGCGTCCTCGGCCGGTCGGCCCAACCTCCCGCCCGAGGCGATCGAACTCGTGTCCCAGCCGTTCGGAAACTCCACGAAGCAGAACCGGGTCAGCGGCCTCGAGGCCACCAGCGCGGTCTCCCGGCCCGGTGACCGGATCGAGCGTCTCCTGGAGCATCGGAGCTGAGGGTGCCGGAGACGGAGACGCTCCCGGGCGTCGCGGCTGGCGAGTTGGTCCGGGGCTCTCCGACGCCGGAGGGGCCGGCCGACGACCACCCCAGCGTCCGCGCGCTGCGCGAGCGGTTCGGGGAGGGGGTGGGGCGTACACTGTTCGACGCGATCCACGTGCCCGTGGTGGTGGTCGTCCCGGAACGGGTCCGGGATGTCCTCGAGTTTCTCCGCGACGACGAGTCGCAGTCCTACGAGCTCCTGCTCGACGTCATGGGCGCCGACCTCGGAGGCGGTCGCCCGCTTCAGGTGTGGTACCAGCTCTGGTCGCTGCGGCACGGCCGCATGCTCCGGGTGGTGGCCGAGCCGCCGTGGGACGACCTGGCCGTGCCGACGGTCACGGGGCTCTACCGGACGGCCGACTGGCTGGAGCGCGAAGTCTATGACATGTACGGGGTGACGTTCAGGGGTCATCCCGACCTCCGGCGGATCCTCATGCCGGAGAACTACGCCGAGGGTTTCCCCCTTCGGAAGGATTTCCCGTTGCGCGGGCGCTTCTCTCGTGCCGAGCAGGTGCGCCGCGCGCTGGGCGAGGGACTCGAGGACGTGTACGCCCTGTGGGAGCTCGAGCTGGCGGCGGGCATCGCCGGCGCGGATCGAGACGTCGAGTCGCTGGACCTGCCACCCCGCTTGAGCCCCGAAGACGTGGGACACATGGCCCGCGGGCTCGAGGGCGAGAAGATGCTCATCAACATCGGGCCGCAGCACCCCGCCACGCACGGCGTGTTGCGCCTGGTGCTGGAGCTGGACGGCGAGCGCGTCGTCCAATGCATCCCCCACCTCGGTTACCTGCACACCGGGTTCGAGAAGACGTGCGAGTACCGCGAGTGGAACCAGGTCGTGCCCTACACGGACCGCATGGACTACCTGGCGCCCATGATGTACAACATCGGCTACGCGCTGGCGGTCGAGAGCCTGCTGGAGATCGAGATCACGCCCCGCTGCCGGGTGGTTCGCGTCCTCCTCATGGAGTTGAACCGGATCCTGGGCCACCTGCTGTGGCTGGGGACGACGGGGATCGACCTGGGCGCGTTCACCGTGTTCCTGTACACCTTCCAGGAGCGTGAGCGCATCTACAACCTGCACGAGGCGTATTGCGGCGGGCGAATCACGACCTCCGTGACGCGGGTGGGGGGCATGGTGGCGGACCTCCCGGTGGGCTGGCTGGACGCCGTCGCCGAGTTCGTCCGGACTCTGCCGGAGACGCTCGACCAGGTCGAGGACCTGCTCACCAACAACGCCATCTGGCTGGCCCGGACCGAGGACATCGGCGTCATGAGCGCGGCCGAGGCGGTGAACCACGGCCTCACGGGCCCCAATCTGCGGGCCAGCGGCGTCGCCTACGACGTCCGCAAGGCTCGCCCCTACCTGGGCTACGACGAGTACGACTTCGACGTCCCGGTGGGCGAGCACGGCGACACCTACGACCGGTACATGGTCCGAGTGGAGGAGATGCGGCAGAGCGTGCGCATCCTCGAGCAGGCCCTGGACCGGGGCGTGCCGGACGGCCCGATCAACGTGCAGGACCGGCGGGTGGTGCTGCCGCCCAAGAGCGAGGCCATGGGCAACATCGACTCCATGATCTCGCACTTCAAGCTCGTCATGGAGGGACTGCAGGTCCCGCCGGGCGAGGTGTGGTATTCGGTGGAGGCGTCCAAGGGAGAGCTCGGGTTCGGGATCATCTCGGACGGGGGCAACAAGCCCGTCCGCTGCCGCTTCCGGGCCCCGTCCTTCGTCAACCTCTCGGCCATCTCGACCATGGTGCAGGACGAACTGGTCGCGGATGTGATCGCGGTCAACGCCTCCCTGGACATCGTCCTCGGCGAGATCGATCGATAGCATGAGCGAGGAACTGCACCCCTCGGTGGCCGGCGCCCAGCCCTACATGCGCGAGGAGCGGCAGGGCTCGGGCACGACGGACGAGCCGCTGTTCGAGTCCGATGAGGGACGGGAGCGCCTCGAGAAGATCCGCAGCCGCTACCCGAGCGCCAGACCGGCCCTGCTGCCGCTTCTCAATTACGCGCAGGAGAAGAACGGGTGGGTTTCGACTCGCGCGATGGAGGAGATCGCCGGAGCCCTGGATCTCACCCCCGCCTGCGTGCACTCGGTCGCCACTTTCTACACGATGTACAACAAGCGGCCCGTGGGCCGGTACCTGATCCAGGTGTGCACGAACATCTCGTGCCACCTGAACCGGGGCGACGATGTGCTGGAGCGCTTCCTCGAGGAGACCGGAACGCGTCCGGGCGAGACGTCGGAGAACGGCCTGTTCACGGTGGTCGAAGCCGAGTGCCTCGGCGCCTGCGGCTTCGCCACGGTGGTACAGATCAACGAGGACTACGTCGAGAACGTGACGCCGGAGAAGGTGCCCGACATCGTGGACGCGCTGTGGGCCCGGGCCGAAGGGCGGGACGCCTAGATGGCCTTCCCGCATCGGCACGACCTCGAGACCACCACGCTCCTCTCCCGGCACATGGGGGAGGAGGAGGCCCGCCACCTGGACACGTGGCTCGAGCGGGGCGGCTACGAGGGCCTGCGGAAGGCCCTGACCATGGAGCCCGAGGAGATCGTCCAGGTCGTCAAGGACTCGGGCCTCAGGGGGAGGGGCGGAGCCGGTTTCCCGACGGGCATGAAGTGGAGCTTCATGCCGGGCGCCGACGACGACCGGCCGCACTACCTGTGCTGCAACGCCGATGAGAGCGAGCCGGGGGCGTTCAAGGACCGCGAGGTCCTGCGCTGGTCACCGCATCTCCTGATCGAGGGCTGCATGATCGCGGCCCGCGCCATCCGCGCCCGGCACGCCTACATCTACATCCGCGGCGAGTTCTTCCCGGTGCTACCCATCCTCAACCGGGCCGTGTCCGACGCATACCGCGAGGGATACCTGGGCGAGGGCATCATGGGAAGCGGCTGGAGCTGCGACCTCACGGTGCACGTCGGCGCCGGGGCGTACATCGCGGGCGAGGAGACCGGGCTGATGGCCTCCCTGGAGGGCCGCCGGGCCGAGCCGCGAGTGAAGCCGCCGTTCCCGGCCCAGGTCGGGATCTTCGGCCAGCCGACCACGGTCAACAACGTGGAGACCCTGGCCGCGGTCCCGATGATCCTCACGAACGGGGCCGAGTGGTATCGGCAGTGGGGGACCGAGAAGAGCCCGGGCACCAAGCTGTGGTGCTGCTCGGGCCACCTGAACCGGCCGGGGAACTACGAGATGGCCCTGGGGGTGCCGCTCAAGGACATCCTGTTCGACGTGTGCGGCGGGATTCCCGAGGGACGGGCCGTGCGGGCCGTGATCCCCGGGGGCTCGTCCACGGCCTACCTCACGCCGGACGAGCTCGACTGCGAGACGACGTACGAGGGGCTCAAGGAAGCGGGGAGCTCACTCGGTACGGCTTCTCCCATCGTGATGGACGAGAGCACCTGCCTGCTGCGGGCCACCCGGAGGATCGCCCAGTTCTACGCCCACGAGTCGTGCGGACAGTGCGTCCAGTGCCGCGAGGGCACCGAGTGGGTCACGGAGATCCTCACCCGCATCGAGCACGGCGATGGCCGCATGGAGGACATCGACACGCTCTACGACCTGTGCGAGCAGCTCACCGGCCGGACGATCTGCGTGCTGGCCGACAGCGTCGTCTTTCCCCTGAAGTCCTCTCTCGACAAGTTCCGCGACGAATACGAGGCGCACATCCTCCGGGACACGTGCACGGCGACATGAGCGAGCAGTCGGGAAGCCAGGAAGCGGTCACGCTCATCATCGACGACGTCGAGGTGACGGTCCCCACCGGGACGAAGGTCCTCGATGCCGCCGAGCGAGCCGGCGTGGTCGTGCCACACTATTGCTACCATCCGGGCATTCCGACCCGGCCGGCCCAGTGCCGGGTTTGCCTGGTATCGGTGGAGGGGCAGGGGAAGCTGCAACCCTCCTGCGTGCTGGATGCCCAGCAGGACATGGTGGTCCACACGGCCACCGAGGAGGCCAAGCTCGCCCGCAAGTCGGTGATCGAGTTTCTGCTCGTGAACCATCCGCTCGATTGTCCGATCTGTGACGCGGCGGGGCAATGCATGCTCCAGGACTACGCGTTCGAGACCGGCCAGCTGGAGAGTCGAGTCGAGGAGCCCAAGCTGGTCATGGGGCGGGACCGGATCGCCGACGATGTCCTCTACTTCGCCGACCGGTGCATCATCTGCACGCGTTGCGTCCGGTTCATGCGCGAGGTGGCGCGGGACGACGCGCTCATCGTGGCCCAGCGGGGCCACCGGGCCTATATCGACACCTTTCCGGGGACGGAGCTCGACAACCCGTTCCACGGCAACATCGTCGACGTGTGCCCGGTCGGTGCGCTGGTGCACGAGGACTTCCTGTTCAAGGCCCGCTTCTGGGACATGGACTCGGCGTCCAGCATCTGTCCGGGCTGCTCGAACGGCTGCAACGTCTCGGTGGCCAGCAAGGAGAACCAGGTCGTTCGGCTCAAGCCCCGGCACAACGCCGCGGTCAACTCTTACTGGATGTGCGATCACGGGCGCGGACAGCTCGTGATGGCCAATCGTGGCATCCGCGCCGAGGTCCCGCTGCTGCGAGACGAGGACGGCGAGCTGCGGCCCGCGGACTGGAAGGATGCGCTGGATCGCGTGGCCTCGGATCTTTCGGAGCTCGGCGGCGGCGGCCGGGCCGTAGTGAGCCCCCACGCCTGCAACGAGAGCCTGCACCAGCTCCGCCGCCTTCTGGAGCTACTCGGCTTCCAGGGCGGGGAGTTTCGGGTGGAGCAGGGCGGGGAAGCCACGCTGGACGGCTTTCCGAAGCTGAAGCTGCGCGCCGACCGCGCCCCCAACGCGACCGGGGCCGAGCTGTTGGGCTTCGAGCGCGTGGAGTCGCTGGCGGAACCGGGGCCGGGTGAGGTCCTGGTCGTGCTGGGAGAGCGCCTCGACGCGGACCCCACGCTGCCGGACGCGGCGTTCGGGGAGCATGCGGGCTATGTGCTCTACCTGGGCACGCGGATCACCGAGGCGGCGCGCCGGGCCGACGCCATCCTTCCCGTCACCTCCTCCGCCGAGATGCAGGGGACGTTCACGAACTGGGAGGGCCGGGTGCAGCGCTTCGACCAGGCGCTGCGCGAAGCGGGGATCGCCCGGCCCGCCTGGATGGTGCTGAGCCGGCTGGTCGGGCTGCTGGGCGGCGAGGGTGCCACCCGCCTCGAGGCGGCCGACGCCTTCGACGCCATGGCGGCCGACACGTCCGGCATGGAGGGCATGGACTGGCTGTCCCTGGGTCTCAAGGGCCTGCCGCTGGCGAGTCCGGCGGACGTGGCAGGAGGGGCGTCCTGACGTGGAGACGCTGACCGGCGCCCACTTCGTGTGGATGACGATCTTCAAGGTCGTCCTGTTCTTCACCCTCCTGATGCTGATGGTGGGGGGGGTGGTCATGTTCGAGCGCAAGGTGGCCGGCTTCATCCAGGACCGGAGTGGTCCCAACCGGGTGGGACCGTGGGGGCTGCTGCAGACCATGGCGGACGGGATCAAGTTCCTCCTCAAGGAGGAGACCTACCCCGATGCCGCGCAGGCCGTCTTCTACCTGCTGGCCCCCGTGATGGCCATGGTGCCGGCCACGATCCTGTTCGCGGTCATTCCGTTCGCCTCGCCGCTACCGACGGGGTGGGGGCTCGTCCACATGATCGTGGCGGATGTCCCGGTGGGCTTCCTGTACGTGCTGGCCATCGGGTCGTTCGGCGTATATGGCGTGGTAATGGCGGGGTGGTCCTCCGGGAGCAAGTACGCCTTCCTGGGCGGGATGCGCGGCTCCGCGCAGATGATCAGCTACGAGGTCGGCCTCGCGCTCACCCTGGTTCCCATCGTGCTGTTGGGCGGCGGCGTCCGCATCCCGGACCTCATCTCGCTGCAGCAGGGCTTCACGGGCCAGGGGCCCGCAACGCTGGGCATGTGGCTGTTCCTGCCGCTCGGCGTGAGCTTCCTGCTCTTCTTCATCACGGGGCTCGCCGAGACCAAACGGATCCCGTTCGACCTGCCGGAGGCCGAGGCCGAGCTCATCGCGGGCTACCACACCGAGTATTCGGCCATGAAGTTCGGCATGTTCTTCCTGGGCGAGTATGCCCACATGCTGACCACCGCGGCCCTGATCACGGTGTTCTTCCTGGGCGGCTGGGACATCCCGTTCTGGCACGGGGACAACATCCGCGTGCTCGCCGATGGCACGGTCATCGGCGACCCCACCTGGTGGAAGACCGTCCTCACCTTCCTGAGCTTCACGATCAAGACGAGTCTCCTGGTGACCGTGTTCGTGTGGATCCGGTGGACCCTGCCGCGCTTCCGTTACGATCAACTCATGGAGCTCGGCTGGAAGTTCGTGATCGTGGCCGCCACGGCCTACGTGTTCGTGGTCGCCGGCTCGGTGCTTGTCCTGGACCGGCTCGGCGTTCACTTCGGCCTCCCGTACGCGGCGATCCTGACGGGCGTCAACGTCGTCCTCCTCGGCCTCCTGCTGTTCGTGGTCGATCGGGGCCGACTGGCGCGCGGTGCCGCCTACACGGTGACGCGAGGGCTGGGGCGCGCCAGCCGTCGCTCCGGGACCGGCCCGGCCGCGGCGGGTCGGTCGTGAGCCACGGACGGGGTCGGGTGAGCGACGTGACTCGAGACGAGCGAGGCTGAGGCCATGCCCGGCGATGTGAAGGTGCTGCGGCGTCCCGAGGAGAAGGGCTCCTACGTGCGCGCCGCGCTCAAGGGGATGAGCGTGACCTTCCGTCACATGGTCAATCCGAGGAAGGTCACCCAGCAGTACCCGGACGAGAAGTGGGAGCTGGCCCCACGCATGCGGGGGACGCACCGGATGGCCACCCACGAGGACGGTCGTGCCAAGTGCGTGGCTTGCGGCCTGTGCCCGACGGTGTGTCCGGTCAACTGCATCAAGCTCATCCCGGCCGAGGACGAGAACGGGGAGCGCTACGCGGCGGTCTACGAGATCGACGAGTTCCGCTGCATCTTCTGCGGCTTCTGCCAGGAGGTGTGTCCGGTGGAGGCGATCCACCTGGGCGTGCACTACGAGAACGCCGAGTACTCCCGGGAGCGCTGGGTCTACGACCTGGAGCGCCTGTGCGACCAGGACCAGCCGTTCACGGCGCTGTGGGACCCGGCCGACCCGGCCTCCGAGTGACATGACCGAATTCCTGTTCTTCCTGTTGTCGGCGGCGGCGCTCCTCAGCGCCGTGTTCGTCGTCGTGAGCCGGAAGCCCGTGGCGAGCGTGATGTTCCTCATCGTCACGCTGTTCTCGCTGGCCGGGCTGTTCGTGCTCCTGGAGGCCCACTTCCTGGCCGCCGTTCAGGTGATCGTCTACGCCGGGGCCATCATGGTCCTGTTCTTGTTCGTGGTCATGCTGCTCAACCTGGGCCATGTCGAGCTGCCGGACTTCAGGAGCGCGATGGCGCGCCTGCTGGCCGGCGCGTTCGGGATCGCCCTGGCCGCGTTCACGGCGTGGACGCTGCTCAACGGAAGCGATCCGCTGACGGCCTACGGCGCCAGCGCGGCCGACCCGATCCAGTCCGTCCTGAAGGCCAGGGGAGCGATCGGCGCGCTCGCGGTCCCGCTGTTTCGTACGTACCTCGTGCCGTTCGAGGTCACTTCGCTCCTGCTGCTGGTGGCGATCATCGGGTCCGTGGTGCTGGCCCGGAAGGAAGCACCCTAGGTGACCTCGACCCTGATCCGCGTCGCGCTGCTGGTGAGTGCCGCGCTGTTCGCCATCGGAGTCACGGGCGTCCTGCTGAGGCGTAACGCCATCGTGGTCTTCCTGTGCGTGGAGCTCATGCTCAACGCCGTGAACCTCAGCCTGGTGGCGTTCTCGCGGCTCCTGGGGATCGATGGACAGATCATCGTGTTCTTCGTCATGGCGGTGGCGGCGGCCGAGGCCGCCGTGGGTCTGGCGATCATCATCGCGGTCTTCCGCCATTACGAGGATGTCGACGTCGACCGATTCGACCTGCTGAAGTGGTGATGTACCACCCGATCCTCCCGGCCCTGGTCCTGGCGCTGCCGCTGGCGGGCGCGATCATCAACGGCGTGGGCGCGTTCCTGTGGCGAGAGGACCACCGCGTGGCGCGCTGGGTCGGCCCGCTCGCCGTGGGCGCCTCCTTCGTCGTGGTGGCGATCAACTTCTTCGCCATGAAGGCCTCGGGCACGACCGCGGCCTCGGTGGTGTCGCTATGGACCTGGATCGCGGCGGGCGGGCTCCACGTGGGCGTGGACCTGCAGTTCGACCGGTTGTCGATGGTGATGATGCTGATCGTGACCGGCGTCAGCACCCTGATCCACGTGTACAGCATCGGGTACATGCGGGGCGATCCGGGCTTCAACCGGTTCTTCGCCTACCTGAACCTGTTCGTGTTCTTCATGCTGGTGCTGGTCACGGCCGCCAGCTTCCCGCTCATGTTCGTGGGGTGGGAGGGGGTGGGGCTGTGTTCGTACCTGCTGATCGGCTTCTGGTACGAGAACGAGGCCTACTCGAACGCGGGCAAGAAGGCGTTCATCGTCAACCGCATCGGCGACTTCGGCTTCCTGGTCGCCATGTTCATCATCTTCGGGATCTTCGGGAGCCTGGACTTCTCGCAGGTCCTGCCGGCCGCCACGGGTCACCTGCGCTACGGCGACGTCTGGGCCACGCTCATCACGCTGTTCCTGTTCCTGGCGTGCATGGGGAAGTCGGCCCAGATCCCGCTGTACGTGTGGCTCCCGGACGCCATGGCGGGTCCGACGCCGGTCTCCGCCCTGATCCACGCCGCCACGATGGTGACGGCGGGCGTGTACCTGGTGGCTCGCACGAGCGTGCTGTTCGCGCTGGCGCCGATCAGCCAGGCGGTGGTGGCGACGGTGGGCGCCGGTACCGCCCTGTTCGCGGCGACCATCGCCACCCAACAGTGGGACATCAAGAAGGTGCTGGCCTACAGCACGATCTCCCAGCTGGGCTACATGTTCCTGGCGGTCGGCGTGGGAGCCTTCACGGCGGGCATCTTCCACCTCATGACCCACGCCTTCTTCAAGGCGCTCCTCTTCCTGGGAGCCGGCGCGGTCATCCACTCGGTCGAGCACGCCTGGCACGAGGCGGGCCGGCACGGCGGCGATCCGAACGACATGCGCAACCACGGCGACCTGCGCCGCTGGATGCCCGTTACCTGGATCACGATGTGGTCGGCCACCCTGGCCATCTCGGGGGTGTTCCCGTTCGCGGGCTTCTTCTCCAAGGACGAGGTGATCTGGAAGTCGGGCGTGCTGGGCTATCCACTGCTGTGGGGCGTGGCGCTGGTGGCCGCCTTCCTGACCGCGGGCTACATGGCGCGGCTCATGGCGCTCACCTTCCACGGGGGCGAGAACCGCACCGGGGAAGAGGCCCGCGGCCACCTGCACGGCGCCCCGCTGGCCATGGCGGTGCCGCTCGTGGTGCTCGGGGTCCTGTCGCTGGTGGGCGGCTGGATCCAGATCCCGGAGGCGCTGCCCCTTCCGCACGTCAGCGCGCTCGAAGGCTGGCTGGACCCCGTGTTCGAGCCGGCTCACCACGTGATGGCCATGCACGGCGGCGCCGCGGCGACGGCGGCGCCGCTGGGCGGGGGAGAGCTCACCTGGGGTCTGATCTCGACCGTGGTGGCGCTGGCCGTGGTCGTGTGGATCTTCCTCGCCGTGGTGCGCCGCCGCTACCGTCCGGCGGCCGAGTCCCCCGAGCCCACCGGGCTGTCGCTAGTCCTGTACCGGAAGTGGTACGTGGACGAGCTCTACGACCGGCTCATCGTCCGCCCGCTCATGGCGCTGTGGAGGGGGTGCTGGAAGATCGTGGACGACGGCCTCATCGACGGCACGGTGAACGGGCTGGCCTCGGGCGCGCGGGCGGTGGGCTGGGTGGGGAGCCAGCTGCAGTCGGGCCGGTTGGGGGCCTACGTCCTCCTGTTCATGGTCGGCGTCCTGGTCATCCTCGGAACGGTGGCCTTCTAGGATGTACCATTCGCACTGGATCCTGACGCTCCTGCTGGCGATTCCCCTCGCGGGGGCGTTCGCCTGCCTCGGCGTTTCGGGCGAGCGCGCCGGCCGGGTGGCCCTGTGGACCACCGTGCTGGAGGCGGCCCTGGCGCTGCCCCTGTTCTGGACGTTCCGCATCGGAGCGGGGAGCTTCCAGAACACGGTGTCGGTGCCGTGGATTGGGGCCTGGGGGATCGGCTACCGCGTCGGGATCGACGGGATCTCCCTGCTCATGGTCCTGCTCACGGTGGTGATCATGCCGCTCGCCGTGGCCGGGTCCTTCCGATACATCGAGCGCCACCGGCCCGCCTATTACGCCAGCATGCTGGTCCTCACGACCGGGATGCTGGGCGTGTTCGTGGCCCTGGACATGTTCCTGTTCTACGTGTTCTGGGAGCTCATGCTCGTCCCGATGTACTTCATCATCGGGATCTGGGGCGGGGAGCGGCGCCTCTACTCGGCCATCAAGTTCTTCCTGTACACGACGGTGGGGTCGCTCCTCATGCTGGTGGCGATCGCCGGCCTCGTGTACCTCCACTGGAGGAGTTCGGGGACCGTGACCTTCGCGTATGCGGAGCTCCTGAACACGCCGATCTCGAGACCGGTCCAGTTCTGGCTGTTCGCGGCGTTCGCGCTGGCGTTCGCGATCAAGGTTCCGATGTTCCCGCTGCACACGTGGCTGCCGGACGCCCACACGGAGGCGCCCACGGCGGGCTCCGTGGTGCTGGCGGGCATCCTCCTGAAGATGGGCACCTACGGCTTCCTCCGGTTCGGCATCCCCCTGTTCCCCAGGGCGGCGACGAGCCACGCCGTGGTGGGCCTGTTCGTGACGCTGGCCGTGATCGGGATCCTGTACGCGGCCTGGGTGGCCGCGGTGCAGCCGGATGCCAAGAAGCTGGTCGCGTACACGTCCGTGGCCCACCTGGGCTTCGTCATGCTGGGCGTGTTCGGGTTCACGGCCGAGGGACTCCAGGGTGGCATCCTCCAGATGGTGAACCACGGGATCTCCACGGGTGCGCTGTTCCTCCTGATCGGCATGCTGTACGAGCGGCGGCACACGCGGAACATCGCCGACTTCGGCGGCATCGCGAAGGTGATGCCCGTGTTCGCGGTGTGCCTGGTCGTGGTGGCGCTGAGCTCGATCGGGCTGCCCGGAACGAATGGCTTCGTGGGCGAGTTCCTGATCCTGGTGGGCACCTTCCGGACCCACCCGCTGGCCACGGTGATCGCGGCCACGGGAGTGATCTTCGCCGCCTGCTACATGCTGCCCATGGTGCAGCGGGTGATCCTGAACCCGCTGGACCGGCAGGAGAACCGGGAGCTCCAGGACCTGGGGGGACGGGAGCGGGCCATTCTCGTGCCGCTGCTGGCCCTCATCCTCCTGATCGGCGTGTACCCGAAGCCCTTCCTGGATCGCCTGGCCCCGGCGGTCGACCGCGTCCTGCAGCGAGTCGACATGCTCCCGTCGGTGCCCACGGCACGGGCGGAGCGAGCCCTCCCGCCGGGCGTGCGCCTGGGGAGAGAGGCGTTCACGGCGAACCTCTCCGGCGTCGTCGACGCACCGCCCGCGCCCGCGCCGGGCCCGGAGCGTGGCTCGTGAGCGGAGCGTCGGACGTGGCCGGCCAGGTCGGTTACCTGAGAGCGCTCCTTCCGGAGATCGTGCTGACGGTGTCGGCCCTCGTGGTGCTGCTGGTGGACGTGTTCCAGAGAGGAGAGCACCGGGGGCCGAGCGGGTCGAGCGTGCGGTGGCTGTCCGTGATCGGCGTGCTGCTGGCGGCGGCCGCCAACGTGACCCTGATCTCGCTCGGTCCGGCCGGCCCCGACGCGCTCGTCGCGCTGGACGGCTTCCGCGTCCTGGCCAACTTCATCATCCTCGGCGCGACCTTGCTAGGGCTCCTGTTCGCGTTCGACTATCTGAAGCGGGAGGGACTGGAGATCGGCGAGTTCTATGCCCTCCTGCTGCTGGCCAGCGTGGGCATGATGATCCTCTCGGGCGCCCAGGACCTGGTCCTCATCTTCCTGGGGCTCGAGATGATGTCGATCTCGGTCTACGTCCTCACCGCCTTCAACCGGGAGGATCCACGCTCGGCGGAGGCGGGACTCAAGTACTTCCTCATCGGGGCGTTCGCCAGCGCGTTCTTCATCTATGGCGTCGCGCTCCTGTACGGGGCCACCGGAACGACGCACCTGGTTCGCATGGCCTCGGTGCTCTCGCACGGTCATCCCGGGCTCCTCACCGCGGGCGGCGCGGGGCTCCTGCTGATCGGCTTCGGATTCAAGGTGTCGGCCGTCCCCTTCCACGCCTGGGCGCCCGACGCCTACCAGGGGGCCCCGACGCCGGTGACCGGGTACATGGCCTCGGGAGTGAAGGCCGCAGCGATGCTGGCCCTGTTCCGCGTCCTTTGGGTGAGCCTGGGCAGCGTCCAGGGCTACTGGCACGGGACGATCTGGTGGCTGGCCGTGTTGACCATGGTCGTGCCCAACCTGGTGGCGCTGGTCCAGGACGACGTGAAGCGGATGCTCGCCTACAGCTCGGTGGCGCACGCCGGCTACCTCCTGGTGGGGGTCGCCGCCGGCGGCCCCCTGGGCCGCGGAGCGGCGCTGTTCTACCTGGTGGTCTATACGCTGATGACCGTGGGCGCCTTCGCGGTCGTCTACGTGGTGGCGGGGAAGGGCGACCGACACTCGCACCTCGCCGATTTCCGCGGCCTGGGCTGGCGCAGGCCCTGGCTCGCCGGGGCGCTGGGGATCTTCCTGCTGTCGCTGGCCGGGTTCCCGCCCACGGGCGGCTTCGTGGGCAAGCTCTACCTGCTGCGAGCCGCGGTCGGCTCCCACCAGCCCGGCCTGGCCGTGATCCTCGTCCTCACCAGCCTGGTGGCCTACTACTACTACCTGCGGGTCGTGTGGAAGATGTACTTCGAGGACGCGCCCGCCGACGTGCCCGAGCCGGACGTCACCGGACGGGCCTTCCGATTCGGGGCCGTCCTGTGCGTGGCGGGGATCCTGGTCGCCGGCCTCGTGCCTGGACCGGCCGTGGATGCGGCGGGCAGCGCCGGGTTGACCGGGGCCTCGGCCCCGTCGGTCGATGAATCGGTCGCTTCGACGGCTCCGGGAGCTCGGCAGGATGCGAAGCCGCGGACGCACCCGCGGCGAGCCGCGGCCAGGGCGCAGGAGTAGGAGCCGCTCCGGCGAGTCTGCCGAAGCGCCGCGAGCGCCCGCCCGCCACGAACCCACGATCCCGCTCCTCCACCGAGGTGAACATGCAGGTCCCCGACTGGATTTTCCGGGAGTACGACATCCGCGGCGTGGTCGGTGAGGACCTGACCCTGGACGTCGCCCGGGCCGTCGGCCGCGCGTTCGCCACGCGGCTCGGAGCGGGCGCGTGCGTGGCGGTGGGTCACGACAACAGGCTGAGCTCGCCCGACCTGGCCGCCGCCCTGTGCGACGGGCTCGAGCGATCGGGCGTCGACATCCGCTTCCTGGGCACGGTCCCCACGCCTGTCCTCTACTTCGGGGAGCGGGTCCTGGAGGTGGAGGGCGCCATCCAGATCACGGGCTCGCACAATCCGCCGGAGTACAACGGCCTCAAGATGGTCGTCGGGGGCGAGGCCCTGTACGGCGACGACATCCGGGGGCTCAGGGGTCGGATCGAGACAGACGATTACAGCGACGGAAACGGGCGCACCGAGCGCGTGGAGATCCTGGACCGGTACGTGGAAGTGATTGCGCAGCGGGCTCCGATCTCACCTTCCACGCCGCTCACCCTCGATTGCGGCAACGGGACCGGGAGCGTGGTGGCGCCGCGGGCCCTCGAGGCCGCGGGGGCACGGGTGGATCCCCTCTACTGCGAGTCGGACGGACGGTTCCCGAACCACCATCCCGACCCCACCGTCGACGAGAACGTGCGGGACCTGATCGCCCGGGTGTGCGACCGGGACGACGGCTTCGGGGTGGGCCTGGACGGGGACGCGGATCGGATCGGCGTGGTCACCGAGACGGGCCGCATCGTGCGCGGAGACCACCTCCTGCTCCTGTTCGCGCTCGACCTGCTGGAGCGGCTCCCGGGCGCCGAGGTCATCTTCGACGTGAAGTGCTCCAAGGCCCTGCCGGAGCTCATCCGGGCGGAGGGGGGGGTACCGGTGATGTGGAAGACCGGCCACTCCCTCATCAAGGAGCGGATGCGGCGAACGTCGGCTCCACTGGCAGGTGAGATGAGTGGCCACATCTGTTTTTCTGACAATTACTTCGGGTTTGATGATGCAATCTACGCGGCGGCGCGGCTGGCCGCCATCGTGGCCCGTCGGGGCTGCCCGGTCGACGAACTCGCCGCCCGCATCCCCGACTACCCGTCGACGCCAGAGCTCCGGCTGGACTGCCCGGAAGAGCGTAAGTTCCAGGTGGTCGAGCGCGTGGCTCGCAGGTTCGGAGGCGAGCGCGAGGTCTTCGACCTGGACGGAGCACGTATCGACTTCGGGGAGGGGTGGGCCCTGGTGAGAGCCAGCAACACGCAGCCGGTGGTGGTCGTCCGCTTCGAGGCGGAATCCGCGGAGGGACTGGCCGCCATCCACGACGCGGTGGGTCGGGTGCTGGAGGAGGAAGGCCTGGAGGTCCCTCCGCTTGCTGAGGGTTCAGGCGCCGATGCGACCGGCTAGAACGCTCCGGCTGGCGGTCTCGACCGCCGCGGTGCTCGCCGTCCTCCTCCTCGTGGGGGAGGCGGCGCGCTTCTACGCCGATGCCGCCTGGTTCGGCGCCCTGGGCTATGCCGACCGGTTCTGGACGCTCGAGATCGCCACGGTGGTGGCCTGGGTCGTCCTCTTCCTGCTCACGACCGGGATCCTGTGGATCTCCCTGCGCGGCACGGCCCGGCACGGCGGCCCCATCCGAATCCGCCGCCGCCTGGGTGACCTCGAGATCGCCGAGGCCCTGCCGGAGCACTGGGTCCAGCTGGCCGTGGTGGGCGCGGCGGTCGGTGCGGGCGTGCTGGTGGCGTTCCCGTTCGGCCGCGGCCTGGCGGAGCAGGTGCTCGTGGCGGCGCACGCGCCGGCCTGGGGCGGCCCCGACCCGGTGCTGGGTCACGATCCGCGCTTCTACGTGTTCTACCTGCCGGTGCTGGAGTCCGTGTGGTCCGTCCTGGTCTCGATCGTGACCTGGGTGGCCATCGGATCCGCGTCGCTCCTCCTGCTCACCGGTCGCATCAGGCCCACGGGGAGCGGCGTGCACGTGGACACGTTCGCCCGCCGCCGGCTCGCGTGGGTCGGGGCGGCGATCCTGGTGCTGGTGGCCGTCCACTTCGGACTGTCCGTGTTCGAGACGGTGGCGGCCGGGCCGGTGGGCTACGCGCAGGTACACGGTGACATTCCGGCGCGGCGCCTCGTGGCGGTCCTCGCGCTCGTGGCCGCTGGAGCCCTCGTCGTGGCCGAGCGCACCGGACGCTGGAAGCTCCTGGCCTGGGCCGGGGGGCTTCTGGCCGTCGGCTGGGCGGCGGGGCTCGTCCTGTATCCGGATCTCGTGCAGCGCCTCAAGGTGGAGCCCAACGAGCTCGAGGTGGAGCGGCCGTATCTGGCCTATAATATCGCGGCCACCCGGCGGGGCTTCCTCCTGGACAGCGTCCACCGGGTGGGATACCCGCTCACCGGCAAGGCGCCGCCCACCTCCGTCGTGGAGCGCTTCGCCTCCAGTCTGCCGCTGTGGGACGAGCGACCCCTGCAAGCCACGTTCGACCAGCTCCAGGGATTGCTGGCCTACCACACGTTCCCCGACGTGGACGCCGACCGTTACGGCCGCGGGAACGACCGCCAGCAGGTGGCGGTGGGGGTGCGCGAGTTCGATCCGTCGCGGCTCGCCCCGTCGGCGCGCACGTGGCAGAACCTCCACCTGCGGTACTCGCATGGCCAGGGCATCGTGGTGACGGCGGTGGACCGGGCGTCTACGGGCGGCGAGCCCGACTACCTGGTCCGGGACCTGCCACCCACGCTGGCGCCCGGGGCTCCGTCCTCGCTCGCCGTGCGCGAGCCACGCACCTATTTCGGCGAGCTCACCACGCCGTACGTGCTCGTACCTCCGGATTCGATCCCGTCGGCCGGCCGGCCCGCCGGAGTGCCGGTGGGAGGGCTCGTGCGGCGGGCACTCCTCGCCCTCGCACTGGATTCCAAGAACCTCCTCCTGCGGTCGCCGGGACCCCAGGGGACGCTGCTCCTGTGGCGGCGTCAGGTGGTCCAGCGGGTACGAGCGCTCGTGCCGTTCCTGTTCGTGGATGCCGATCCGCACCCCGTCATCCACGACGGGCGAATCGTATGGATCCTGGACGTGTACTCGGCGGCCAGCCGCTTTCCGCTCTCCGCGCCGTCGTCTCTCCGCGGTCGGCAGGTCCGCTATGTCCGTCCGTCCGTCAAGGCGGTGGTCGATGGAGTGACGGGAGAGGTGTCGCTGTACGTCATGCGGCCGCACGACCCGTTCCTTGCGGCCTATCGGGGCGTCTTCCCCGGACTGTTCGAGCCCCTGTCCGCCATGCCGGCCGACGTGCGTTCGCACATCCGGTATCCGAGGGCGCTGTTCGGTGCGCAGGCGCGGGTCCTCCAGGCGTACCACATGACCGATCCCGTGGACTTCTACAGGAAGCAGGACCTGTGGAGCATCGGGCAGGAGGTGTACGAGGACACCCCGGCGCCGGTGGAGCCGTACTTCCTGCTCATGCCTTTCCCGGACACGACCGGAGCCGGCGGGACCGGGACGGCGTCGGACTCGGCGTCCGCGGACACGGCGGCGAGCGGCCGCGAGCCCGAGTTCCTGCTCACGGTGCCGTTCACGCCCCGCAGCCGGGACAACCTGAGCGCCTTCCTGCTGGCGCGGAACGACGGCGGCCACTACGGGGAGATGTGGCTGTTCGACATCTCGAGCCGGCAGCAGGTGTTCGGCCCCCGCCAGATCGAGGTCCAGATCGACCAGGACCCGATCATCTCCCAGCAGCTCTCCCTGTGGCGTCAGCGGGGCTCGCGCGCGATCCGGGGACATCTCCTCCTCCTCCCGGTGCGCGGGTTCCTCCTCTACGTGGAGCCGCTGTTCCTCGAGGCCGAGGACCGGGAAGGTGCGGCGCCGGGGCTCAAGCGGGTCATCGCGGCCACGGGAGCCGGGGTGACCATGGCCACCACGCTGGATGGCGCGCTGGAGCGCCTCCTGTCCGGTCAGGCGGCCGAGCCCGTGTCGCCGCTGCCGGGAGCGCAGGGCCAGGGCGAGGCAGCGGCCGCGTCCCCCCCGCCGACGCTGCGCTCCCTCCGGTCACTGCTCGATTCCGCCGACCGGGCCCTGCGAGCCGGGGATCTGGTCCGGTTCGGCACGCTGTGGGAGCGAATCCGCTCGACGGCGGGAGCCCGCGACACCGCCTCCGGGAGCGGCTCTTGACACGCAGCGTCGTGGTGGCGATCGGCGGGAACGCGCTGTCGCCCTCCAGCGAGCCGGCCACGGCGGCCAACCAGTTCCGCCACACCCGCGAGAGCCTCGCCCCGATCGTGGACTTCGTCCTCGAGGGGTGGAACGTGGCCATCGTCCACGGGAACGGTCCCCAGGTGGGCGACGAGCTCCTCCGGGGAGAAGAGGCCCGAGCGGCCGTGAGCCCCCTGCCGCTGGGCGTGCTGGTGGCGGCGACGGCGGGCTGGATCGGTTACATGATCCAGCAGTCGCTGGAGAACGCCCTCGATCGCGCCGGATGCGACCGCCGCGTGGTGACGCTGGTCACCCAGGTCGAGGTGGACCCTGAGCAGCCCGGTGCCCGCGAGCCGCGCAAGTTCGTGGGCCGGCCGGTGATGGAAGGGGATATCCCGGCGCTCGAGGCGGATGGCTTCACGGTGGACCGGGACGACCGGGGTCGCCTGCGCCGCCGCGTTCCGAGCCCGCCGCCCCTTCGCATCGTCGAGGCTCCGATCGTGTCGGAGCTGGTCGGCCGGGGGGACATCGTCGTCGCCGCGGGCGGGGGCGGGATCCCCGTGTACCGGGACCCCCGTCTCGGCCTCGAGGGGCTGGACGTGGTCGTCGACAAGGACCTCGCCGCGGCGCTCCTCGCCACGCAGATCGGGGCGAGCATCCTGCTGGTGCTCACCGACGTGGACGCCGTGTACCGCGATTACGGCACGCCGGATGCAAGCCCGATCGACCGGCTGACCCCCCCCGCCGCCCGACGACTCCTCGAGAGCGGCGAGCTCGGGCAGGGGAGCATGGCGCCTAAGGTCCGGGCCGCCGTCGAATTCGTGGAGCGCGGGGGGCGGCGGTCGGTCATCGCCGAGCTCCGGCACGCCCGTCGGGCGTTGGCCGGGGACTCCGGGACCGAGATCGTCCCGGAGTCCGTCGCGTGAGGTAGGTAGGGACGGAGCCGTCCGGTACGCCGGTCGGCCGGCGCCGCGTCCGTGGGGACGGGGCACGCGGGGAAGCCAGGACATCGATATGGAGCGAGGATGAACATTCACGAATATCAGGCGAAGGAAATCTTCCGGTCGCACGGAATGCCCGTGCCGCCGGGCGAGATCGCCACGAGTCCGGAGGCCGCCGCGGCGCTGGCCGAGGAGTACGGCGGCCGGGTCGTGGTCAAGGCGCAGGTGCACGCCGGCGGCCGGGGCAAGGCCGGCGGCGTGAAGCTGGCCGCCGGACCGGAGGAGGCCGCCGAGGCGGCCCGGGCCATCCTGGGCATGCAGATCAAGGGCCTCACGGTCCACAAGGTGCTGGTCACGCCCGCCGCCGAGATCGCCTCGGAGGCGTACGTGGGCATCGTGATGGACCGTGCCAGTCAGCGGCCGGTGTTCATGGTCTCCGCGGAGGGTGGGATCGACATCGAGGAGGTGGCCCGAGAGAACCCGGAGGCCATCCACCGGCAGCCGATCGATCCCCGATACGGCCTCCTCAACCACCAGGCCTCGCGGCTCGCCTTCCACCTGTACGACGACATCGGCGTCGTGCGTCAGGCGTCCGACGTCCTCCAGCGCCTGTGGCACGCGTACGAGGACTCCGGGGCCACGCTGGCCGAGGTGAACCCCCTGGTGGTGACGCCGGATGGGGACGTCGTCGCGATCGACGCCAAGATGAACATCGACGACAACGAGCTGTTCCGTCAGCCCGACATCGCGGCCATGCGTGACGAGGAGGCCGAGGCGTCCTCGGAGCGCCGGGCGCGAGAGGCGGGACTGAGTTACATCAAGCTCGACGGCAACGTGGGCTGCTGCGTGAACGGGGCGGGCCTGGCCATGGCCACCATGGACCTGGTCAAGTACTACGGCGGGGAGCCCGCTAATTTCCTCGACATCGGGGGCTCCTCCAATCCCGACAAGGTCGTGGCAGCGCTGTCGATCATCGGAGAGGATCCCCACGTCCGCTCCATCCTGTTCAACATCTTCGGCGGGATCACCCGGTGCGACGACGTGGCCAACGGGATCGTGGAGGCCACCGACCGTCTGGAGCTGGATCTCCCGATCACGATCCGGCTCACGGGAACCAATGAGGAGGAGGGGGTCGCAATCCTCGAGGAGCACGGGTTCCAGGCCATGATCGACATGGACGAGGCGGTTCAGCGCGCGGTGGGGGCGGTGTCATGAGCGTGTTCATAGATGGCGAGACGCGGGTGGCGGTCCAGGGCATCACGGGACGGGACGGCTCGTTCCACGCCCGACAGATGATCGAATACGGGACGAACGTCGTGGCCGGTGTGACACCGGGGAAGGGAGGTCAGCGATTCGACGACGCCGTCCCGGTGTTCGACACGGTCGAGCAGGCGGTCGAGGAGACGGGGGCCGAGGCCAGCGTCATCTTCGTCCCGGCGCGCTTCGCCGCCGACGCGGTGTTCGAGGCGGCTGACAGCGGCGTGGGGCTCGTGGTATGCATCACGGAGGGCCTACCGGTGCGGGACATGATGCGGGTCATGCCCTACCTGGAGGAGCGCGGCGTGCGGCTGATCGGGCCCAACTGTCCGGGCCTCATCGTCCCCGGTCAGGCCAAGATCGGCATCCTCCCTGGACAGATCGTCCGCGAGGGCGCGGTGGGGATCGTGAGTCGCTCGGGGACGCTGACCTACGAGGTGATCCACCAGCTCACCACGCGGGGCGTGGGCCAATCGACCTGCGTCGGGATCGGCGGTGACCCGATCATCGGGACGGACTTCGTCGATTGCCTGCGAGCCTTTGAGGAGGACGGAGACACCGAGGCCGTCGTCCTCATCGGCGAGATCGGGGGCACGGACGAGCAGGTGGCGGCCCGCTGGGCCACGGAGAACCTCAGCAAGCCGCTCGTCGGCTTCATCGCGGGCCAGACCGCGCCGCCCGGCCGACGCATGGGCCACGCCGGGGCCATCATCAGCGGGTCCGAGGGCACGGCGGCCGAGAAGATGAGGACGTTCGAGGACCTCGGCATCGCCGTGGCGCGGCGTCCTTCGGAGATCGGCGAGATCGTCGCCGGTTGGATGGAGGAGGCGTGATGGGAGTCGACAGGACGCTCGCCATCATCAAGCCGGATGCGTTCGGTAGCCGCCACGCCGGCGACATCCTCGCGCACCTGGAGGGCGAGGGCTTCCGGGTCGTGGCCGCTCGCGTGCTCCGGCTCACGGCTCCGCAGGCGCGGACCTTCTACGCCGTTCACCGCGGGAAACCTTTCTACGAATCGCTTGTAGCATTCATGACTTCGGGGCCCTGCATGCCCCTGGCCCTGGAAGGCGACGACGCCGTGCCCAGGCTCAGGGAGGTGATCGGGGCCACCGACCCCTCGAAGGCGGCCGAGGGGTCGGTGCGAGCGCTCTACGCGGAGAGCGTGGAGCGCAACGCCATCCATGCTTCGGACTCCGAGGAGAACGCCCGGCTGGAGCTGGGATTCTTCTTTCCCGAGGCGGAGTTGGTGGACATCGATTGACGCCGCGTCCGGTCGGGCGTATCCATGAACCCCCCGACGTTGCAGCTCGACCTCCGGGACCTGGAGCGAAAGCCCCGGTCCTGGACCGCCCTTCTCCCGGCGGGGGAGGGCCCGTGGGCGGATGTCGACGTGACGTTCGTCGAGGCGCCGGTGGCGGAGATGCGGGCCCGCATCACGGGTACGCGCGGCGTGCACGTGACGGGTCGGCTGGAGGCGCCGGTGCAGGTCGACTGCCGACGGTGCCTGAAGCCGCTGCGCCGCACGATCGAGCTCGACCTGGACCTCCTGTACGACCGGAGCGTGCGGGAGCAGGACTCCGAGGGGCAGGTCTACCCCCTGGAAGGCGGGTCGGGAACGCTGGACCTGATGCCGGCGCTGCGCGAGCAGGTGGTGCTGGCCCTGCCACCGTACCCGCTGTGCCGGGAGGATTGCGCGGGGCTGTGTCCCCGCTGCGGCACCGATTGGAACGAGGGCCGTTGCGACTGCGTCCTGACGGAGCCGGACCCCCGTTGGGACGTGCTGAGGAAGCTCAGACAGGGCGAGACGGCGACCGGCTGACCGGAGGTCGTCCGACCCCCACGAACCTGGACGAAGCGCGAGGATCGAGAACATGGCCGTTCCGAAAAAGAGAACGTCGAAGCAGCGCAAGCGGAAGCGGCGCACGCACCACGCCGACCAGCCGGCGGCCCACCAGGCCTGTCCGCGCTGCGGCGACTTCCGCAGGCCGCACCACGTCTGCCCGACCTGCGGGCACTACGACGGCGATCAGGTCGTCGACATCGAGGAGTTCTAGCTCCGACCCATCCCGGCCCACGTCCGCAGGAGGCCGGCGAACGCCCGTGCGGATCGCGCTGGACGCCATGGGAGGCGATGACGCCCCGGAGGTCCCCGTGCGCGCGGCGCTGAGCGCCCTGACGGACGGACCCGAGGACCTCTCCATCCTGCTGGTCGGGGACCCCGACCGCCTCGAGCCGGCTGTGCGCGACGCGGGGCAACCCCCGGAGCGCCTGCGCATCGTCCCGGCGCCCCAGACCATCGCCATGAACGAGCCGCCGGTTCAGGCGGTGCGGCGCAAGCCCGAGAGTTCGATCGTGGTCGGCCTCCGGCTGCAGCGGGAAGGGGAGGCCGATGCCTTCGTCTCGGCCGGATCGACCGGCGCCGTCCTGGCCGCCTCGCTGTTCGTGCTGGGCCGACTCCCGGGCGTCGACCGGCCTACGGTGGGCGCGCTGTTCCCGACCGCCGACCGCCCCGTCCTCGTTCTCGATGCGGGAGCCAACGTCGGCTGCCGGCCCGCCCACCTGCACCAGTTCGCCCATCTGGGGAACATCTACGTGCGTGATCTGTGGGGCGTCGAGGTGCCGCGCGTCGGTCTCCTCAACGTGGGAGAGGAGGAGGAGAAAGGGGACGACCTGGCGGTGGCGACCCACGAGCTCCTGCGCGAGGACCCCGAACTGCGCTTCGTCGGCAACGTGGAGGGCCACCGCATCATCGAGGGACGCTGCGACGTCCTCGTGTGCGACGGGTTCTTGGGCAACGTGCTGCTCAAGTTCTACGAGTCCATGGCGGGGTTCATCGTCGGCCTGCTACGGCGGGAGCAGGCGCAGGCCGGTGGGAGATCGCGCGAGCCGGGACCGGTGGAACGCATGCTGGACTACACGGAGTACGGCGGGGCTCCGCTCCTCGGCGTGGATGGGGTCGTGGTGCTGTGCCACGGCTCCTCGCCGCCACGGGCCATTCGGAATGCCCTCTCCGTGGCGGTCGACTCGGTCCGCGCCGACATGGTCTCGGACCTGGGCCGGGACCTGGAGGCTCTTTCGAACCGGACCCGACGAGGAGAGATGTGATGACGGACACGGCGCTCCTGCTGCCGGGGCAGGGATCCCAGTTCGTGGGTATGGGGGCCGACCTCGTGGACGCGTATCCGGAGGCGGCGGAGCTGTATGCCGAGGCCGAGGACGTGCTGGGCGTGCCGCTGGTCCGCCTGAGCCGGGAGGGTCCGGCCGAGGAGCTCACGCGGACCGAGAACGCGCAGCCGGCCATCCTGACGCACAGCTACGCGGTCTGGCGGCTCCTACCGGCGCCCGTGAGGGCCTCGGTCGTGGTGGCGGCAGGCCATTCACTGGGCGAGTTCACGGCCTACCTGTGTGCGGGGGCCCTCGCCTTCCCCGATGCGCTCCGGATCGTGCGGAAGCGCGGCGAGCTGATGGCCCGCGCCCGGAATGGCACGATGGCCGCGGTTCTCGGCCTGGACGACGAGGCCGTCCGGGCGGCGTGCGCGGCCGTCGAAGACGGCGTGGTCGTGGCTGCCAACTTCAATGCGCCCGGCCAGGTGGTGATCAGCGGGGACGAGGCCGGTGTGGAGGCCGCTTCGGCGCGGGCCCGGGAAACGGGGGCCAGGCGCGTCCTTCCGCTCGACGTGAGCGGCGCCTTCCACTCACCCCTCATGGAGGTGGCCCGCGATGGGCTGGCGGAGGCGCTCGCGGCCGCGACGTTCCGCGACCCCGGGTTCCCGGTGGTGGCCAACGCGGCGGCACGCCCGGTGCGCAGCGGAGAGGAGGCGCGGGAGTTGCTGCTCGAACAGCTCACCTCGCCGGTACGCTGGGTGGAGAGCGTGCGGGCGATGGGCGAAGCCGGCGCCCGCCGCTGGCTGGAGATCGGCCCGGGGACGGTCCTCGCCGGTCTCCTGCGCCGCATCGACCGCTCCCTGGAGACCGCGACAGTGGGCGATGCCGAAACCGTACGAGCCTGGAGAGAGGCGGAGCATGGGTGAGCTGCAGGACAGGGTAGCGCTCGTCTCGGGTGGATCTCGGGGCATCGGCTTCGCCGTGGCCGAGGAGCTGGCGGCGGCGGGGGCCCGGGTGGCCGTCACCGCACGAGCCGAGAACCGGGCCGTCCAGGCGGCCGAGGCACTCGGCGGGGCCGGAGGCCGGGGTTACGGTTGCGACGTCACCGACGGTGAGGCGTGCACGGCGCTGGTCGAGCGGGTGGATGACGACCTCGGTCCGGTGGACATCCTGGTCAACAACGCCGGCATCACCCGGGACAACATCCTCGTCCGCCTCAAGGACGAGGACTGGGACGCGGTGCTGGACACGAACTTGCGCGGTGCGTTCCACATGATGCGTGCCGTGGCCCGGGGCATGATGAAGCGGCGAAGCGGGCGCATCGTGAACATCGCCAGTGTCGTGGGCTTGACGGGGAACCGCGGGCAGGCCAACTATGCGGCGTCCAAAGCGGGCCTCGTAGGGCTCACCAAGTCCGTGGCCCAGGAGCTGGCCAGCCGTGACGTTCTCGTGAACGCCGTGGCTCCGGGCTTCGTGGAGACGGAGATGACGGCGTCCCTGAGCGAGGATGCGAGAAACGCGCTGTTCGAGCGCATTCCGCTGGGACGCTTCGGGCAGCCGTCCGATGTGGCCGGGGCCGTGAGGTTCCTGGTCGGTCCGGCGGCTTCGTATATCACAGGGCAGGTCCTGGTCGTGGACGGCGGCATGGTCATGTGAGGTCGACCGCAGCGTCGTTCGAAACACCCATCACCATCGAGGAAGGAAGCGCACATGTCCGATACGGCCGCGCGCGTGAAGGAGATCATCGCCAGCGAGCTGGGCGTCGAGATCGAGAAGGTCACAGATGACGCCCACTTCGTGGACGACCTGGGTGCCGACTCCCTGGACACCGTCGAGCTCGTCATGGCGTTCGAAGAGGAGTTCGGCATCGAGATACCGGACGAGGATGCGGAGGGGATGCAGACGGTCGGTGACGCGATCGAGTACCTCTCCAAGAAGCAGGAGGACTGAGAGGTCGGCGGACGCGAGTCCCCGAGCGCGGGCGACCCATGACCGGCCGACGCGTCGTCATCACGGGCACCGGCCTCATCACCGCGGTGGGGAACGACGTCCGTTCCACCTGGGAGTCCCTGCTCGCGGGGCGCAGCGGGGCGGCGCCGATCACCCTGTTCGACGCTTCCCGGCACGACGTTCGGTTCGCTTGCGAGGTGAAGGACTTCGATCCCTCGGAGTACCTGGACCGAAAGGAGGTGAAGCGGACCGACCGTTTCCTCCAGTTCGCGCTGGCGACGGCGCAGCAGGCGGTCGCGGAGGCGGACATCGCCGACGTCCTGCGAGACGAGTCCCCCGATAGAACGGGGGTCATCGTGGGCAGCGGCATCGGTGGCCTGGCCACCCTCGAGGAACAGCACATCCGGATGCTCGAGCGGGGACCGGACCGGGTGTCGCCCTTCTTCATCCCGATGTTCATCGCCGACATGGCCGCGGGTCTCATCTCGATGCGCTACGGCGTCCGAGGCCCCAACTACTGCACGGTGTCCGCCTGCGCCTCCAGCGCGCACGCCGTGGGCCTCGCCTTCCGCTCCATCCGGACCGGGGAGGCGGACGTCATGATCGCCGGCGGGACCGAGGCCACGATCACGCCGCTGTGCGTGGCCGGGTTCTCCAGCATGAAGGCCCTGTCCACCCGGAACGAGGCGCCCGAGGTGGCCTCACGCCCGTTCGACGCCGGGCGGGACGGCTTCGTGCTCGGCGAGGGCTCGGGGATGGTCATCATGGAGAGCCTGGAACACGCGCGTGCCCGCGGCGCCACCATCCTGGCCGAGCTGAAGGGCTTCGGACAGAGCGCGGATGCGTATCACATGACGGCCCCGGCGCCGGGGGGCGCCGGAGCGCAGGTGGCGATGCGCCATGCGCTCACGGACGCGGGCCTCGAGCCGGGCGACATCGACTACATCAATGCCCACGGAACGTCCACTCCGGCCAACGACGCCACCGAGACGGTGGCCATCAAGCAGGTGTTCGGTGAGAGGGCCTACGAGATCGTGGTCGGGTCCACCAAGTCGATGACCGGACACAGCCTGGGTGCCGCCGGCGCGGTCGAGACCGTGATCTCCACGCTCGTGTGCCGGGAGGGCCTCATCCCACCGACGATCAACTTCGGGGAAGCCGATCCGGAGTGCGACCTCGACTACGGACACCGCGGGGTCACGGAAAGGCCCGTACGGGCGGCGCTCTCCAACTCCTTCGGTTTCGGCGGTCACAACGTGGCCCTCGCCATCGGCCGCTGGGACGAGGACTAGCCTCGTGCGCAGCGACCGGGTGACCGGCCGCTCGCGCTCCGGCGGTCGGGGGCCGTCCGCTCTATGCGCGTAGGCCTCGGGTACGACTCCCACCCCTTCGATCCCGGACGACCCCTGCGCCTCGGCGGTGTGACCGTCGCCGGGCACGCGGGGCTGGGGGGGCATTCGGACGGAGACGCCGTCCTGCACGCGGTCGTGGACGCGATTCTGGGCGCGGTGGGCATGGGTAGCATTGGAGACCTGTTCCCGGATACGGACCCGGAGCTGGCCGGGGCCGACTCCCTCCCGATGCTCCTCGAGGCGGTCCGGCGCGTGGAGGGCGAGAACTACCAGGTGGTGAACGTCGACGTGACCGTGGTGGCCGAGAGTCCTCGCATCGCGCCCCACGCCGGGGCCATGGCCGCCCGCATGGCCGAGATCCTGCACGTGCCGCCCTCGGCGGTGAACGTCCGGGGCAAGTCGAACGAGGGCATGGGGTGGATCGGGCGGGGCGAGGGGCTCGCCGTCCTGGCCGTGGCCCTCCTCGACTCCATACGGGACCTGGACACGCTGCACGCGTCGATCCGCTCGGGCGGCTGACGACCGGAGGCGCTCGTGACCGACGCCCTGGAGCGGATTCTCTCCGCCATCGCCTCGCTCCCGATCGCCAGCGTGTACCTGCTCATCGGCGCCGGTGCCGCCCTCGAGAACATCTTCCCGCCCGTCCCGTCGGACACGTTCGTCATCGTGGCCGGCGTCCTGGCGGACCGTGGCGTGGTCGAGGGCGATCTGGTGGTCGGGGTGGCGTGGGTGGCCAACGTGGTGCTGGCCGGGCTCGTGTACGTGGCGGCCCGTCGGTACGGCCGGGCGGTGTTCGACACGCGCTGGGGCCACTGGCTGCTCAGGCCTCACCAGCTGGAGCGGCTGTCGGGGTTCTACGACCGCTACGGCATGCCGACCATCTTCGTGAGTCGCTTCGTGCCCGTGTTCCGGGTGCTGGTCCCCGTGTTCGCCGGGATCAGCGGACTCGGACTGTGGCGTACGCTCCTGCCGCTGGGGATCGCCTCGGCCCTGTGGTACGGGGCCCTGCTCGAGCTGGGCGTTCTCGCGTCGCGCAACATCCCGCGACTGGTCGTCTGGGTACAGGGCATGAACCGGGGCCTGCTGGTGGCCGCTCTGGTCGCGGCGGCGGCGGCGGCCTGGTGGTGGTGGCGAACGCGCCATCATCACCAGGGTCCGGGAGAGGACGGCGGGTGAGCCGCGAGTTCTTCCTGGAGCCGTTCGAGGACTACCTGCGCTTCGAGCGGGGGCTGGCCGATCGGACGGTGGAGGCCTATGTGCGGGACTGCCACCAGATGGCCGCGTTCGTGCGCGCCGAGGGGGCCGGCGGTCCGGACGAAGTGGACTACGGCCGACTGCGGGACTTCGTCGTCGACCTGGTCGAGCGCGGGCTGGCGGGCTCCACCGTCGCCCGGAAGCTGTCCGCGATCCGGGCGTACTTCGCCTTCGCGGTGGCCGAAGGACACTGTGAATCGGACCCCACCGAGCAGCTCGAATCACCCCGGTCCGGCCGCTCCCTGCCCGACGTCCTCAGCTACCCCGAGGTCGAGCGCATCCTGGCGGCCGTTCCGATCGAGCACGAGCTCGCCTTCCGGGACCGTGCCATGCTGGAGACGCTGTACGGGGCGGGGCTGCGGGTCTCCGAGCTCGTGGGCCTGGAGATCCTGGACCTGCTGCTGGACGAAGAGCTCCTGCGGGTGCGCGGAAAGGGTTCCAAGGAACGCCTCGTGCCCCTGGGCGCTCGTGCGATCGACGCGGTGCGCCGCTACCTTCGGGAAACGCGTCCCCGCCTGGACCGGGGCGAGAGCCGCGGTGTGGTGTTCCTCAACCACCACGGCCGACCCCTGACGCGGGTGGGCGCCTGGAAGGTCGTCCGCCGGCACGTGGAGCGGGCCGGCATTCGCCGGCCGGTGAGCCCGCACACGTTCCGGCATTCCTTCGCCACGCACCTCCTCGAGGGCGGGGCGGACCTCGCAGCGGTGCAGGAGATGCTGGGCCACGCCGACATCAGCACGACGCAGATCTACACGCACGTGGACCGCGCCTACCTCAAGCAGGTGCACCGCAGCTTCCATCCCCGCGGATGAGGGCCCTCGGCATCGCCAGACGTTCCGGGAATGGGCGGCTCCGGTGACCCGTACGTCCCGTCTCCTCAGCCTCGTTCGCAACCGCCGGCCTCCCACGCGCTTCGCGGACCGTCCCGTCCCCGACGAAGCGCTGTCGAGCGTGCTCGAGGCGGCACGCTGGGCTCCGTCCGCCGGGGAGGCCCAGCCCTGGAGGTTCGTCGTCGTGCGCGAGGGTCTCCGCCGTCACCGGATCGCGGCGGCCGCTTTCAACCACCCGCACGCGCGCACCGCTCCGGTGCTGGTCCTGTGCTGCGCCAGGATCCATTCACACGTGAGCGGCAACGGCCGCACCAGCTTTCCGGTGGACGTCGCGGCGGCCACCCAGACCATGGCCCTGGCCGCCGCGGACGTGGGGCTGGCCACGAGCTGGCTCACCGGATTCCGGGAGCCGTACGTGCGCGAGGCGGCGGACATCCCCGCCGACGTCCCGGTGGTGGCCATCCTGGCGGTGGGCTACGCTGACGGGCTCGAGTCACTGAGCCAGCGGGCGGACGCTGGGAGCGTGATCGCCTGGGAACGATGGACGGCCGAGGAGCGGGGATGAGGCGTGGCGCGGCACACATCATCGGGGCCGTCGCGGCCGCGGTCGTGGCCGGGCCGCTCCTCGGCCTGGCGCGACCGGCACTCGCCCAGGAGGTGTCGTTCGTGCCGCGTCCGGACCGCCCGGTGGAGCGTCGGCTCGACCACTTCCTGCACGCCGGTGGCTATCGGCTGTGGACGCGTGACACCGTGCTGGGGCCGGGTGCGCAGGTGGACGGGCCGGTCCTGGTCCTCGGCGCCACGGTGCGCTCGGCGGCCACCGTCCACGGCAGCATCTACGTCGTGGCCGGGGACCTCTTTCTGCGGCCGGGCGCCCGCGTGGAGGGGGATGCCGTGGTCCTCGGCGGCGGCTGGTATTCCTCCTCCCTCGCCACGGTCGAGGGGGAGGTCGTGTATCGTCCCAACCTCCTCCTGCGCGTGGACCGGAGGGGCTCGGTCTGGGAGATCGTGCCCGTGGAGAACGTGCCCCGGGCCGTCTCCTTCGAGGGCTTCTACGGCTTCTCCCTCCCGACCTACGACCGGGTCGAGGCGTGGACCTTCTCGTGGGGCGCCACGGCCCGGGCCACGCGCATGGCGTGGCAGCCCAGCCTGTCGGCGCGCCTCCAGCTCCATACGAGGGGAATACAGGCGCTCGGCGGCAGGCTCCGCCAGAGCTGGTACCCGACCGGAACCCTGCGCGTCGACCTCGTCGGGGAGCGGCGTACCCGGACGAACGAGGACTGGATCCGGGGCGACGTCTCCAACTCGCTCGCCTACCTGTTCGGCTCCGGCGACTACCGGGATTACTACCGCTCCGAGCGGCTCGGGGCGGGCGTACTGACCGCCAGCGCCTCGGGTTGGCACACGGAGTGGTCGGCGTTCCGGGAGAGGGACCGGAGCCTGCCGGCTTTGCGGCTGCCCGTGTTCTTCAAGTCCGATTCGGACGTGCGGCCGAACCCCACGGTGCAGGGGGGCACCCTGTGGAGCGCGCGGGCGCTGGTCGGTTACCGGCGCCGGGCCGGCTCGTGGCGACTCGACGCGTCGGTTTCGGCCGAGGCGGCGGACTCCTCGGTGGCCGGGGATTTCTCCTTCCTGCTCGGGGAAGCGAGGGTTTCGGGCCGCACCGAGGCGATCCCGGGAGTGCGACTGGCGTTCTTCGGAATCGCCCGGGGCGACCTGTCCGGCTCCCTGCCGGGTCAGCGCTGGTCGGCCCTGGGCGGCACCGGCACCCTGCCCACGCTGCCAGTGCTGCCGCTCCGGGGCTCCCGCCTCCTGTTCGGCCAGGTGACCCTGGCCGTTCCGCTGGGACTGGTTGAAGTCCCCGCGGTGGGAGGGCCGCAGCTCTTCGTACGGAATGCGGTCGGATCGGCGTGGGGAGAAGGGACGTCGCCCCACTTCACCGACAACGTGATCGGGGGCGTCCGGCTGTTCCTGGTCGAGGCGGGGCTGGCGATCGACCCGTCCGCGTCGAACCTGGATCCCACCTGGGTGTTCGGCGTCAGACTCCCGGCCTCGGCGCGCCGCTGACGGGGAGTGGAGCCGGCGCCTGGCGACCGGCCCACACGGGACTTTGACACGCCGAGTCGGCGCGGGTACGTTCCGGTGCGTGAATGGATCAACTCACGCACCCGCTCGCCGCCGGCGATGACCGTCCTGTGTGTGCTCCCCGCGAGGCTCGGGAGTCGGCGCATCCCCCGCAAGCCGCTCCAGCCCATCGCCGGCCGGCCGCTCGTCGAGTGGAGCTGGCGCGCGGCAACGCGCGTCGATGCGTTCGACGCCGTCTGGGTGGCGACCGACTCCGAGGAGATCGCCGAGCGGGTGCGCTCCTTCGGCGGCACGGCCCTCCTCACCCGAACCGACCATCCCTCCGGGACGGACCGCGTCGCCGAGGTGGCTGCACGTCCCGAGGCCCTGGGGTTCGACGTGCTGGTCAACTACCAGGCCGACGAGCCCTTCCTGGACCCGGAGGCGGTGACCGCCGCGGTCGAGGTCGTGGCGTCGGGTCGGGCCGAGGTGGCCACCGTGGCGGTCCCCATCCGGGACGCGGCGGAGTGGAGGTCTCCCTCGGTCGTCAAGGTCGTCCGCGCCGCGGACGGGACGGCACTCTACTTCAGCCGGGCGCCCGTGCCGCATCCGCGGGACGGGGAGCCCGAGTTCGGGTCTCGGGGAGCCGGACCGTACCTTCGGCACGTGGGGGTGTACGTGACCACCCGGGACGCGCTGGAGCGCTGGACCGGATCGTCACCCTCGCCCCTGGAAGAGATCGAGAAGCTGGAGCAGCTACGCGCCCTGGAGACCGGACTGAGGATCGCCGTCGTCGTAGGCGCGGCGGCCGGCCCGGGCGTGGACGTCCCCGCCGACCTGGAACGAGCCGAGCGACGGCTCGCCGAGACAGCCCCCATCGAACGAGTCGAGGCCGATGACTGACGATAGCGCCACGCCGACCCGCTACATCTTCGTCACGGGGGGGGTCGTGTCCTCCCTGGGGAAGGGCATCGCCGCCGCGTCGATCGGACGGCTGCTGGTGGAGCGCGGCCTCAAGGTGACCATCCAGAAGTTCGACCCCTACCTGAACGTCGACCCGGGCACCCTGTCCCCGTTCCAGCACGGGGAGGTGTTCGTCACCGATGACGGCGCGGAGACCGACCTGGACCTGGGGCACTACGAGCGCTTCATCGACGAGTCCCTCTCGCAGGCCAACAACGTCACCACGGGCCGGATCTACCAGGACATCCTCACCAAGGAGCGCCGCGGTGACTTCCTGGGAGCCACGGTGCAGGTGATCCCGCACGTCACCGACGAGATCAAGGCGCACATCCGGCGCCTGGCTCCCAGCAAGCAGGTGGTGATCACCGAGGTCGGGGGGACGGTGGGCGACATCGAGTCGCTCCCCTTCCTGGAGGCTCTCCGCCAGTTCCGCCAGGACGTGGGGCGGGAGAACACGCTCTTCGTCCACCTGACCCTCGTGCCCTACATCGCTGCGGCCGGAGAGCTCAAGACCAAGCCCACCCAGCACTCCGTGCGGGAGCTGATGGAGACCGGGATCCAGCCGGACATCCTGATCTGCCGAACGGACCGTCCGCTCACGGAGGAGGTGCGGCGGAAGATCGCGCACTTCTGCAACGTGGACGTCCACAACGTCGTGGAGTCGCGCGACGTGGAGACGATCTACGAGGTCCCGCTGCGCTACCGGGAACAGCGACTGGACGACCACATCCTGTCGCTCCTTCGACTCGAGGCCCCCGAGCCGGACCTGTCGTCCTGGGAGGGCCTGGTCGACCGGATCAAGCGGCCGGAGCACCAGGCGGTCCGGATCGCGGTGGTAGGCAAGTACACGCGACTGGTGGACGCGTACCTGTCGGTGCAGCAGGCGCTCATCCACGGCGGCATCGCGAACGACTGCCGCGTCGACATCGACTGGATCTCCTCCGAGGACGTGTCCCCGGACGATGTCGACTGGCTGGCCAGGTACGACGGCGTGTTGATTCCGGGTGGCTTCGGAGTGCGAGGCGTGGAGGGCATGGTCGATGCCGTCCGCTTCGTCCGCGAGGCGGGGATTCCCTTCTTCGGAATCTGCCTCGGCCTGCAGTGCGCGATCATCGAGTTCGCGCGGAACGTATGCGACCTCATCGAATCGCACTCGTCCGAGTTCGACCGCGGCACGTCGGATCCGGTGATCTCGCTGATGGACTCCCAGCGCCAGGTCACCGACATGGGCGGCACCATGCGCCTGGGCGCGTATCCGTGCCGACTGCAGCCGGGCACGCGGGCCCTGACCATCTACGGACTCGAC
This sequence comes from Candidatus Humimonas hydrogenitrophica, assembly GCA_947581615.1. Lineage (GTDB taxonomy): Bacteria > Gemmatimonadota > Gemmatimonadetes > Palauibacterales > Palauibacteraceae > Humimonas > Humimonas hydrogenitrophica. The sequence goes on from CANPVD010000064.1 coordinate 105,615, forward strand.
GACGTGTCGGAGCGACATCGGCACCGCTACGAGGTCAACAACCAGTACCGGGAGATCCTGGCAGCCGGCGGTATGCGCTTCAGCGGGCTGTCGCCCGATGAGCAACTGGTCGAGATCGTCGAGCTCCCGGACCATCCGCACTTCATCGCCACGCAGTTCCATCCGGAGCTGCGCTCGCGCCCCAACCGCCCGCATCCGCTGTTCGCGGCCTTCGTGGCGGCGGCGGCCAGGCGACGAGCGGGCCGTGAGGAAGGCACGGCGAAGGTCGCGACGGGGGAGCGCGGCGAGCGGGCCACCGTGGGCGGCTAGGGTGGCTTCCGACCCCGGCCCCCTGTTCCGCGCGGGCGGTCCGTTCTTCCTCGTGGCGGGCCCGTGCGTGCTCGAGGACCGGGAGCTCAACCTGGCCGTGGCCCGCCACCTGGCCGACGTGTCGTCGCGCCTGGGGGTGCCCGTCGTGTTCAAGGCGTCCTTCGACAAGGCCAACCGGAGCCGCCTCGACTCGCCGCGCGGCCCCGGACTGGAGGCCGGCGTGGCCCTCCTGGGAGAGGTCCGCGAGGCCACCGGCCTGCCCGTCCTCACCGATGTGCACGAGTCCGTCCAGGTCGAGCGGATGGCCGGGGTCGTGGACGTGCTCCAGATCCCGGCGTTTCTGTGTCGACAGACGGATCTCATCCTGGCGGCGGCGGCGACGGGTCGGCCACTCAACCTCAAGAAAGGCCAGTGGATGGCGCCCGAGGAGATGGGCCTCGCCGTCCAGAAGGCCCGCGAGGGCGGTGCGGAGCGGCTGGCCGTGACGGAACGGGGCACCGCGTTCGGCTACGGTCGCTGGATCGTGGACATGCGGAGCTTCGAGCTCATGCGCGAGGCGTGTGCGTGCCCGACCCTGTTCGACGCCACGCACGCGGTCCAGCTTCCGGGAGCGGCCGGGGGGAGCAGTGGGGGGGAGCGACGGTTCATCGAAACCCTGGCCCGCGCCGCGGTGGCGGCCGGGGCCGACGGGCTCTACCTGGAGGTCCATCCGACTCCGGAGACCGCCCCCTCCGACGCCGCCAGCATGCTCCCGCTCGACCGGCTCGAGCCGCTCCTGGCCCGCGCCCTGGAGATCCGCGAGGCGAGGGGCGGAGCGTGAGCGACCGCGACGACGTGTTCCGCAGGATCGCCCGGCGTATCCGCCTGCTGGTGCTGGACGCCGACGGCGTCCTCACCGACGGCGGCATCTACGTGGCGGACGGCGTCGGGGGCGAACCCTTTCAGCTTCGACGGTTCCACGTCCGTGACGGGGTCGCCGTCCACCTACTGCGAGCGGCCGGCGTCGAGTCGGCGGTCGTTTCGGGACGCTCGTCCGCAGCGGTGCGGGAGAGGGCCCGGGAGCTGGGGATCGAGGAGGTCCACCAGGTTCGGCCCTGGGACAAGGTGTCCGTGGTCCGTGGCATGGCGGAGAAGCGCGACCTTCGGTGGAACGAGGTCGCGTGCCTGGCCGACGACCTCCCGGACCTGGCGCTCCTCGAGCACGTGGGCCTCCCGGCCGCCGTGGCGGACGCCGCACTGGAGGTGCGGGAAGTGGCCCTGTGGTGCTCGGAACGTCGAGGCGGGGACGGCGTGGTCAGGGAATTCGCCGAGGCCCTCCTGCGGGCTCGGGGTCAGTGGGAGGAACGGGTCGCGGCCTACGTGGCCCGGACCCGCGCCGGCGGCGAAGGGGAGGGGCCGTGACCGACGAGGAGATCCTGCGGCGCGGCCGCGAGGTGCTGGGCACCGAGGCGCAGGGCATCCGCGCGGTGGCCGGGCGCCTGGGTGAAGGCTTCGTGGAGGCCGTGCGCCGCATGGAGGCGTGCCGGGGACGCGTGGTGGTGACCGGGGTGGGAAAGTCCGGCGTGGTGGCGCGCAAGGTGGCCTCCACCCTGGCCTCGACGGGGACGCCCGCGCTGTTCCTCCATCCGGTGGACGGGGCGCACGGGGACCTCGGCATGCTGGTGCGCGGCGATCTTCTCGTGGCCATCTCGAGAAGCGGGGAATCGGAGGAGATCGCGCGCCTGCTGCCGGCCGTGAAGCGGCTCGGAATCCCCGTCCTGGCCCTCACCGGCGCGCCCGGCTCGACGCTGGCCCGACACGCCGAGGTCGTGCTGGACGCCGGCGTACCCGAAGAGGCTTGTCCGCTGGACCTGGCGCCGACGGCCAGTTCGACCGCCGCCATGGCGCTGGGCGATGCGCTGGCCATGGCCCTCCTCGCCGTGCGCGGCTTCGATGCCGAGGACTTCGCGCGCCTCCACCCGGCCGGCAGCCTGGGTCGCCGCCTGCTCTGGAGGGTTCGCGACGTCATGCTGGCCGACCCCGAGCAGGTGCCGTCGCTCCCGCCGGAGGCCACCCTGGAGCTGGCCATGCGGGAGATCGCGCACCGTCGGGGGACGGTGCCGGTCCTGGACGGCGCGGGGATCGTCGTGGGAGTGATCACCGCCGGTGACCTGACGCGCTACGCCGAGACCCACCCCGACTTCCTGGGCCGCCCGGTGGCCGAGGCCATGACGGGCCACGCGCGGCTCATCGACCCGGACGCCCTCGCGGCGGAAGCCGTACGGGTCATGGAGGAGCACGGCATCATGGCGCTTCCCGTGGTGGACCCCGGCCGCCGCCTCCTGGGCATCGTGCACCTGCACGATCTCCTGCGGGCGGGGGTCGCGTGAGGCGGTTCTCGGTGCTGGCGGCGGTGCTGCTCGCCGAGGCGGCGGCATGCGGCGGCGACCACAGGGTCGATGTAGCCAGCCCCGACCTCCTGCAGCTCGACGCGGACCAGGTCATGGTCGGAGTCGAGCACACGATGACCCGGGACGGGGTCCGGCGCGCCCACCTGCAGGCCGATACGGCCTACTTCCTCCAGAACGGCTCCGTGGCCCACTTCCGTCGTTATCGCATCGACTTCTTCGACGGGGCGGGGGACCGCCGCTCGACGCTCACGGCGGTGGACGGCCTGTACGACATGAAGTCCGGCGACATGACGGCCAGCGACGACGTGGTGGTGGTCGACTCGACCGGCGGGCAGCGGCTGCTGACGTCCCGGCTGCACTTCGACGCGTCCACGGATCGACTCCGCGGCGACACCACCTTCGTGTTGTACCGCGGTCGTGACACGCTGCGTGGCCGCGGCTTCGTGACGGACCCCGGGCTCGACACCGTCCGGGTGACGCGTCCCGCGGCGGTCTCGCCGCCGGACACGACGGCCGCCGGGATCCCGACGCGGAACCCGTGAGATCCTTGCTCCGGGCGCTCGTCGCCGCCGTGCTGGGGGTGGCCCTGGGCGCCGGGGCGCTGGCCGGGCAGGGCGCGGACACGGCCGGGAGTCCCGGGTCCAGGTCCTGTACGCTCATCCTCCTCCCGCGGGGGGACAGCACGCGCATGGTCAGTCACCGGGTGGGCCCCGACCAGTACGTGACGCACGTGGGGGGCGGGCTGCGCTGGACGTGCGGATCGGCGCGCATGGCCGCCGACAGCGGCATCAAGTACGACCGGGAGCGCCGAATCGAGCTGATCCGAGCGGTCGACTACCGGGATAGCGTTCGGACCCTCACCGCCGACTCGCTAAACTACTGGCAGGACCGCGACCGGATCGTGGCCTACGGGCACGTCCGCCTCGTGCGCCTCGCTTCGAAGTCCGTGCTGACGGGTCCCCGGGTCGAGTTCCTTCGCTCCGGGGGCGGCGGCGAGCAGCGCACGGTAGCCACGGGCCGTCCCCACCTCACCGTCCGCGACACGACGGGGAAGGGGCCGCCGGCGGAGATCGATGCGGACCGGATGGTCTTCGTGGGCGAGTCGGACGTCCGCATGCGCGGCGACGTGCGCATCGTACGGGGCAAGACCCGGGCACGTTCGGACAGCGCGATCTACCTGGCCGACGCGCACGAGGGACGGCTCCTGGGGAACCCGGTCGTGACGAGCGAGCAGTTCCGGCTTGCCGGCAGCGTGATCTCCGCCGTGATCGACTCCGGAAAAGTGCGGACCGTGACCTCGCGGGGCGAGGCCCAGGCGTCCGGGGAGTCCTTCCGGCTGTTCGCCGATGCCATCGACGCCCGCGTGGCGGGGGAGCGCATCGAGCGCCTGTGGGCCCATGGCCCGAAGCCCGCCCTGGCCGTCTCGGCTCCGTACCGGCTGGACGGGGACTCCCTGGTGTTCGCTTTCCGGGACGGGGATATCGACAGTCTCGTGTCCGTGGGTGGCTCCAGTGCCGTCGAAGTCGGAGACACCGCCGCCGACACGCTCGGGGGCTCGGCCCGGGGCTCCCCGCCAACCGCCTCGGCCGGAGACCGCAACTGGGTCCGGGGCGACACCCTGCAGCTGGCTTTCGCGCGGGCAGATTCGGGGGGCTCGGCGGTCGACTCGCTGTCCGCGGACACCGTGGGCGTCCGGACCGACACGATCACCGAAGCGGGAAGGCCCGCCGACAGCACCGCCGCGGGGAGCGGCGCAGCGGCCGGCGCGGCGGGGGATACGACGCCCGGCTCCGGCGGCCGCCACCGCCAGCTCCGGACGATCCGGGCCGCGGGGGATGCCCGGGCGTACTACCTTGTGCCCCGCGACTCCGCCGAGGGCGGGGGAGATGCCAGGAACTACCTGATCGGCAAGGAGATCCTCGTGCACTTCGCCGACGGCCAGGCCAGGCAGGTGACCGGGCGCGACGCCATCGGGGTGTTCCTGGACCCGAACGCTCCGGGCGAGGGCCCGGCGCCCACTCCGGTGCCAGCGGGCGACACGGTGCCCGTGCGGCCCGATACGACGCGGGGCGCGGGCGCCGGGAGCGGATCGGCCGGACGCCGCACCGCGGGCCGACGAGGCCGCTCGTGAACCGGGGCGACGACAGCCCGGCGCCGACCGCGGGCGCAACGGACCGGCCGTACCGTGTCGCCGGCGGCGAGCGGCGAGCCGCCCCGGGCGAGAACGTGCCGGAGGGCGCCAGCGTCCTGCGGGCCGAGGGGCTGGTCAAGGCGTTCAAGAAGCGCCGAGTGGTCGACGACGTCGACCTCAGCCTCTGGCAGGGCGAGATCGTGGGCCTGCTCGGTCCCAACGGAGCCGGAAAGACGACCACTTTCTACATGATCGTGGGCCTCCTGCAGGCGGACGAGGGCCACGTCATGCTGGACGACGTCGAGCTCACCGATGTCCCCATGTATCGCCGTGCCCGCGCCGGCATCGGCTACCTCTCCCAGGAACCGTCGATCTTCCGGAAGCTGACGGTCGAGGAGAACGTCATGGCCATCCTGGAGACGCTCGACATCGACGCGGCGGAGCGCCGCCGCCGTCTCGAGTCGCTGCTGGACGAGCTGTCGATCAAGCACCTGCGGGACACCCGGGCCTACTCTCTCTCGGGGGGCGAGCGTCGCCGCCTCGAGATCACCCGCGCCCTGGTCACCTCCCCCAAGTTCATGCTCCTCGACGAGCCGTTCGCCGGAGTGGACCCGATCGCGGTCGACGACATCCAGCGGATCGTGGCCGAGCTCAGGGAGAAGGGGCTCGGCGTACTGGTGACCGACCACAACGTCCGGGAGACGCTCTCGATCACCGATCGGGCCTACATCATGTTCAACGGACGCATTCACATCGAGGGGCCCGCCGAGGTGCTCGTGAACGATCCAGAGGCGCGCAAGATGTATCTGGGGCAAGACTTCAGACTGTAATCCCTCCCGACGTCCCGCGCCGCCACGCGGCGGTCGCGGTCCCTGCGCAAGATGCGTGCGCGCCCATCAAGCGGTATCTTCCAACACTCGTGCCAGCGCGACGACGCGAGGGCCTCGGGCTAGCGCGCGAGCGGCGGGGCCGGCGGAACCGGGCCGGGCGGTCGCCGCGCGACTCCAGGAACGTGGAACGGCATGGCGAACGTGAGAGGCGGGCTTTCCCAGGAAGTCCGCATGAAGCAGGAGATGAAGGTCAATCCCCGCCTTTACCAGGCGATGGATCTCCTGTACATGCCGCTCCTGGACCTCCAGCAGCACCTCAAGCAGGAGCTGGTGGCCAATCCGTTCCTCGATCTCGTCGAACCGGGCGAGGACGGCGACCTCCTCGAAGAGGACAACAACGAGGAGCTCGACGAGGACGAGATCGACTGGGAGGAGATCCTCCTCGACGGCTTCGATGCCGGCGGGCGCCAGGCCGAGTACGAGGAGAAGGAGTTCTATCGGCCGACCCCGTCCACCACGGAAGACCTCTGGGACCACCTTCGAGACCAGCTCCAGCTACTGCGCCTCACGCCCCGGGAGCTGCTGCTGGGCGAGGAGGTCATCGGCAACATCGACCGGGACGGCTTCCTCACCTGCTCGATCGAGGAGCTCATCCAGTCCATCAACGACTTCCTCGAGGAGACGGACAACGCTGCCTGGAACGGCACCGCGCCCTACACGCTCGAAGATGGTCGCAGGGCTCTGGAGGTGATCCAGGGCTTCGATCCGCCCGGCGTCGGGGCGCGGGACCTGCGCGAATGCCTGCTGCTGCAATTGCGCGCCCGCAAGGAGCAGGAGACGCTCGCGTACCGGATCGTGCGGGACCACTTCGAGGAGCTCGTCAACCACCGATGGAGCGAGCTCTCCAAGGAGCACGGGATCTCCGCCCGGGAGGTCCAGACGGCGGCGGACCAGATCTCCAAGCTCGATCCGAAGCCCGGTCTGAAGTACGCCGACATGCGCGACAACTACGTCACTCCGGACCTCATCGTCGAGAAGATCGGGGGCGAGTACTACGTGTTCCACAACGACACGTCGCTCCCTCGTCTCAGGCTGTCGAGAGCCTACCGGGAGGTCGCCCGGGACAAGAGCAAGTTCCAGGGCGACAACAAGGCGTTCATCTCCAAGAAACTCAACAGCGCCCAGTGGATGATCCAGGCCATCGAGCAGCGGCGTCAGACCATGCTCAAGGTCATGAACTTCATCGTGGACCGGCAGCGTGAGTTTTTCGAGAAGGGCGTCGAGCACCTGCGTCCCCTGACCCTGCGCGAGGTGGCCGAGCACATCGACATGCACGAGTCGACCGTGTCGCGGGTCACGAACGAGAAGTACGCGCAAACACCCCGCGGCGTGCTGCCGCTCAAGTTCTTCTTCTCGAGCGGGCTGTCCACCGACTACGGCGAGGACGTCTCGGCCCGGGGCGTGCGGGCCAAGATCAAGAAGCTCGTCGAGGAGGAGGATCCCCACGATCCCCTGACCGACCAGTCCATCGTGGACAAGCTGAAGGAGGACGGTGTGCAGATCGCGCGTCGCACGGTGGCCAAGTACCGTGATCAGCTGGGGATTCTCTCGGCGCGCATGCGCAAGAGGGTATGAGCGGGCCTCCACCGCCGGGCCCCGGTCCGGCGTCTCCCGACGCGCCCCGCGTCTCCATCCTCGTCCCCGCCTTCGACGAGGCCTCCAACATGCCCGAGCTGTTCGCGGAGCTGGGTCGGGTGATCCGGCAGGGAGGGCTGTCCGCCGAGGTCATCCTCGTCGACGACGGATCGCGCGACGGCACGCTCGAGGCCGCGCGCCGTGCGGCGGACGCCGCCGGACTGAGCGACGTGCGCTTTCTCCGGCACCGGCGCAATCGCGGCAAGACCGACGCGCTGCTCACGGGAGCCCGGGCGGCGCGCGGCGAGTATCTCGTCCTGTTCGATGCCGACCTCCAGCACGCGCCCGCCGAGATTCCCCGTTTCGTCGCGGAGCTCGACCGCGGCTACGACATGGTGGTGGGACGCAAGGTGGGACGCTACCAGAAGCGATTCGTGTCGGGGATCTACAACTGGCTGGCCCGGCGGATTTTCGGGGTTCCGGTTCACGACCTGAACGCCATGAAGGCCTTCCGGCGGGAGGTGCTGGACGAAGTCCGGCTACGCAGCGACTGGCACCGCTACCTGGTCGTGCTCGCCCATGCGCGGGGCTTCCGGGTGACCGAGATCGACGTGGAGCTCCACCCTCGCCGTCACGGCACCTCCAAGTACTCGGGGCAGGGTCGCATCGTCGTCGGAACCCTGGACCTCCTGAGCGTGTGGTTCCAGCTGGTGTTCAGCCGGCGGCCCATGCTCCTGTTCGGGGTGACAGGCCTGGTCCTGCTCGGCGCGGGAGCCGTCGTGGGGCTGGTGGCCGTCTATCTCCGGTTCGTGCTCGACACCGGCTATCGTCCACTCCTCACCCTGGTGCTCCTCCTCGTCGTCGTGGGACTCCTCCTGTTCGCGGTCGGGTTCCTGGCCGAGCTGATCGCGTCCCTGCGGGGGGAGGTCGACGATCTCCGCCAGCGGCTCGACGAGCGGCCATGAGACAGGTCGTCGCGGTGCCCGGACGCCCGTGAGCGAAGCCGCCGGGCGTGCCGCGGAGCCGCGGCGCTTCGGGGGACTCACGCCGCGCGGGTGGCTCGCCGTGGCCTGCGCGGTCCACGTCGTGGCGGGACTGCTGCTGTTCGAGCCCACCCTGTTCCCGGGCGGGGACAACGCCGGGTACATGATCCTGGGCCGGGCGCTGCGCACCTTCCGGGGCTACCGTGACCTGTATCTGCCCGCCATACCCCTCCACACCAAGTATCCGCCGGCCTATCCCGCCCTCCTCGCGGTGCTGGGCTGGGCGGGAGGCGTGCAGCTGTTCAAGCTGGCCTCCCTGGCGCTCACCACGGCCGCCGTGGCGATCACCGGCCTGATCGGGCGCCGATGGCTGGGCGCGGCCGGGGGTGTGCTGGCCGCATTCGTAGTGGCGCTGAACCCCGTGCTGCTCGAGTACGGCCACTACGTCCTCTCGGAGGCCCCGTTCGTGGCTCTGGTGCTGTTCTCGTTGTGGGCGCTCTCGGAGGGATCTGCGCTCCCGGCCTGGGCCGGCTACGCGGCGGTGGCCGCCGCCTTCCTGACGCGCACGGCCGGCCTTCCGCTCCTCGGCGCGGCCGTGCTGGCTCCGCTCCTGGCCCGCCGCTGGAGGCGTGCCGGAGTGGCGCTGGCCGTGGCCGTGTTGGCGGCGGGAGGCTGGAGCCTCTACCAGCACCTGGCCGCGCCCGACCAGGCGGGTTACCTGCGCCAGCTCGTCCTGGCCAATCCCTACGATCCGTCCGCGGGTACGGTGGGCGTGGCGGGCCTGGTGACGCGCGGGGCGCGGAATCTGTGGAGCTACGTCTCCGGAATCCTGCCCGGCTCCCTCACGGGCGGGGGCGCCCCCGCGGGCGCCCCCGGGGCGGGAGCGGGCCTCCTGAGGCTCACCGGGCTCCTGCTGGCGGCTCTCGGCGTCACGGGCTGGGTCCACCGCGCCCTGCGGCGGCTGGACGTGGCCGAGCTGTTCACCCTCCTGTATGGGGCCGAGATCGCGCTGTGGCCTTCGGTGTGGACGGACCGGCGCTTCCTGCTGCCCGTGCTGCCCCTGGTGCTCCTCTACGTCCTGGTGGGCGCCCGGGCGGCCGCGATGGGGGCGCTCCGGCGAGGTGGGCGACCGTCCGCGGCCGGGTCACGGGCCGCCCGGCTGGGCGGCGCCGTGGCGGCGGTCGCCATGCTGCTGCCCGGCGCCGTCTACCTGTTCTCGACCGCGCCCGGCCGCGTCCGCTGCATCGCCGATTATCGTGCCGGAACGCCGTGCGAGGCTCCGGCCATGTCGAGCTTCTACGCGGCGGCGCGCTGGGCGCGCGACAATCTGCCGCCGGATGCCGTCGTGGCCAACCGCAAGCCCCGCCTGTTCTACTGGTTCTCGACTCGGCGGGGCGACGTATACCGGTTCACGTCGGACACGGATCTCCTGCTCAACGGCCTGGATGCGATGGGGACCGGCTACGTGGTGCTGGACGCCATCTCGGCCACCACGTACCAGTACCTGGTGCCGGCGGTGCGGTCCCACGCCGAGCGTTTCACGGTGGTGTACCGGAACGGGGATCCGCCGACCTGGATCCTCGCCTACCGGTCGCCCGGGGGCACCGCGCTGGGGCCGCCGTCACCGGGAGGCGCCGATCCGGGGAGCGCCGCGCGGGGAAGAACGGGGAGCCGGGCCGCCCGATGAGGATCGTGCACGTGGTGACCGCGTTCCCGCGCCATCCCGGGGACGTGATCACTCCCTGGATGGTCGAGCTCGTGCGCCGATCGCGGGAGCGCGGCCTGGACGCGCGGGTGCTGGCGCCGGCCTACCGTGGGGACGGGGCCCTGGAGGTGGAGGGCATCCCCGTCCGCCGCTTCCGGTACGCCCCGGCACCGTGGGAGACGCTCACCCACGACGAGACCGTTCCCGACCGGATCCGGCGCTCACCCACCTTCGCGGGGCTCGTCCCCCTCTACCTCCTGGGCGGGTGCGCGGCCTCGCTCGCGGCGGGCCGCGAGCGGCCGGACATCGTCCACGTGCACTGGCCCATGCCCCACGCCCTGTTCGGGGCGGCGGCCCGGTGGGCCTCGGGGCGGCGGAGCGCGCTCGTGTGCAGCTTCTACTCCGTCGAGCTCACGTGGGTGTCGCGGCGGATGCGCTGGCTTCTCCCGTTCCTGCGCTGGAGCGCGCGCACGGCGGACCAGGTGACCGCCATCTCCCATCCCACGGCGAACCTCGTCCGGGAGGTCACCGGCGTCGAGGCCCGCGTCGTGCCGTTCGCGGCGGCAGTGGGCGACGGGTCGACCGGCGAGGACGGCGAGGCGAGGCCGCCCCTGTCGGGTGGACCCGGAGCGCCGCTCGAGCTCCTGTTCGTGGGGCGACTCGTGGAGCGTAAGGGGGTCGAGGTGATGATCCGGGCCCTACCGGCCATCCTCCGCCGCAGGCCGGCGCATCTCACCGTGGTCGGGGAGGGAGAGTGGGAGCCCGTGATCCGGGAGGCGATCCGGGAGGCGGGCGTCGAGGAGCGCGTTCGGCTCACCGGGTACGTGTCCCGCCAGACGCTGGCCCGGCTCTATCGGCAGGCGGACATGTTCGTGCTCCCGGCGGTCGTGGACCGCAAGGGAGACACGGAGGGCCTGGGGGTGGTGCTGCTCGAGGCCATGCGTCAGGGGCGCCCCGTGCTCGCCTCGCGGGTCGGCGGGATCCCCGATATCGTTGTGCACGACCGGAGCGGGTGGCTGGTGCCGCCCGGCGACCCGGAGGCTCTGGCGGACGCGGTGCTGCGGGCGGCGGCGGACCCGAACCGGACGCGTGCCGTGGCCCGCGAGGGCAGGCGGCGCGCCGTGGAGGATTTCTCGTGGGATCGGGTATTGGACGGGCTCGAGGACGCGTACGCGGCGGCGCTCGCGCGGCGGTCGGTCGGCGGCCGGCGCCACCATCGGCAGGCAGGAGTGGGAGGATGATGGGGCAGACCGCGGATCGCTACGAGTCCTTCGTTCGCTCCCGGGAATACCGGGAGGAGCGACCGGAGAAGGCCCGGGTGATCGCGCATCTTTGCCGGAACGAGCTGGAAGGTGCCGGGCGCATCGTGGACCTGGGCACCGGCACCGGCATCATCAAGAACGAGCTCGAGGTGATGTTCGACAAGTCGATCGCGGGCTTCGACCTGGACCGCTCGTTCATGGAGGCTTCCCCGCGCATGGCGGTGGCCGACGTCCTTCACCTTCCCCTCTCGGACCGCTCGGTCGATTTCGCCGTCGCCAACCACCTGTACGAGCACGTGTCCGACCAGGCGGCCCTGTTCCGGGAGGTGGCACGGGTCCTGGCCCCCGGCGGGTCCGCGTATGTGTCGGCGGGCAATCGCCTGATGGTCATGGAGCCCCATTACCGGCTCCCGTTCCTGAGCTGGCTTCCCCGGGGCCTGGCCGCCGCCTACGTGCGCGCGTCGGGCCGGGGCGGTGGCTACGACGGCATCCGTTTCCTGACCTGGGGCCGCCTGGCCGCGCTCCTCCGCGGCGCGGGACTCGAGGTCGAGGACCGTACCGAGCGGGCTCTGGACGACCTGCTCGGCGAGCGCCGAGGCGCGGGCGCGCGAGCGGCGTGGCGCGCCCTGAGGGCGTTGCCGGCGGGGTTGAGGCGGGTCTTGCTGCGGTGGCTGTCGCCCCAGTGGTTCCTGGTGCTCCGGCGGCGGGAGGCGGCGTGAGCGCCGCCGGAGGGCACCCGCGTGCGGGGCAGGAGTCCGGCGGGGCCGACCGGGGGTGGCTCCCCACGGCCGCCGGGCTGGTCGGGGGGCCGGGGCCCCTGGCCTTCGCGGTCCTGTGCGCGCTCCTGGCGCTGGCCTACTTCGCCTCCTTCGTGTTCCATCCCGACCGGATGCTGTTCGGCACGGACATGCTCGGGCAGGCCTTCCAGATGCGGCACTTCGCCGTCCAGGAAGTACGGGCGGGCCGCGGGGTGCCGTTGTGGAACCCGTTCGTCTACTCCGGCGTGCCCTACCTCGGGATCCTGCCGGGGCCGGTGTTCTACCCGACCAGCGTCCTCTACCTGGTGATGCCGCTGTTCCGGGCCATCGGTTGGACCTTCGTGATCCACGTGGCGGTCGCCGGGATCCTGGCGTACGCGGCCGGACGCTCGCTGGGTCTGGGCCGATGGGCGTCGGCGTTCTCGGGACTGGCGTTCATGTTCGGTGGCTGGTTCATGGCGACCCTGCACGGTGGCCAGGACGGACGCATGTTCGCGGCGGCGCTTCTCCCGGCCGCCTTCGCGCTCCTGGAGCGGGGGATCCGGACGGGCCGGGTCGCGCCCTTCCTCGGGATGGGACTGGTCCTGGCGCTCCAGATCTTCACGCCACACGTGCAGATCATGTACTACGGCGCCCTCATGCTGCTCCTGTACGCCGTGCTGCGCGCCGTGCTGGTGTCGCCCGACGGCGGCGACGTCCCGGGCGAGGGGGAGAGGACGGCCTCACGGCTGGGCCGGCTGGCCGGGTATACGGCGCTGGCCTTCCTGGTCGCCGCTCTGGTGGGCTCCGTGCAGCTGCTCCCCACGCTGGACCTCATGAAGTACGGCGTGCGGGGGGCGGGGCAGGGCGGGTACGCCTTCGCTTCCTCGTGGGCGGTCCCGCCCCAGGAGGTGAGTGCCTTCTTCCTTCCGGACCTCATCGGCTCCCTGGGGACGTACTGGGGCTCGAACCCGTTCAAGCTCCACACGGAGTACCTGGGAGCGGTGACCGTGGCCCTGGCGGCCATAGGGATCGTGGGCGCGCGGCGGGACCGGCGCACCTGGATCCTGGCGGGCGTCACGTTGCTCGGGGTACTGTTCGCGCTCGGAGGCGCGACGCCGGTGCACCGCATCGCCTACGCGCTCATCCCCTTCGTGAAGAAGTTTCGCGCTCCCTCCCTCATGCTGCCGCCCGTCGAGTTCTTCGCGGCGCTCCTGGCCGGCATCGGCTGCCAGCGGATCCTGGACGCGCGGGAGGTCGCCGGAGGTGTCGGAAGGCGGCCGGAGAAGGGGGGAGCCGGAGAGAGAAGGGCTCGGGCCGGGGCGGGGAATCGGACCGGCCTCCCGTGGCCGTGGATCTGGGTGGCCTCGGCCCCCTTCCTCCTCCTCGCGCTGGCCGCCTTCCTGTCACCGCACGGGCTCCTGCGCTGGGTCGAGAGCTCCTGGTACCCGGCCGGACACCGACCCTCGCCGCCCGCCTCCCTGGTGCCGACGCTCCGCCTCACGGGGCTCATCGTGTTCGCGCTGTGGGCCGGGACGCTGGCGCTGGGCCAGGCCGTGGCCGAACGGCGCGTACCACGCTGGAGCCTGGCCCTGCTGGCCGTCCTCCTGGTGGCGGACCTGTGGAGGGTGGACGGCCGCTTTCGGAGCACGATCGAGGCACGCCGCTACCTGGACGCACCGGCCCTGGTCACCCGCATGCAGCGGGAGCTCCGGCCCGGAGAGCGCGTGTGGCCGGCCGGGAACAGCTTCGGCCCCAACCAGCTCATGCTCTGGGGGATCCCGGCGGTGACCGGGAGCCAGAACTTCCGGCTGGCGTGGTACGAGCGCCTGGTAGGGGGGACCGACCAGTTCCAGAACCTTCTCCGGGACCCCGCCCTGTGGCCGATGCTCGACCTGCGTTTCCTGTCGGTGCCCTCGGCCGTCAACACGCCCCTCCTCGTCCGGGATACGGTCGAGGAAGGCGTCCACCTGTACGCCGTGGCGGCGGCGCTCGAGCGTCCGCACGCCTTCTTCCCGGACAGCATCCGGGCGGTCGGTGACACGACCGCGGCCCTTAGGGCCACGCTGGCGCTCCGGGATCCTTCCCGGGCGGCGGTGGTCGAAACGCGCGGCACGCCCCCGCAAGCGGGACGGGGCAGCGCCCGCCTCGTGGAGGACCATCCCGACGAGCTCGCGCTCGAAGTCGATGCCTCCCGGGGTGGCCTCCTGTTCGTGAGCGAGGTCTACCACCCGAACTGGCACGCCTACGTAGACGGCCGCCAGGTCCCGGTGCTGCGGACCGATGTCGCCTTTCGCGGCGTGAGCGTCCCTGCGGGGCAGCACCGGGTGCGGTTCGTGTACCGCTCTCGGCCGTTCCGGATCGGCCGCTGGCTGTCGGGGCTCACGCTGGTCCTGGTCCTGGCCGCCATCGGCTGGCGGCTGGGCAGGCGGCGGAGGACCGACCGGGCGTGAGGCGACCGGCTCTGGGCCGGCTCGCGACCGGACTGTTCTTCCTGGCCGCGGTCCTGTTCGTCGGTTTGCTCCTCCGCCGCCAGTGGAGCGCGCTCGCCTCCCTGCGTCACGGAGCCGGCCCGACGTTCCACCTGTCGCCCGGCTGGCTGGCGGCGGCGCTGGTGCTGGCCACGCTCAACCTGGGCTGGATGGGCGGCACCTGGGTCCACCTGTACCGTGCGGGGGGAGGGAAGCTCGGCTACCGGCGTGGCGTCGCCGTGTGGATGGCGACCAACCTGGGACGTTACATCCCCGGGAAGGTGTGGCAGCTCTCGGGCCTGGCCCTCCACCTGCGGCGGACGGGCGGCTCCGGGGCGCTGGCCCTGTCCTCCTCGCTCGGCTACCAGGTGGTCACGCTGCTCACCGGGGCGGCGGTGGCCCTGCTCACGCTGGGCGGGGATCTGGCCGCGGCGCACAGCGGGAGCCCACTCGTGTGGGCCGCGGCGATCCTCGTCCTGGCCGTCCTCCTGCATCCGGCGCTCCTCCGGTGGGTGACGCGCCTCGCCGCTCGCCTGACCGGGGAGGAGACGCTGGAGTCCGCGGCGCCACGTGGCCGCGACCTGGGCGCGGCGGGAGTGGCCCTCGTTGTCTCCTGGCTGGCCTACGGCCTCGGGTTCTGGTGCCTGCTGCGCGGCCTGTGGAGCACGGCGCCCGTGGGGGTCCTCACGGCGACCGGCGTGTTCGCCGCCAGCTACGTGGCCGGCTACCTGGTCCTGCTCGCCCCCGGTGGGCTCGTCGTGCGGGAGGGAGCCATGACGGCACTCCTCCTGGCGCTCACGCTCCTCACCGCGACCTCGGCCGCCGCCGTAGCGATCGCGGCGCGCGTGTGGACGGTGGCCAGTGAGCTGGTGGGCGTGGCCGCTGCGAGTGCGATCGCGCGAGGCGGCTCGTCCGACGGCGCTCCGGGTACTTCGTCCAACGAGGGCGCGGCGGAGGGCGCCGCGCCACGCGGTCACGAGGCGTCGGAGAATCCCGAGGGATGAGCACTGCGCGATCCGAGGCGGCGAAGGGCCGCGGCGTCGGCCGGGCGCTGGTCGTGCTCCCCACCTACGACGAGGTCGAGAACCTGGCGGGTATCGTGCCGTCCATCCTCGGCGCCGACCCCAGGATCGACATCCTCGTGGTCGACGACGCGTCCCCGGACGGCACCGGGGCGCTCGCCGATCGCCTGTCGGCCGGGGAGCCGCGCCTGCGCGTCCTTCATCGGACGGGAAAGCTGGGGCTGGGCTCCGCCTACCTGGAGGGCTTTCGTCTCGGCCTGGCCGAGACCTATGATGTACTGATTGAAATGGATGCCGATTTCTCTCATGATCCCAAGTACCTACCGGCTCTCCTGGAGGCCGTCGAGACCTGCGGTGTGGCGGTCGGCTCCCGCTACCTCCGGGGCGTGAACGTGGTGAACTGGCCCATGTCCCGGCTCCTTCTCAGCTGGCTGGCCAACAAATACGCGCGCTGGGTCACGGGACTCCGGGTCACCGACGCGACCAGCGGCTTCAAGTGCTTCCGGCGGGAAGTCCTCGAGGCGATCGACTTCTCCGACGTGGACTCGACCGGGTACGCGTTCCAGATCGAGATGAGCTTCCGTGCCTGGAAGCTCGGGTTCGAGGTGCGGGAGGTGCCGATCGTGTTCGTGGACCGCGACACGGGAGAGAGCAAGATGTCCGGGGCCATCGTGCGGGAGGCGGTGTGGCGCGTGTGGGCGCTGCGACTCAAGGCGCTGTTGGGGCGCGTGTGAGGGTTCGGCCGGTCTCCAGGAGGAGGGCTGCGGTGGGGGGCCGCCCGAGGCCGAGGGGGGCGGCCGTGACGATCAGGCCGGACGAAGGGCCGCGTGTCCGGCGCTTGTTAACATAATATACATTATGCGCCATGTGGACAACGGTGGGGATAAACCGCCGCTCGCGCGGCATGGGAACCTGTAGTGTACGGTACTACCATGAGATACGATTGTTAACATCATGTGATACTCCAGGAGGTGCGCCCGGGCGCGGCCACCGCGACGCCGACTTTCCGCCCCCGGCCCCTCCGGGCGCCTCCCGGCCGGAGCTTGACTCGACGACCTCGCGGACTCTAGATGGCGAAAGGGGCCGCGAGCGGGTGCCCGGACGATGGGCGGATCATCGGAGGTGAGGAGCATGGTGGGCGAACAGGACTGTACCGGGCCTCGTTCGGCCGAGCAGGATTCGTGGTGGGAATCGCCTCGGGCCTCGGACGGGCCCGGGCCGGGGTCCGCTCGCGCGGTCCCCCTCGGAGATCCAGGCTTCCACCCGGATCACGGCGACCTGGACCGCCGCATCCGTCGCGCGCGGCAACGGGCCGAGGGCCTCCGGGACGACCTCGAGGACGACCCGTCCACCGCCGGGTCGGTGGCCCGTACGGCGCTGGAGGAGCTGGAGAGCGTGGTGGAGGAACTGGCCGCGGGCCGGCGGGCTCTGGCGCGGCAGGATGCCGCCCTCGCGGCTCAGCGGGGGCTCGTGGACGTCGAGAGAGCCCGCTACCGGGGTCTGTTCGAGTTCGCGCCGACGCCCTACCTGGTCACGGGCCCGGACGGGATCATTCGGGAAGCCAACCGGGCATCTGGAACGCTGCTGGGGGTTCCCTCGAAACGGCTCGTCGGCGCGTCGGCGCTGGACTACATCCCGGAGGAAGAGCGCGACGGCTTCCGGTTGCGGCTCGATCGGTTCCGGCGTGGTGCCGGCGGGGCCGAGTGGGAGGGTCGGGTGTGCCCGCGGGGACCGGACCGGGTGCCGGGCGAGGTCGATGTGGAAGTCGTGGCCAGGCCGATCCGGGCTGGAAACGGCCGCATCACGGGGGTGAGGTGGATCCTCCGGGAGCTCTCCCAGCAAAGGCTGCTGGAGGAACGTCGCAGGGCCCTCGTCCAGGAGCAGGTGGCCCGGGAGGCCGCCGAGCGGGCGGCATGGCGCGCCAGCTTCCTGGAGCACGCGGGCGAGCTCCTGGCCCGGTCCCTGGACCCGAGCATCAGCCTGCAGCGTGCCGCGCAGGTGGTGGTCACCGAGTTCGCGGATGGCTTCGCCGCCTATCTGGAACGGGAGGGCAAGCTACGACGCATGGCCCTGGCCTTCCGCGACGGTGAGGCCCGGGAAGCTCTGGGCGACTTCGAGGCGCGCTTCCGGCTCTCGCCCGGTGATCCGGACGGGTGGTTGGCCAGGGCGATGGCCGGCGGGCGCGTCCTGGCTTTTCCCTCGGGCCAAGATGGCCCCGAGATCGGTGGGGGCGGCGGTCCTCGCGGAGGCTCCCGTCCCCCGCGCCGGGGGATGATGCTTCCGCTCACGGGGAGCGGCGGCCGGGCTCCCGTGCGCGGCGCGCTGGTCTTCCTGGATTCCGGGAAGGGCCCGGGGTTCGGTCTGGAGGACTACGTCCTCGCCCGGGAGCTGGCCCAGCGCATCGCGCTGGATCTGGAGAACTGCCGGCTGTACGAGCAGGCTCAGAGCGCGCTCTCGGCCCGCGAGCAGGTGTCGAGGATCGTCTCGCACGACGTGCGCAACGCCCTGCAGCTCATCTCGATCCACGCCGGCTTCTTGCTCGAGGACGTGCCGACAGGCCGCTCGGGCGACCCCACCCGCGAGCACCTGGAGCCGGTCCTGCGCACGGTGGACCGGGTCCTGCACCTGATCGAGGATCTCGAGTGGGGGCCCGCGGAGGATGGTCGGCTCCGCATGGCGATGGGGCCGGTGGACGTGCTCTCCCTCCTGGCCGAAGTCGAGGATCTGTTCGGACAGCTGGCCGAGGACTCAGGCGTCCACCTCCGGCTCGAGGTGGAGGGCGACCTGCCCCGGATCCGGGGGGACCGCGAGCGTCTCATGCAGGTCCTGTCCAACCTGGTGGGAAACGCCCTCCGTTACACGGACCGCGGGGGCTGGATCACGCTGCGCGCCTCGGCTGGCTCGGCCCAGGTGCGCTGCGTGGTGGCCGACAGCGGGTCGGGGATCTCGGAGGGCGAGATCGAGACCGTGTTCGAGGCCGGGAGCCACGGCCAGGATGCCCGGGCGGGAACGGGTCTCGGGTTGGCCATCTCGCGGAAGATCGTGGAGGCGCACGGCGGCACCATCACCGTGGAGAGCAAGCTCGGCGTGGGATCGCGCTTCACCTTCACGATCCCGCTGGCCCCCCCGGGGCCGTGAAGATGGGGGGCATGGGATCAGGAGCCGCCCGACCTGCCGTTGGACGTCGAGCCGGCGCGTGCGGCCGCCGAGCCCGCGGGAGCGACCGGCAATGTCGGTGACACCGTCGGGCCGCCCAAGCCGGGCGGGAGCCTCGTGTCCCGCCCGGTGGTGTCGGCCGGAGGACCCGCGGGCGGCGGTGCTCCCACCGTCTTGAGCGCCAGCACTTCCCCGAGCCGCATCGCGTACACGCCGGTCCCCTCGGGCGAGGCGGCCGAGTCCTGCGTCAGACGCCGGTAGATGGACGCCGCCGAGTCGTAGCGACCCGCCTGCACGAGCAGATCGGCGAGCTCCGCCGAAGCGTCGTTCCGCTGAAAGGGGAAGCGCGCGTTTCGGGCCGCGTCGTCCAGTGTCCCAATAGCGCTGTCCCGGTCGCCGGCCGCCGCGTAGGCGTCCGCCCGCAGGCGCGTGGCGGCGTATCCGATGGGGGTGTCGAGGGCTCGGCCCGACAGCGGGTCCAGGGTCTTGACCGCGTCCGCGGGCGCGCCCTGATCCAGCTGGATCCGGGCCATCAGCAGCCGCGCGTCGTCGGCCGATGGGGTGCCGCCGAAGCGGTTCAGGAAGTCCCGCAGCCTGCCCACGGCCGACGCCGGCGCGTTGCTCTGCGCCAGCTCGGCCTCCAGCTGCTCCAGCTGGGTCGCGGCCCGGGCCGTCAGGTTCTTCCTGTAGTCCCTGTAGTAGATGAGTCCCGCCGCCAGAGCGATGGCTACGAGCACGCCGAGGATGACCGCCCGCTGGTGACCACGCATCCAGTGGACGATCCGCGCCACTCCGACCGCGAGCGCATCTTCGGTGCTCGCGTAGCCCCCGGACCGACCACCACCTTTCGAGCCCTTCGCTGCCATCGACGCCTCGATCCTCTAGCCTCTATCCTCGTGGCGAACCCGCGCCGCCGCCGCTCTGTCCCCGGGGCGCAGCGGATTCGATCTCACATGCGTACCAGTGCCAGGAGCTCGTGCGGCGCCAGCCGCGCCGCACCCTCCAACTCGACGAGCTCCACGACGACGCCCAGACCGGCGATCGTCCCACCGGCTCGCTCGACCAGTCGACAGGCCGCTTCCAGGGTGCCCCCGGTGGCCAGGAGATCGTCGACGACGAACACCCGGTTCCCGGCGCCGATCGCGTCGGTCTGAATCTCCAGTTCGGCCTCCCCGTACTCGAGCGCATACCGCTCCTGCAGTGTCCGGCCCGGCAGCTTCCCTTGCTTGCGGATGGGGAGCAGCGGGCATCCCAGCCGGATAGAAAGCGGCGCGGCGAACAGGAACCCGCGCGACTCGATGGCGGCGATCGCGTCCGCCTCCACCCGCACCGCCTCGGTCGCGAAGTGGTCCACCACCTCCGCGAACAGATCCGGTGCTTTCAGGACCGGCATGAGATCCTGGAACACGATGCCGGCCCGCGGGAAATCGGGGAACGCCTCCATGTGCTCTCGGAGGCGCTCGCTCACGCTTCCGCCCGCGTGTCGGTCCTCGTACACCTCGGGCGGCCACGACGGCCCGCGGGCCGCCCCGCCCTCGTCGCCCTGCCCCGCCCCGCCCTGACCGGGCGGAGCGAACACCGGCGGCACCCGGTCGCTCACGGGCTCTCCTCCCCCATCCAGAGGCATGGCACGCCGTACATTCCGATCGCGGGGGCGCCCGGCCGCCCGCGGCGCCACCAACCTACGGAGCCTCTCGCGGAGGCGCCAACCGTCGGCCTCACGATCCGCCCAGCGCCCATCGGACGACCAGGAAGCCAGCGATGATGAGTACCACGAGAAGCACACTGAGGACGTTGAAGTAGCGGTCGATGAAGTCCCGCATCGGCTCCCCGAACAGCCGCAGGAGTCCGGCCACGATGAAGAAGCGACCCCCGCGGCTCACGGCCGAGATCGCCACGAACGCCCCGAGCGGCACCTTGAAGCCTCCGGCGGCGATCGTGAACACCTTGTAGGGAATCGGAGTGAATCCGGCGCTTCCGAGCGCCAGCACCAGGTTCTGTCGATACAGCTCGCCGACCCTCTGGTACACTTCGCCGTAGCCGTACAGCTGCAGGATGGGTCGGCCCACGGTCTCGTACAGGGTGCTGCCGGCCCAATAGCCGAGCAGCGCGCCGCCGACCGAACCCAGCGTACACAGCAGGGCGAAACGGAACGCGTGCTTCGGTCGACCCAGGCACAGGGGGATGAGGAGGACGTCGGGGGGGATCGGAAAGAACACGGCCTCGGCCGCCGCCAGGCCGACGAGCGCCGCGGGTCCAGAGGGACGGTCCGCCCAGCGCAGGACCCAGTCATACAGCCGGCGGATCGGATTTCGGCTGCGAGCCGCGGTCGACCGCACGGCTTCCCCGGGCTCGCTCACGGCCGCCCCTCTCCGATCAGGGGGACGAAGCGGGCCTCGTCGACGATCTCCTGCGACCAGCCCTCCTCGACGTGTCGGACGAGCACGAGACGCTGCCCCGAGGGCGTGTGCACCGGCACGACCATCCGGCCCCCCGGGGCCATCTGCTCCCGCAAGGCCTCCGGGACCGCCGGCGCAGCGGCGCCGACGAGGATCACGTCGAACGGCGCCTCCTCGGGCCACCCCGCGCTTCCGTCGCCCACGCGGAGGCGGACCTCGCCGAGGCCCAGCGCCGTCAGGCGTGCACGGGCGAGCGCGGAGAGCGCCTCGATCCGCTCGATGGAGAACACCCGGGCTCCGAGCGTGGCCAGGAGCGCGGTCTGGTAACCCGAGCCGGTCCCCACCTCCAGCACGTTTTCGCCGCCGCGCAGGCCGGCGAGCGACAGATGGAGGGCATGCACCGCGGGGCGGGAGATGGTCTGGTCGCGGCCAATGGGCAGCGCCACGTCTTCGTAGGCACGGTGCGTGACGGCCTCGGGCACGAACAGGTGGCGCGGCACCGCGTCGAAGGCGTGCAGGACCGCCAGGTCTTCGATCCCACCTGCACGAAGGAGCTCGACGAGGCGTCGGCGGTCGCGCCGGTAGGCCCCCCTCACAGCTCCAGCGACCACGACCGCACCTCCTCGATCAGCCGAAAGTCCGTCAGGTCCAGGTGAAGGGGCGTGAGCGACACATAGCCCGCCTGGACGGCCCGGAAGTCGGAGTCGTCGCGCCCTCGCCAGCGTGATTCACCGCCCCCGATCCAGAAGTACTCTCGGCCACGAGGGTCCCGGCTGCGGGTCAGCGAATCGCGGTAGATGCGTCGTCCCAGGGACGTGACCCGCACGCCCTCGACCTCGGCAGCAGGACGGTCGGGCAGGTTGATATTGAAGAAGGTTTCCGGCGGGAAATCACGGTGTTCCAGGAGATCACGCAGGAGGCGGCGGAGGATGGCGTCGTACCCCGCCACTCGTGCCTCGTCGTCCCCCGCGTAGGATATGGCCACCGCGGGGATCCCCAGGATGGTGGCTTCCATGGCCGCCGCGACCGTCCCCGAGTAGAGCACGTCCTCGCCCATGTTCGGGCCGTGGTTCACGCCGGAGAGCACCAGGTCCGGGGCCTCCGTGTACAACTGGCTCACGGCCAGCAGCACGCAGTCGGTGGGGGTGCCGTCCACGACGTAGCTCTCGGGGGCGGTCTCGGTGAGCCGCAGGGGTCGGTGCAGCGTGAGCGAATGGCTGCTGGCACTCTGCTGCCGGTCGGGGGCCACCAGCGTGACGGAGCCCAGCTCCCCGGCGACGCGTGCGAGGACCTCCAGGCCGGAAGCATAGATCCCGTCGTCGTTCGTGCACAGGATCTTCGGGCCAGCGCCGCCGCGCATACGGGGCGGAGTGTCGGACGGCGTCACGCGTCGAGCGTCAGGAGATCCAGGAGCTCGTCGACGTCCCGCCGGAGGTCTCGAACGACGTGCGCGTCCCAGGCGGCCGTGGAAGCCCGGGCGACCTTCCCCTCCTTCCGAAGCCGTTCGAGCTTCTGCCGGGCGCCGTCGATCGTGTATTTTTCCACGTAGAGGAGGTGGCGCAAGAGCTGGACGAGCTTCACTTCCTTCCGCCGGTAGACGCGGTTGCCGGCCTGGTTCTTCGACGGGCTCAGGGCCGGGAACTGGGTCTCCCAGTAGCGCAGCACGTGCGGCTTGAGCCCGGTGATGTCGCACACCTCGCCGATCGAGTAGTACTCCTTCGGCGCGATCCTGTCGTCCACCACCGCGTCAGCTCCAGCGTTCCGGTTTCGGCTCTCGGGCCATGAGCTCGGCCAGCGCCTCCCTGGGACCCACATCCTCGAACAGGATGGAGTATACGGCCCGCACGATCGGCATCTCCACCCCGTGCCGCAACGCGAGCCCATGCGCGGCCCGCGACGTAGGCACGCCCTCGACCACCATTCTGACTTCCTCGAGCGCCGCCTGGAGCGACGAACCCCGTCCGATCGCCAGGCCCGCGCGGCGATTGCGGCTGAGGTCGCCCGTGCAGGTCAGGATGAGGTCACCGACGCCGGCCAGGCCCGACAGGGTGTGCTCCTCCGCGCCGAGGCCCACCGCCAGCCGGACGATCTCCGCCAGTCCCCGCGTCAGGAGGGCGGCCCGGGCGTTGGCGCCCAGCTCGAGGCCGTCGCTGATGCCGGCGGCCAGCGCCATCACGTTCTTAAGAGCGCCCCCGAGCTCCGTCCCGACCACGTCCCGCCCGGTGTAGATGCGGAAGTGGTCGTTCTGGAAAAGGTCCTGGCACTCGGCCGCGCATTCCCGCGACCGGGACGCGGCCGCCACCGCCGTCGGCAAACCCCTGGCCAGCTCCAGCGCGAAGCTGGGTCCCGAGAGCACCACGAGCTCGTCGGCGACCTGTTCGCCGAGCACGGCGCCCACGACCTCGCTCATGCGGGAGCCGGTGGTGATCTCGATGCCCTTGGAGCCGCTGATGAACAGGACGCCCGGCGGAAAACCGTCGCGGGCGGCCTCCAGGATCTCGCGCACGGCGTGCGACGGCGTGGCACACACGACTACGTCGGCCCCCTCGAGGGATCCGGCCAGATCGGCCGTGACGGCGAGTTCGGCGTGCAGGGCGATGCCCGGGAGATAGCGGTCGTTGTGGCCGGTCTGGCGGATCGTCTCGGCCACCTCGGGGTCGTGCGCCCACAGCGTGGGCCGGTGGCCGTTGCGAGCCAGCACGTGCCCGAGTGCCGAGCCCCAGCTGCCCGCTCCCAGGATGGCGATCGACCGGCCGCTCAAGGGCCCCTCCCCGGCGGGGTGCCACCCTCCCCGCCCCGGTCGGCCCCAAAGCGCAGTTCTTCTCCCCGCCGCAGGCGACCGAGGTTCTCCCGGTGCGTGTACCAGACGAGCGCGGCGAGGCCGGCGCTGAACACCACGGTCGAGATGGGGGCGTCGAACAGGTAGGCCAGGATCGGAATGACCGTGGCCGCGGAGAGGGAGGCCAGCGACACCGTGCGCGTCGCCAGCACCACCCCCGCCCACAGCAGGCCCCCGACCAGCACGGCCACCGGCGCCAGCGCCATGAGCACCCCGCCCGACGTCGCCACGCCCTTCCCTCCATGGAACCGGAGGAAGACGGACCAGATGTGGCCCGCGATCGCACACAGTCCGTAGGCGAGGGCCAGCCCGGCCGTGGCGTGCGCGTCCCATGTCGGGAACAGCCATGTCGGAAGGAGACCCTTGGACACGTCCACCAGGACGACCGGTACGGCCGCCTTCCAGCCCAGGACCCGGTAGACGTTCGTGCCTCCGAGGTTCCCGCTACCGCGCTTCCGGAGGTCGACTCCGGCCAGCCGCCCGGCCAGGTAGCTGGTGGGAAGCGAGCCCACCAGATAGGAGGCGAGGAGGAGCGACGCCACCCTCACCGGTCGGTACCGCGGCGTGCCCGGACCCGGATGCGAATCGGCGTGCCCTCGAAGTTCCAGGCTTCGCGGAAGCCGTTCTCCAGGTACCGCAGGTAATGGTCGGCCAGCTCTCGGGGACGGTTGGCGAACAGCACGAAGCCGGGAGGCTTCGTGCCCACCTGGCTCCCGTAGTAGATTCTCACGTCGCCCCTGCCTCCCTGCGGCGGCTGTCGGCGCTGCGTGAGCTCCCCGAGCACCCGGTTCACCTCGGCCGTGGAGATCCGACGGCTCCGGTTCTCCTGTACCTCCACGGCGAGCTCGAGCGCCGTGCGCACGCGCCGGCCCGTGAGCGCCGAGGTCGTCAGGATGGGAACCCAGCGCAGGTAGGGAGCCCGCTCTCGCAGGTCGCGCACGAAGGCGGCGAACACGTCCGGGCCGCGGTCCTCGACCAGGTCCCACTTGTTGGCGACGAACACCAGCCCACAGCCCGCGTCCCAGGCGTCCTGACCGACGCGGAAGTCCTGGTTGCCGGCACCGTCGCGGCAGTCCATGAGGAGGAAACACACGTCCGCCCTGCGGATGGCCGAGGTCGCCCGGACGCGGCTATAGAACTCGACCTCGTCGTCCACCCGCGATCGACGGCGCAGCCCGGCCGTGTCCACCAGCCGGATCGGGGTGCCCTCGAACTCCAGGTACGTGTCGATGGCGTCACGCGTGGTGCCCGCCTCTTCGTGCACGATCACGCGGTCCTCACCCAGGAGCCGGTTGACGAAGCTGGACTTGCCGACATTGGGCTTGCCGATGACGGCCACCCGGAGCTCGTCGCTAGCTTCGGGAGCGGCAGGAACCGGGGGCGGTAGCGCCTCGACCAGGCGGTCGAGGAGGTCTCCGCTGCCCCTGCCGCTCAGTGCGCTCACCGGAACGGGCTCGCCGAGACCGAGCCGGTAGAAGTCCACGTGCGCAAGCGAGCCCGCGAGCTCGTCCACCTTGTTCACCGCCAGGAGCATGGGGCGCCCCGAGCGTCGGAGCAGGTCGGCCACGTGCTCGTCCACCGGGTGGACGCCCGTGCGTCCGTCGACCACGAACAGCAGGACGTCGGCATGCTCGATGGCGGCGAGCACCTGGCGGCGAATCTCGCCCTCCATCGCCTCGCCCGGAGCGTCCACCAGACCGCCGGTGTCGACCAGGATGAAGTCGCGTCCCGACCACTCGGCCGGAGCGAATTGCCGATCGCGTGTCACACCGGCGCGCTCGGCCACGATCGCGACCCGCTGGCCCAGGATCCGATTGAACAGCGTCGACTTGCCCACGTTCGGACGCCCCACGATGGCCACCGTGGGGCGTCGTCCTCCAGCGAGCGCGGCGCGTTCCTTTCGCGTCTCGGTCTGCACGCGTCTAGCTCCGGTGGTCCTGGTTGCGGCCCCGGCCCATACCGGGCGGTGGCCGCCGGTCGGTCCGCTCCGGCTCGGGACGCAGCCCGGCCGGAGCGACCGTGCGGGGCGTCAGGAGCCCGATTGTACCTTCCCGTAGGTGAAGCCGGCGATGGGCTTGTCCGACTGGACCTGGAACTGGATCCCCGCCACCTGGTTCTGGCCCGGTACGGTGAGGCTGATGGCCTTCTGGGCCACCTGCGTCCCGTCGGGACCGTAGAAGGTGAACGGGACCGTGACCTTCTTCCCCGACATCGTGCCGCCGCTCACCTGACCCTGGACCTGGTAGGTCCCGCTTCGGCCGTTGAGCTGCAGGCCGATGAACTCGAGCGGCAGCGACTGCATCTGGTGCAGGCGCGCCTGCACCTCCTGCTTCCGGCCGAGGCGATCCAGGGACTGGGCCACCGCACGGAAAGCGTCCTTCTCGTAGGGATAATGGTCGAGCAGCTCCGAGCCGACGTCGGCCGCCGTCTTGAAGTCGCTCGCGGAGACGGCCGCCTGGAGCAGGTTCATGTACCCGTCCTTGGCGTACGGATTCGACTTGTGTGCTCGCTCGAACGCCTTTTCCGCCTGGCCCGCGTCCTGGATCTGGGAGTACCCGGTGCCGAGCTCGGTGAGCTCCGTGAAGGAGAGGTCCTGCCGGCCGAGCAGCCCGGCGAGGATGGCCTTGGCGCTGTCGGCCTGGCCGGCGTGCGCCAGGTCTACGGCCATGTTGATCTGCGGGGTCACCGCCTGCGGGTGCGCAGACAGGTAGTCGCGATAGACCTGCAGCGCCTCGTCGTTCTTGTTCTGGCTCTTGAGGAGCAACGCGAGGTTGATGGTCGCGGCTCGGACCTGGAGCGAATCGCCTCCCATCTTCAGCGTACGGCGGTAGAGGGACTCCGCCTGGGCGGTGTCCCCGGCTTTCTCGTGCAGCAGGGCCGCGTTGTTCAGCGATCGTGGATCGCCCTGCATGATGTTGGCGGTGTCGAAGAGCGCCATGGCACCGGCTTCCTCGCCGCCCTGGTAAGCCCGGACACCCTGGTTGTAGAGCTCGACCCAGGCCTGCTCGCGCAGCTGGCTCACCAGGTTCTGGCAGCCCGGCTTGAGCTCGATGAAGGCGTTCAGGGCCGAATCGGCGTCCACGTACTGTCGGAGGCCGACCTGCGCGCGACCGCGGAGCCACAGCGCGGCCGGGTCCTTGGCGTTCTGCGCCAGGGCCACCTTGAGGAGCCGCATGGCGCTCTGGTAGCCCCCCTGGCTCGCCGAGTCGGAGCCCGCCTTGGCCGCGTTGTCGATCTCCTTCTCGGCCCGTTGCGTCACGTCCGTCCCGGTGAGGTTGCATTCCAGCTTCGGCTGCTCCTGCTGCTTCTCGCCCTCCTTCTGCTGGGCGCGCAGCGCGAGCGGGCCGAGGCCGATCAGCAGTGTCACGAGGACCCCGACGAGGGTCGCATGCCGTCGCCGATCACTCACGGTGCCGTCCTTTCCCATGGTTGTCGTTCCCCTCTCTCTCGTCATGCCAGGTCCGCCCAGGCTTCGCGCAGCGCCCGGAGCACGGCCCGGGGGGCCAGACCTTCGCTGGCGGCCGCGGCCACGACGTCGTCATGCTCCGGCTTGCCGGTCCACGGTCCCTCCGGGCCGTCGGCGGCCGGAGAGAGTTTGACCCGTATTGGGTGTCCGCGCCACTCCCGCGCCTCCATCCGTCGCGGCAACGTCCGCCGGAAGGCGGTCCATCCGCGGATCCCCAGGGTGGTCGAGTGCCGGAATATGGCTTCCTCGACCGCCCGCTGCGCCGGCGCGCGAACCAGTGCCTCCAGGCGCCACGCCGGCCGGCCCTTCTTCATGAGCCTCCACCCCACCGACGCGTCCAGCGCCCCGGCCGTCACGCACGCCTCGATCAGCTGGGGGGCGTATTCGGGGCTGAGGTCATCCACATCCGCCTGGAGCACGACCAGCGACTCGCCCCGCTCGGGCGCCCGTCCGATCCACACCCGCAGGCAATTGGGATGGTCCTCGGGATCGCGGGAGCCGGCGCCGTATCCGACGCGTTCGAGCTCGAAATCGCCCCGGGCCGGTGTCCCGTGCGTCAGTTCGGCCAGGAGCGCGGCCCCCGTAGGGGTCGTGCACTCGCCGTCATACCCGACCGACAGGATCTCGGTCCCCTCCAACAGATAGGCTGTCGCAGGGGCCGGAAGCGGATAGGTGCCGTGCTCGATACGGACGGTGCCACGGCCCACGCACACCGGGCGCGTACTGGCGCCGATCAGGCCCAGCCGGTGGAATCCCTCGGCCGCGGCGCAGATGTCCAGGAGGGCGTCCACCGCCCCGACCTCGTGAAAGTGCACCGCCTCGGCCGCCACGCCGTGCACGCGCGCTTCGGCCTCGGCGAGCCGGGCGAAGGCCCCGAGGGCCATGGGGCGCGCGGCCTCGTCCAGTCGGGCTCTCTCCAACAGGACGCGGATCTCGGACCAGCTTCGCCCGTGTCCGCCCGACTCGCCCCCGGCCGGCTCCACCAACACGCGGGTGGCCGAGATACCGGCCCGCATCACCCGGCGAGCCTCGAGCCGATCCATCCGCAGCTCGAGGCGATCGGCCAGGTCCTGGAGCCACTCGGGCTCGAGCCCGAGGTCGATCCAGGCCCCGAGGACCATGTCGCCGCTGATGCCGGCGAAGGGGTCGAACACGGCGTGCCGACCACCGGCCGCCTCAGGCCCGGCCCGCTTGTCGGTCTCGGTCACGTGGTCGTCGCCCCCGGAGGTCAGTAGGCCAGCTGGCTGCCGGTGTTGAACAGGACCACCGTCTCGCCGGCCTCGAGCTCGCCGGCCTCGCGCAGCGCGCGGGCCGCGGCCAGAGTGGCGCCGCCCTCGATGGCGGCGTCGATTCCTTCTCGCGATCCCAGCTCATCGGCCGCCGTCCGCATCGCCTCGTCGGAGACGGCGATCGCGCCACCGCCCGTCTCGCGGATCGCCCGGAGGATCAGGAAGTCGCCCAGGGCCCGTGGCACGCGCAACCCGTAGGCCACCGTGCTGGCGGCCTCCCACTCCGGGGCCTCCTCGAGACCCTCCTGCCAGGCACGGACCATGGGCGCACAACCGTCGCTCTGGACGGCGTACATGCGAGTCGGCGCCTCCTCCAGCACGCCGGCGGCCACCAGCTCTCCGAGCACCTTCCACGACCCGATGAGCCCGGTGCCTCCGCCGGTCGGATACACGATGGCATCGGGAGCCCTCCAGCCGAGGGCCTCGACGATCTCGAGCATCATCGTCTTCTTGCCCTCGAGTCGGTACGGCTCGTGGAGGGTGGACACGGAGAACGCCCCGGTCTCCCGCGCATAGGCGGCCGCCTCCCGTCCGCAGTCCGTGATGAGGCCGTCGACTTCCTCGACTTCGGCGCCGTAGTGCCGGCAGCGCCGCCGCACGCCCTCGGGCGTGTCGGCCGGCAGATACACCCGGGCGGGAAGACCGGCTCGCGCCGCGAAGGCCGCCAGGGCGGCCGCCGCGTTCCCCGCGCTAGGAACCACGAAGCCGGGCTGACCGTCCAGGGCCGCGCGCGTCACGGCGGCCGACAGGCCCCGGTCCTTGAAGCTACCCGTGGGATTGCGGGTTTCGTCCTTGACGCGCAGGTCGAGATCGAGCTCCGGGCCCAGTTCCCGGGTCCGAATCAGGGGGGTGTCGCCCTCCCCCAGCGTGACCGGGGCCTCGTCCGCCCGGAGGGGGAGGAGTTCACGGAAACGCCACATCCCGGTACCTCGCCTCTCCGCCCACGCCCGCCGCAACTCTCCCCCATCGAGGGCGTCCGTTTCGTAGCGTGCGAGCAGCGGCTTCCCGCACGCCCCGCACACGGTGGCGCCGGGCTCGAACGGCTCCACCCGGCCGCACGCGCCGCACTCCAGCTTCACCGGTCCCATACCGCTCGTCCCTTCGTCAAGGTTGATCCGCTGTCTCCTCCTCGAGTGCCCTCTCGAGGCGGTCGAGCACTCGATCGCGCCCGAGCATCCAGGCAACGTCCGCCAGGTCCGGCCCCTCCAGGACTCCGGTGAGCGCGGCCCGTAACGGATGGTAGAAGCGCGCGCCGCTCACTTCTACCCCGGCGCGCGCGTTCTTCAAGGCCGCGCCGACCGGCTCGCGCTCCCAGGCTGCGCATTCGCGCCACGCTTCGAGGGCGGAACGCAGCGCGGCCGGAGCCCCGTCGGAGGCGAGGGCCTCCAGCGCGGCCCGGCTCCTGGTCGGGGGCTCGATGAGGGCCGCGAGCTCGTCCGCGCCGCCCGACACGGTGTGCATCCGCTCGGCCAGGACGGTGGCACCGGCGATGAGGTCCTGCTCGGAGAGCACGAGCCCCCGCCGTGCCGCGAACGGCGCCAGCCGCATGGCGAGGCGGCGCGGCTCCTCCCGGCGCAGGTGCTGGCTCGAGAGCCACTCCAGCTTGCCAGAATCGACCGTGACGTCCGCGGTGCCGAGGCGGTCCAGGTCGATCTCCTCCACGATCCGGCCCCGACCCAGCACCTCGTCGCCCGATGGGCTCGACCACGACAGCAGGAACAGGTAGTTCACCACCGCGTCGACGTCGTAGCCCTCGTCCCGGTAACGTCCCAGTCCGGGTGCCCCCGTCCGCTTGGAGAGGGGCTCGCCGTCCTCGCCCAGCACCAGGGGCACATGCACGAGCTCGGGAGCGGCCGCCCCGAGGGCCTCGTACAGGAGCACTTGCGGGACGGTGTTGGGAAGGTGCCCGACCCCCCGGATCACGTGCGTGATGTCCATGGCGATGTCGTCCACCACAACGGCGAAGTTGTAGGCGGGGCGCCCGTCGGCGCGGAGAATCACGAAGTCTCCGAACTCGGCGGCATCGACGACGATCTCGCCGCGGATCCGGTCCCGGAAGGCCACGGGCCCGGACACCACCGCGAACCGCAGGCTGGGCACCCGCCCCTCGGCGCGCAGGGCCTCGCGGGCCGCCGGATCCAGCTCCCGGCACCGACCGTCGTAACGGGGCGAGTGTCCGGACTCGAGCGCGGCCCGGCGTCTCTCCTCGAGTTCCTCCGGCGAGCAGAAGCAGGGATAAGCGGCGCCCGCGGCAACCAGGCGGGCCGCCTGCTCGCGGTAGACCGCGAGGCGCTGGCTCTGGCGGTAGGGCCCGTGAGGCCCGCCGCGTACCGGGCCTTCGTCCCGGTCCAGTCCGAGCCAGTCGAGGCCCGCGAGGATGGCCCGACCGGCGCCCCGAACCTGCCGATCTTCGTCGGTGTCCTCGAAGCGCAGCACGAAAGCGCCCTCGTGGTGACGAGCGAAGGCCCAGTTGAGGATCGCGATGCGCGCGTTCCCCAGGTGCAGGTCTCCGGTCGGGCTCGGCGCGAAGCGGGTCCGGACCTTCATCCCGCCTCGCCGTGCGTGCCGGTCGCGTCTTCCGCCGGTGGGTCGCTCCGTCCGCGGGCGGCTTCGAACCCGGCACACTGGAGGACGGGCAGACGGGGATAGCGGGGAAAGCTCGAGTCGCCGTCGGCTCGTCGGCAGCGGAGAAAGGTGGACCCGCGGTCGCTCACGACCTTTCGGGCGTGCCCGCAGGCGCCGCATAGCCCCGCATGGGGCGGCGCGGCCCGGTGGTCGGTCCCGGCCCCCGATCCTCGCGTCACGGCCCGACCGGCTCCTCCCGGCCGGCTTTCAGCTCGACCAGGATTCGCCGCGCGAGACGATCCCCGATGCCCGGAGTGGCGGCCAGCGCTTCGGCCGAAGCCGCCCTCACGGAGTCGACGCTCCCGAAGCGGCGGAGCAGCTCCTGCTCGCGCGCCGGGCCGACCCCCGGGATCTCGGAGAGCCGCGAGCGCAGGGTGCGTCGGCGGCGCAGGGTACGGTTGTAGGTCAGCGCGAAGCGGTGTGCCTCGTCCCGCACCCGCTGCAGCCAGTGCAACGCGGGGCTGCGCCGCTCGAGGCGCAAGGGCTCTCCCACGTCGGGCCGGAAGACTTCCTCCTCGCGCTTGGCGAGCGCCACCACCGGGAGGTCGGAGACGCCGGCGGCTTCCATGGCCTGCCGGGCCGCGCCGAGCTGCCCTTTCCCGCCGTCGATCACCACCAGGTCCGGGAGCGCCTTCCCCTCACGGACCCGTCGCTCGAAATAGCGGCCCACGACTTCCTGCATCATGGCGTAGTCGTCGGGCAGGTCGTCGTGGAACTCGCGGATGCGGAAGCGCCGGTACTCTTGCTTTCGCGCCTGGCCATCCTGGAGCCACACGGCGCTCCCCACGGAGTCCGAGCCCTGCAGGGTGGAGATGTCGAAGCACAGAAGCGCCCGTGGCGGCGCAGGGAGATCGAGAGCTTCCTGGAGGGCTCGTGCCGGGGCCGGAGCCGCCCTTCCCTCTCCGGCGGTCTCACCTCCCTCCCGGTCGCCGTCCGGGCGGCGCGTGGGCCGCGGCCGGCCGGCCTCCTGGCCGAGGACGTGGCCCGCGTTCTGTGCGGCGAGCTCCACCAGGCGCCGGCTCGTCCCCCGCTGCGGGACCCGGATCTCGAACGGACCGTCGCGCCGCAGAGACAGGTACTCCTCGACCAGCTCCATGTCCTCGAAGGTGGCCGGCACCAGGAGGCTGCCGGGCAGGTCCTCGCGGCGCAGATAGAAGCCCTTGACGAGGGCTTCGACCAGCGCCGGCAACGCCTCCGCTTCCACGTTGCGCAGGAAGTGGATCTCCCGGCCCAGCAGTCGGCCCTCCCGTACGCGCAGCAGCACGCCGCACGCCGTGGCTCCCTCCCGGCCCACACCCAGCACATCCCGGTCGCCGCCCCGGAAGTCGACCGCCGTTCGGCGGCGCTCCAGTGCCCGGAGGCCGGAGAGGACGTCCCGGAGCTCGGCGGCTCGCTCGAAGTCGAGCCGACTGGACGCTTCCTCCATGCGCTCCCGCACCGCCTTCTTCACCGGAGAGGTGTGGCCCGACAGGACGCTGACGATCTCATCGATCATGGCCCGGTACTCGGCCCGCGTCTGGTAGCCCGCGCACGGAGCCTTGCAGCGGCCGATGTGGTAGTCCAGGCATGGGCGCTCGGGCATCTCCCGAGGCATGTCGTACCGGCAGCTCCGAACGTGGTACACCTTCTTGATCATGCGCAGGGCGCTGCGCATCGGTCCCACGTCGGTGAAGGGGCCAAAGTAGCGGGAGCCGTCCCGCTCGAGTCGACGGGTGACGAACACCCGCGGGAACGGCTCTCCCACGGTGACCTTGATGTACGGGTAGCTCTTGTCGTCCCGGAGCTGGACGTTGAAGTGGGGGGCGTGCTCCTTGATGAGATTCCACTCGAGGAGGAGCGCCTCGGCTTCGGAATCGAGAACGATGGTCTCGATGCGGCGGGACCGGCGCACCAGCTCGCGGATCTTGAGCGAGCGGCTGGCGTCGCTGGCGAAGTAGCTCCGCACGCGGGACCGGAGGGACTTGGCCTTGCCCACGTAAAGGACCTCGCCGGCCTCGTTCCGGAACAGGTAGACGCCCGGACGTGCCGGCAGGCCGGCGGCCTGCGCGCGCAGGGCGTCAGGATGCTCCATCTGCTGGGCGGGCATGGGCTCCGGCGTTGCCTCGGGGCGGCTTTCCAGCGATCGCGGCATATGATACCCCCGCCGCACCGAGCGTTCCGGCCAGCAGGAGGATCTGGCCGAGGAGCCCCGTGCCGGACAGTCGGCCCTCCAGCAGGTGCCGGACCCCCACTCCGACCCCGGCTCCCACCAGGACGCCCAGGACGATGCGCCCGACGACCGTCAGGACCGGTGGCTCGAAGATCGGACCCAGTTTGCGGCGCAGCCCGCTCCACAGGAGGGTCATGTTGAGCCACGCGCCGGCCGAGCCCCCCAGGATGAGCCCCGTCACCGAGAGCGGTCCCCATCCTCGCCCGCGAAACACGAACAGGAGCCCGGCCCCCAGCGCGATCCCGATCGACATGGACAGGACCGCGATACGCATGGGTGTGCGCGTGTCCTGGAGCGCATAGAAGCCGCTCGCGTACAGCTTGATGGAGCTCGTGGCCACCAGCCCGACGGCGAAGGCGATCAGGATGCCGGTGACGAGAGCGGCGCTCGAGGCTCCGAACGCGTGGCGCTCGAACAGGAGCCGGACCATCAGGTCCCCGAACAGCAGGAAAGCCACGGAGGCGGGCAGTGTGAGATAGAGCACCTGGAGAAAGCCCACGCGCAGGCGCCTGCGCAGGGCGTGCGAGCGGGTGTCCCGCGACATCTCAGGCAGGGACGCCGTGGCCACGGACGTGCCCACCAGGCTGAGCGGGAGGTAGGCCAGACGCTGAGCGTAGTAGATGCCGGCCAGGCCGGCCGGCGCCACGAAGCTGGCCAGGACGAGGTCCACCAGGCTGGAAATCTGGAAGACGCCCTGGCTGGCGATCACGGGCCCCGCGTTGCCCATGACGCGCCGAAGCGGCTCCCACGACGGCTGAAAGCGAGGCCGGACCCTCCCCACCAGGCGCACGATCTCGGGTAGCTGAACGCCGACCTGCAGACCGCTGCCCACCAGGGTCGACCACGCGAGGACGTGCACCAGGGAGCTCCAGCCGAGCCAACTCCCCAGGAGGAGGCCGCAGATCTGCGAGAGGTTCCAGGCCACCGGCGCCACGAAGGGCAGGAAGAAGCGCCGATGGCTGTTGAGGACCCCCAGCGCCCAGGCTCCGACGATCATGACGCCGGCCATCGGAAACAGGATGCGCACCAGGGACGTCGTGAGCCGCGTGTCGGCGGCCGTCCAGCCCGAGCCCGGCACCAGGAGCCGGGTAATCCACGGCGCCAGGAGGACACCGGCGGCAGCCAGGAGCGCCGCGACTCCCAGCACCACCCCGAGGACGTTGCGGGCAAGCCGGTACGCCGCCTCCCGGTCCTCCTCGAGCATGGCGCTGTACACGGGCACGAAGGAGGCCGACAGGGTGCCCTCGCCGAGGAGGTTCCTCAGCGTGTTCGGGATCCGCAGGGCCGCGCTGTAGGCCGCCGCGGCCACCCCGGTCCCGAAGAACGCCGCAATGGCCACGTCGCGGGCGAAGCCGGAGATCCGGCTGACGAAAATGCCGCCCGCCACCGAGACGGCGGAACGGGCGGTGGAGCGCGGTGCTCCGGCCGAGGACGAAGTCGGACCCGCAGGCCGCACCGACGAGAAATCGCCGCCGGCTTCCGGATCTCCCGGCGCCGTCACGGCCTCGGGTCACTCACCGGTGGGCGGCGTCCCCTCGTCGGGCGGCCGCGATCCCAGGCGCGGCGCGTCGGAGCGCCCGGGGGGGCCCTCGACGAGAGAGCGCACGAACTCCGTTTCCTCTCGGAGCTCCTCGACGGTCGCCGTCAGGTAGCGGACCTCGCCCTCCAGCGATTCGAGCCGGGCCTGCACGTCGTCGGGCACGCGACCGCTGGAGAGGCGCTCCGCCATCGCCTTCCCAATCTGGGAGTCGAGCACGATCGCGAGGATCGGGATGAGGAGCACCACGATGATGACGAGGGCCCAAACGAACATCGGAAGGCTCCGGTGCATGCGCGACAGGCGGCCGGATGTCCGGCGGCGTGTCCGATTCTACCCGGCTTCCCCCGGACCGGCAACGCCGCCCGGCCCCTCGCGGGCCCACTCGTCGGCCGCCTCCCCCGCCCCGTGCAGGAAGGCGGAGCCGTAGCGCACCAGGAAGTAGAAGGGGCTGACCACGCGCTCCTGGGGCCTGCCGTCCGGATACAGATGGCGCGCCGCCTTGTGGATCTGCTCGACGAGCACGGACTGCCGCTCCCGAACGCGGCCCAGGACCGCCCGCCGCAGATCCTCGAGCGCCGAGACGGCGGAATGGCGGGCGGCCCCCACGGAGGCCCGCACCCCCGGAAGCTCCGCCTCCACCGCCTCCTCGAGCGCTCCGAAGGCGGCTCCCACGTCCCGGCGGGCCTCGTCGAGGGCGGCCCGGACGAGCGCGGGGAGACCCTCCTCGGTCACGCGGTCCGCCAGGGCGCGGCCACCGTCGGCGAACGCCTCGGGCTCCACGCCCAACTTGTCGAGGACCTTGCCGACCTTCGACTCGATCACGTTCCAGGAAGGGCGTGGTCGTGCGACCGGCAGGGGCGTCTCCGCCCACTCGAACAGCGGGGGGAGCTCGGCCCAGTAGGCGAGCTCGGACGGTCCGAGGATCGTCGCCGCCACGGGGAGGAGCCACGATTCCAGCACCGGTCGCAGCGCAACGTTGGGGCTGAAGCGGTCGGGGTCGGACTCCAGGGCCGCCAGCACCTCGGCCTCGCTGCGGAGAGAGCCGCGCAGGCCCTCCCGGATGCCCTCTCCGTCGGCCAGGAGCCTGGTCCGTCCCCCGGGCGTGTCCAGGAACACGGGGATGCCGCCGGCCCGCCGGTGGAGCTGCGCCTCGTAGCCCGCCGCCTCCACCGCGACTTCCCCTTCCGCCAGCGCTTCGGCCACCCGCCTCCGCTCCCGCACGACCCTCGCATACAGCGGCGCGGCGGCGGAGCGCACCTCCTTCGCCCCCGAGTCGAGGAACACGAGGCCCCGGTCGGCCAGGAGACCGGACAGGAGTTCGGTGAACGCCTCCCCCAGGGTCCTGGAGGGATTGTAGGCACCTCGAAGACGGTCCAGGTAATCTTTGCTAAACTCCGATTGTGGAAGGTGCTGAGCCAGGTCATCGATGCAGTCCACGATGCCGTCGGGCACCGGCGTGACCCCCACCGAACGACCCGAACGCCCCCCGGGTGGCTCGAGCGACACCTGTCGGGATCGCCCGTCGGCGTCGAGCACCTCGACCCGTCCCACCTCGTCCCAGTCGTGGTCGTCCGAGGCCACCCAGAACATGGGGAGCGCGGGGACGTGGTGAGCCTCCTCGATCGCGGCGGCCACGACACAGGCTCCCAGGGCCTTGTAAAGGACGTACAGTGGGCCGCCGAACAGGTCCGGTTGCTGTCCCGTCGACACGAGGACTCCGTCGCCGTGCAGTATTCCGTCCAGCTTGTCGGCGTCGCCGGCTCGGGTCGTCCGGAAGGCCGAAGCGGGCAATCGGGCCGGAGAACCGCCGACGCCCGGCCGCCGGACGCCCTCGGCCCCCGCCGGGAACCCCGGCAGGAGGGCGTGGACCGGGCCCTCGCCGCGGAGCATGTCCCCGGCCGGGGTGCCGGCGGCGGCCAGCGGCCGGGCCGCGAACCCGAGAGCCGACATCAGGCCGTCCTCCCGGCCAGCAGGGTCCTCTCCGAGTCCGGCCCCGATGGCCCTCCGTCGTAGCTCCCGAACCGGGACTCCACGTGCAGCCCGGCGCTCCGGAGGAGCGTCTCGAGCTCGGTCGGCTCATACAGGCGGACCCGCTCCTCGAACGTCTCGTCCTTCATCCCCGGATCCTCGTGGTGAATCTCGATCTCCTTGAACACGGTGCTCCCCTCGATCCGCCGCCGCTGGATCACGAGGCGATCTCCGACCCGGTGGCGGTCCACCGGCACCAGGGTGTCCCGAACGTGACGCGGATTCAGGAAGTCCAGCAGGAATCCTCCACCCGGCACCAGGACGCGCCGCACCTCCTCCAGCACCCGGATATCCTCCCCAACGGTCGCGAAGTACCCGAAGGACGTGAAGAAGCTGGCCACCGCCTCGAACCTCCCGTTTCCGAAGGGGAGCCGCCGCATGTCTCCCCGGACGAGGCGCCGCGGTGCGCCGGGACGTGAGGCGGCGCGGTGCAGGAGGTCCGCGGACAGATCGAGGCCCACCGGGCGCAGGCCGACCTCGACCAGCGGCCCCTGGTGCCGCCCCGCCCCGCAGGCGAGGTCCAGGACGCGTGTCCCCGGCTCCGGCCCGAGGGCGTCCACCAGCAGCCGGACGGCTCGCCGGGCTTCCGCCTGATCCCGATGGGGGTAGAGGGCCAGGTACTCGGCCCCGAACCAGTCGCGGAACCAGGAGCCGCCCTGGCCGCGCCCCGATCGCGTGACGCCCACCCCGCCTCCGCCCCGCTCGTCGAT
The DNA here is from genome assembly GCA_947581615.1 of Candidatus Humimonas hydrogenitrophica. GTDB lineage: Bacteria > Gemmatimonadota > Gemmatimonadetes > Palauibacterales > Palauibacteraceae > Humimonas > Humimonas hydrogenitrophica. Next base: position 143,351 of record CANPVD010000064.1, read on the forward strand.
GTCACCCTCCCTTGTGGTAAGGCTCGCCCCTCAGGATCGTGCCGGCCCGGTACAGTTGCTCCACGAGCACGAGCCGCGCCAGCCCATGGGTCAGCGTCATGGCCGAGAGGGCCAGCCGGTGGTCCGCCTCGACCACGTACGAGGGCGCCAGGCCGAAGCTGCCGCCCACGATGAATGCGGCGCCCGCCGCCCCATGCGCCGATCGATCGCCCAGGTAGCGCGCCAGTCCGGCGGAGGTGAGGCTCTTGCCGCGCCGGGTGAGGACGAAGCGCTCGACGTCCACCGGGACGCGGCGCCGGAGCGCTTCCGCCTCGCGCTCCATGCGCTCCGCGGCGGGCAGGGAGCCCGCGCCGGCGGGGATCTCGACCACCTCGAGGTCGAAGTAGTGGCGGGTGCGCGACTCGTAGTCGGCGATGGCCGCGGCCACGTCCGGGTGTCCCGGGGAGCCCACCACGGCCACCACGAGCTTCACGCCGCGAGGACCGTGTCGCGCAGGTAGCGCTCGCTGTCGCGCTGGGGATGGCTCTCCGTGTAGTGCAGCCCCCGGCTCTCCCTCCGACGGAGCGCGCAGCGCACCACCAGGGATGCGAGGCGGGTCATGAAGGCCACCTCCCGGGCGCGCATCGCGCCGGGACCGTCCCCACCGCGCCGCAGCGGCGTGGCTGCCAGGTGGGAGACCTCTTCGCGGGCCGCGGCCAGGCGCTCATCCGAACGGACGATTCCCACCTTCTCCCACATGAGGTCCCGGAGCCCATTCTCCACTTCGTCGGGATCGGCGCCGTCGTCGTCCAGCGATGGAACCACCCTGGCCGAGGAGGGCACGATCTCGAGGTCGTGCAGCTCCTGGAGGGTGCGGCGGGCGGCCCTGTGGGCGTAGACGACGGCCTCGAGGAGGGAGTTGGAGGCCAGGCGGTTGGCTCCGTGAACGCCCGTACAGGCCACTTCCCCGGCCGCGAACAGACCACGCAGCGACGTGCGCCCGTCCCAGTCGGTCAGCAGGCCGCCGCACTGGTAATGGGCGGCCGGCACCACGGGGATCGGTTGGGCCGGCACCTCGATGCCCCGTTCGGCACAGGCGGCGGCGATGGTGGGAAAGCGCTCCTTCACCCGCGCGGCCGGGACGGACGAGACGTCCAGCTCGACGTACGGTTCTCCGCTGCGCCGGAGCTCGTCGTCGATGGCCCGGGCCACCACGTCCCGGGGCGCCAGGGAGCCCGAGGGGTGGATGCCCTTCAGGAAGTCCCTGCCATCCCTCGTGCGCAGCACCGCACCCTCTCCGCGCACCGCCTCGGATACCAGGAAGGCCTGCGAGCCGGCCGGATGCATCGCCGTGGGATGGAACTGCACGAACTCCAGGTTGGCCACCGCGGCGCCGGCCTCGTAGCCGAGAGCGAGACCGTCGCCGGTGGCGATGGGCGGATTCGTGGTGTGTCGGTAGAGCCGGCCGGAGCCACCGGTGGCCAGGAGGACGGCACGGGCGTCTATGGCCCCGAAGCTCCCGCCGTCCACGTCCAGGGTGAGCGCACCCGTGCAACGGGATCGCCAGCTCCCGGGATCGAGCCCGGTACGCAGCTCCCACACGAAGTGGTCCTCGAGCACCCGGATCCTGGGATGGTCGGCCACCGCCGCGAGGAGGGCGCGCTCGATCTCGTGCCCGGTGAGGTCGGCGGCGTGGAGGATCCGACGGCGGCTGTGGCCCGCTTCCCGCCCCAGCGCGAAGCTACCACGTTCGCGGGAGAATCGGACCCCCCAGTCCGCTAGCTCCCGCACGCGGTCCGGTCCCTCACGGACGAGCTCCTCGACCGCACGCGCGTGGCACAGGCCCGCCCCGGCCAGCAGCGTGTCACGCCGGTGGAGGGCCGGCGAGTCGTCGGGGGCGACCGCCGCCGCCACGCCGCCCTGGGCGTAATTCGTGTTGGTCTCCACCCTCCCCTTCTTGGTGAGCAGGAGGACTTCGGCTCCCTCGGCCGCCTTGAGCGCGAAGGTGAGGCCGGCGATGCCGCTGCCCACCACGAGCACGTCCGTCTCGAGGACCTCCACGTCGCTCATCCCGTTCCCCGTCGCTGATTGGGTGCGGCGCGCCTTCCGGCGCAGACCGCTTCGATGCGCTGACGAAGCTCGTCGACCCCCTCCTCCCACGTCAACCGCTCCTCCAGGCACCACAGGGGGAGCCCGGCTGGAAGGGCCGGTGACAGCCGGGCGAGGTCCTTCCCGGTGGTGACGACTCCGGCGCCCCGTGCCGCCTCCACGATCTCGCTGGCGAGCTCGTGCGAGAGCGCGCCGTGGTCGGGCAGGATGACTTCGAGCGCGGGGTCGAGTCCCGTCGCCCGCACGGCGGCCAGGAAGGCCTCGGGCTTCATGATCCCCGCCACGGCTACACGTGGTCCGGCCCCGGCGTCCGGCTCGCGCCCGTGCGCTGCGCGAGCCACTCGGCGCAGCTCGCCCGGCACGAGCGCGCACCGGGCGACCAGCGGCACGTCCGTGTGACGCCGGGCCCACGTCGCCAGCGCCCGCCCGGCGGCCGCTCCGGCGGAGCGACGCGTCACCACGATCGCGTCCGCACGACCGAGCGCGGACGGAGGCTCCCGAAAGGGGCCGGACGGGAGGAGGCGCCACGGAACGCGGCCCACCACGTCCGCGTCGAGCAGGACGAGGTCGAGGTCCCGCGCGAGCCGTCGGTGCTGGAAACCGTCATCGAGCACGGCCACGTCGGCCGATCGGGCGGCCTCCGCGACGGCCAGGCGTCGGTCGGGATGTCCGATCACCGGCCACCCCCGGCTCATCCGCCCGTGCAAGCCCAGCTCGTCGGGGAAGCCGCGAGTGACGACGGCCGGACGATGGCCCGCCGCCGTCACCATCCGCGCGACCTCCGCGGTGACCGGCGTCTTGCCGCTCCCGCCGACGGTCACGCCCCCGATCGAGATCGTCGGCAGGACCGGCTGGTGCGGCCACAGCAGCCCCACTTCGTACGCGAAGCTCCATGCGTGAGTCGCCGTTCCGTACAGGGCACCGGCCGCCCGGAGCCACGGTCCGGATCCCTCCCGCCATGCTCGCCGAGCGCGGCGTTCGGCCGCGCCGCGCACGTCGCGGCGCTCAGATCCCATGGTCCTGCGCGGACCCGGGGGCCGCACGGCCCGCGGCGATCAGGCACCGCTCGGAGAGGGCTTGCAGGGCCTCCTCGAGATGCCCGAGCGCATCCGTCGCCCGCGGGTCCAGCGCTTCCCCGTGAGCGACCCACACCCGCGTGCCCGGGGCCGGGACCAGAAACCGGTCCCAGCTCCGCAGTCTCCACCCGCGCTCGGCCGCGGCAGCCGCGGGCACGATCGGTACTCCGGCGGCTACGGCGGCCCGGACGGCGCCCGGGTCGGCCCGGCGTCGCGGGCCTCTGGGCCCGTCGGGCGTCAGCGCCAACGGCCGGCCTTCCCTCCCGGCCCGGACCAGCGCCCGGTAGGCGGCAGCGCCCCCGCGCGTCGAGGAGCCGCGCGCGACGTCGTAGCCGAGTCCGGTGAGGACACGGGCCAGGATCTCGCCGTCCCGGTGCCGGCTCACCAGGGCCACGGCTCCCTGGCCGCGGTGCAGGTACGCTAGAGGCAACAGCTGCTCGTGCCACAGGGCGTAGAGGGCCGGCCGCAGCGGCTGGGGCCCGCGCAGGGCCCGGCCGCTGGCCTCGTCCCGGAAGCGCCACGACCCGCACAGGAATCGGGCGAGGAGTCCCGCCGCCGGGGCCACCACGGTCGGCGAGAGCTTCACCGGCGATGCCCGTCCAGGAGCTCGAGAGCGGCCTCCGCCACGCGCGCCGAGCCGCCCGGCTCGCCCAGACGATCGCGGACCCTGGCGAGGCCGTCCACCATGCGGGTGCGCGCCTCGTTGTCCGGGTCGAGCAGGGGGAGGAGCGTCCGGGCCAGCCGGCCGGGCTCGGCCTCGTCCTGGACGAGCTCGGGCACCAGTCGCTTTCCCAGGACCAGGTTCACCAGCGCCAGGTGATCGACCGTCACCAGTCGCCGGGCGATCGCGAAGGTGAGCGGGTTCACGCGGTGTGCCACGACCATGGGCACGCCGGCGAGGGCGAGCTGGAGGGTGATCGTGCCGGACTTGGTGAGCGCCACCGTGGCCCGGTCCAGCACCTCCCCGGCCGGCAGGACGCTCCACGACTCCGCGGGCTCGAAGGCCTCGTCCGGCAGGTCGTGCGCACGTGCCACGAGGACCCTGAGTCCGGGAGCGTGGCGTACCATCCGGCCGGCCGTCTCCAGGAACAGGGGGAGCATCCGCCGCACTTCCTGGATCCGGGAGCCCGGAAACAGGCCCAGCGTCGGCGGATCCCCCCGGGGCCGGAGGCGCGGCGACGTCGCGCGTGGCCCGTCCAGGAGGGGATGGCCCACGAAGCGGGCCCGGACGCCGTAGCGCTCCAGGAAGTCCCTCTCGAAGGGCAACACCGTGCACACCAGGTCCGTGGCCTGGGCCAGGTGGCGGGTCCGGCCCGGCCGCCACGCCCACACCTGGGGAGCGATGTAGTAGAGCACGGGCAACCCACGGCGCCGGGCCCAGCCCGCCACCGGGACGTTGAAGCCGGGATAGTCGATCGGCAGGAAGAGGTCGACGCCCTCGCGCAGCAGGAAGCGGCGCACCCGTCGCCGCAAGCCGAGGAGCCGGGGGAGGCGCGTGAGCACCTCGGCCACGCCCATCACCGCCAGCAGGTCGAGGTCGGCGAGGAGCTCGACGCCCGCATCGGCCATGAGGCTGCCGCCCAGTCCGACCAGGCGCAGGTCCGGGGCCCGTGAGCGCAGCTCCCTTGCGAGGCGCGACCCGTGCTCATCTCCGGACACCTCCCCGGCGGAGAGGAAGATCGTCCGACGATGACGGGGGCCTCGGATCGAGGCCGAGGGCACGGCGCGGGCTATCCCAGGCTGCCGAGGTACAGGATCAGAAGCAGCACCAGGATGAGCAGGAGGACCAGGGTTCGGGTCCTGGGTCCCCGCCGCGTGGAGCCACCGAGCCTCTTCCTCTCTTCACGAAGCTTCCAGAGCGACATCGGCGAACCGTTCTATGGAACGACCGATTCGGAACGCCACCTCGAGGGCGGCGCGACCTTCCCGGGCCGAGACGACGGGCGAGCTCTCGCCGCGCACCGCCGCCAGAAAGGCCTCGAGCTCCAGGCGCAGGGGCTCCCGGCCATCACCCTGCAGGGGAATGCGCTCGACCAGGTCGGAGAGCGCGTGAAGCGGCACCTCGACCTCCCCTCCCTCCAGCGGACCGATCCCGGCACGCCTGCGGAGGAACTCTCCCCGGCCGGCTGCCAGGTCGAGCTTGAGATAGCCATCGGGCTGGAAGAGGCGCAGCACCCTGAGCCGCTCCTCGGACACCCGGCTCGCCGTGATCTCGGCCACGGTCCCGTTCTCGAACACGAGCCGGGCGTTGGCGATGTCCACCGAGCCGGTGAGCACGGGCGTGCCGACCGCGTGCAGGCTCTCGACCGGGGAGCGCACCAGGCCGAGGACGAGGTCGATGTCGTGGATCATCAGGTCCAGGACCACGTTGACGTCCGTGCCCCGTGGCTGGAACGGGGCCAGGCGCAGAGACTCGACGAAGCGCGCGCCGTGCAGGTAGGGCTCGCTGCTGCGGAGGGCTCCGTTGAAGCGCTCCACGTGGCCGACGGCGAGCCGCAGGTCGCGCTCTTCGGCGAGGGCGATCAGGTCGTCGGCCTCGTCGAGCGTCCGGGTGAGGGGCTTCTCCACCAGCACGTGTCGACCCGCGACCAGGGCCCGCCGGGCCACGTCGTGATGGAGGGCCGTCGGCACCGCCACCACCAGGGCCTGGACGTCGTCGAGCAGCGCGGTCAGGTCCGGGTAGCTTCGGACACCGAACCCTGCGGCGACGCGAGTGGCCCGCTCTCCGTCCACATCGTGCACGCCCGCGAGATGGGCCCCGTCGAGCTCGGACAGGATACGGGCATGCTCGCGCCCCAGGCGTCCGACGCCCACGACGCCCGCCCGTATCCGGGTCACGTGGTCACACCGCGTTCGCTGGTGCGGATGAAGGCGGTGAGCTCGGAGACCTCCTCGCCGAGCCTCCCCTCCGACGCGAGGGCTTCGAGCGCGTCGCCCATGTTGCGATTGGAGCGGAACAGCACTCTGTAAGCGTGGCGGAGCGACGCCAGCGTCTCCCGTCCGAATCCGCGTCGGCGCAGCCCCTCCGTGTTGATCCCATAGGCCGCGCAGGGGTTGCCCGCCACGGTCACGTAGGGAGCCACGTCCTGCGGTACCCGCGAGCCACCGCCCACGAAGGCGTGGCGGCCGATGCGGACGAACTGGTGGATCGCCGTCACGCCGCCCACGATGGCCCAGTCGCCGATCTCCACGTGGCCGCCCATGTTCACCGCGTTGGCCAGGATGACGTGATCCCCCAGGTGGCAATCGTGCGCCACGTGGGCGTACGCCATGATCAGACAGTCGTCGCCCACGCTGGTCCGCCCCGACGCCGCGGTACCACGGTTCAGGGTGGCGTACTCCCGGATCGTGGTACGACTCCCGACCTCGAGCACCGACGCCTCTCCGTCGTACTTCATGTCCTGGGGGTCGGTACCGAGCACGGCTCCCGCGTGGATGTGCGTGTCTTCCCCCACTCGCGTGTCGCGCTCGATGTAGGCGTGCGGTCCGATCCGCACGCGCTCGGCCAACCGCACGCCCGGACCGATCACGGCGTAGGGGCCCACCACCACCGACTCGGCGAGCTCGGCCTCCGGCGAGATGACGGCCGTGGAGTGCCGCGCGCCCGGCTCGATCCCCACGGGGGACTCCCTCATCGATCCATGACCCGTGCCATCATCTTGCCTTCGGCCACGACCTGTCCGTCCACCCGTCCGACGCCCTGCATGCGGCACACGCTGCCCCGGAACTGGACCATCTCGAGCTCGAACACGAGCTGATCACCCGGGACCACGGGCTTCCGCCACTTCACGTCGTCCAGCGACATGAAGTAGACCACCTTGTCCTCCGGGCTCTCGAACTCGTTCATGAGCAGGAGACCCCCGACCTGCGCCATCGCCTCGACGATGAGCACGCCGGGCATGACCGGGTGTCCGGGATAGTGTCCCTGGAAGAAGGGCTCGTTCATGGTGACGTTCTTGAGCCCCACGATGCGCTTGCCCGGCTCGAATTCGAGGATGCGGTCCACGAGAAGGAAGGGATATCGGTGGGGCATGTACTCGAGGATCTCGTTGATGTCGAGGACCGGGCCCGGCTCACGGGCTTTCTGGGCTTCCCGGGCAAGACGCCGGGCCAGGGCCACGTTGCCCTTGTGCCCGGGTCGCACCGCCAGCACGTGTCCCCGGATCCGCAGTCCGACCAGGGCCAGGTCTCCCACGAGGTCGATGAGCTTGTGCCGGACGAACTCGTCGGGGAACCGGAGTGTGGACTGTTCCGCCAATCCCTCGTCCGTCAGCACGATGGTGTTGGAGTAGCTGGCGCCCATCGCCAGGCCCCTCTTCTGGAGCGGCTCGCGCCAGGCCTCGAGTCCGAAGGTGCGCGCCGCGGCCACCTCGTCGCAGAACCCGTCGGCGTCGACGAGCGCCGAGGCGAACTGCCGGCCGATCGAAGGATGGTCGAATACGATCTCGGCCGAGACTCGGAACCCGTCGTACGGGACCACCGCGTAACGGGAGTCGTCCTCGACGACGAGGATCGGGCTCTCGACCACCAGCGCCCGCGACGTCGCTTCGAGCTCCACGAGGCCGATCTCGCGGATCGCCTCGCACCACGGATTGGAGCTTCCGTCCAGCGCCGGAGGCTCGGGGCCGTCCAGGACGATCTCGGCGTCGTCCACCCGGAGCGCGGCGAGCGCGGCGAGCACGTGCTCGACGGTCCGCACCGTACACTCGCCCTCGCCTAGGACCGTCTCCCACTCCACGCCCGTCACGGAGGTGACGGTGGCCTGGAGGTCCGGACAGCCCTCCAGGTCCCTGCGTCTGAACACGAAGCCCGTGTCGGCGGCGGCGGGCCGGAGCTCGGCTCGCACCCGGTCGCCGCTGTGAAGGCCGGTCCCTTCCCTCACCACCGGGCCCGCCAGGGTCCTCTGAGGACCGTTCTCGGCCAGGCTCACGAATGTGCTCACGCGTCCTCCGCCTCCTTCGAGTCCGCGCCGTGGCCCTCTCCGAGTCTGCGCATTCGATGCAGGAGGTCGGGAAGCCGGAAGAGCGCCGCGCTCGCCCGCATGGCTTCGTGGTGGGGGCGAGCGGGGTAGCCGGAGTACGTGGCGCCGGGCGGAACATCGCCGATCACGCCCGCCTGCGCCGCGATCCTCGCCCCGTCACCGATGGAGAGGTGTCCCGCGATGCCGGCCTGGCCGGCCAGCTGTACGCCCGTCCCGATCTCCACGCTGCCGGCCACGCCCACCTGCGCCACGATCATGCAGTTCTCTCCAATTCGGACGTTGTGTCCGATATGGACCAGGTTGTCGATCTTGGTCCCGGCGCCAATGACCGTGTCGCCGAGGGCGCCCCGGTCGACCGTGGTGTTGGCACCGATCTCGACGTCGTCCCCGACCAGGCATCGGCCCACCTGGGGGATCTTGACCGGACGGCCCCCGTCCACCCCGAATCCATAGCCCTCGGTGCCCAGCCGCGCTCCCGGGTGGACGTGGACGCGATCCCCCATGCGAACGGCCCCGAGAACCGAGCATCCCTGTCCCAGTCGGCATGCCTCACCGATCACCGCCCCGGCACCGACGTGCACGTGGGCTTCGACGACGGTGTCGCGTCCCACGTGGCAGCCCGCCTCGAGGACGGCGTGGGGATCGATCCTCACGCCCTCGCCGAGCTCCACGCCACGGCCGAGGACGGCCGTCGCATGCACGCCGGGGACGGACGCGGACTCCACGCGATCGGGAAAGAACAGCGGCAAGAGCCGCCCGAGGGCGACGTGGGGGTCTCGGACGCGGATCAGGGTCGCCGACGTCGCTCCGTCGGTGGTCATGTCGTCCGGGACGAGGACCGCCGTGGGACGGCTGGAAGCCAGGGCGCGCTGGTAGCGCCGGTCGCTCACGAAGGTGAGGTCGCCGGGGCCCGCCTCGTCGACGGGCGCGATACCCGTGACGGCCGCGGAGGGATCTCCCTCCACTCGACCGTCGACCCGGGCGGCCAGCTCCCCGACCGTGTATCGGCTCACAGGGTCCTCCGGAGCCGGGCTGCTCGGCGGTCCTTCATCCAGCCGGACCGGATCGGGACGCGGCCGCCTTCAGCGCCCGCCGCTCCCGCCCGACGCGGCCGAGTCGCCCGCCGCACTGTCTCCGCTGGCCTTCAGTCGCTGAATCACCATGTTCGTAATATCCAGCTTCGGATCGGCGGCCAGGAGCCCGGAGCCGGCCGCGTCGAACACCATGGTGTAACCCCGCTCCTTCCGGATCTGCTCGATGACGCCCCGCACCTTGTTCAGGATGGGCTGCAGGAGCTCCTGCTGACGCTGGGAGGCTTGCTGCTCGAGCTGCTGGGTGCGCTGTTGAAGCTGCTGCCGCTTCTGCTGGATCTCCTGCTGTTTTCTCGTCTTGGCCGCGTCGCTCAGCATGGCTTCCTGGCGCTGATAGGCCTGCTCGAGCGAGTCGACCTGGGCGGCCAGAGACTGCACCTCCGAGCGATACGTTCCGAGCTCCTGATTCCACTGCTGCTGTGCCTTGCCCGCGCCCGGCGTGGCCTGCAGGAGCTGCTGGGAGTTGATATAGACGAACTGGGTCCCCGGAGGCGGTGCCGAGGAGGAATCCTTCCCGGGGGCACCGGACTGCGCCGCGAGCGGAGCGACGGTGACCAGGGCGAGGGTCAGCGCCAGGGCCGGTCCACGATGCATCGCTTCCATGAACGTACTCCTCAGGTCGTCGGGTTCGGGTTCAGAAGATGCGGCCGAACTTGAAATGCAGCTTCCAGCCCGGATTCGGCCGTCCGAGCACGTCGCGTCGATCGAAGCCGTAGGCGTAGTCGATCCCGAGCGGTCCGAAGGGCGTCACGAGGCTCACTCCCACGCCCGCTCCCACCAGAAGGTCGGTCGGGTTGATGTCCGCGGCGGACTTCCACACGTTGCCCGCGTCCACGAAGGCATCGGCGAACAGGCTCCCGGACAGCTTGACGCCGAACTGTGCCGTGCTGCCGAAGAACGACTCGCCGGCCCGGTCGATGGTCGGGAAGGACGCAGAGTTCTGGGGCACGTGGCCGTAGGGTGTGACGGTGCCCTCCGAGTAGCCGCGCAGCTGCTCGCCGACCTGCACCCCTCCCATCAGGAAGCGCTCCCGGAAGAAGGGGTTGTTGCCGAGGATCACCCCGCCCCGGAAGGTGAGGCCGGCCGTGAACTGGATCGGCTGAGAGTTGAGCCCGCCACCGATCGCCGCGACCGGCACGAACCAGGAGCTCTCCACCGTATACTTGCCGTACCGGCCAGCGCCCCCGAGGGGCCCGCCGGTGAACGCGGCGTCGATCTCGTTGCGGCTGCCCGCCACCGGGAACAGCCCCCCCTGACGGGTATCCCGCACCAGCCGAAGGCTGACCGTGCTGCGAGTACCGTTGAGCAGGATGTTCGCTTGCTGTGGCGTCAGTCCCACGAGCTGCAGGTCCCGGGTCTCGTCCCGGAACAGCGAATAGCCCGCGAACAGGCGCGTGCCCCGGAGTCCGAATACCGGAAGGCCGACCTCGAGCGAACCGCCGGTCTGGCGACGCTGGCCCAGGTTGTAGGTCGTGTAGATGTCCCGCGAATGGCGCAGCTGGACGGAAGCCGAATACCGGGATCCCATCACGGATGGATCCTGGTAGCCGAGCTCGATATCCTGCGTGCGCCCGCCGAACAGCCAGCGGAAGTGCCCGCTCTTGGCCTCCCCGAACAAATTCGGCTGGTCGTAGCCGATGAAGCCGGCCAGGCCGGTGACCGCCGACGCCGATGCTCCGAAGTTCAGGTTCCCGGTCTGCTTCTCCTTGACCTTGAGCGTGATGTCGACGTCTCCGTTGTCCAGCGGCTGGATGTTCACGGCCTGCTGGGGCGGAAGCGCCTCGAAGAACCCCATCGACTGGATGTTCTTGACGCTCTGGATCAGCCGTTCCTGAGAGTAGATGTCTCCCGGGAGCAGGCCGAGCTGCTGCCGGATGACGTAGTCGTGCGTGTAGGTGTTGCCGGTGATCGTCACCTTGTGCACGTAGGCCGGCTCGCCCTCGGTGATGTTCCACACCGCCTTCACCAGATGGGCCCCTCCTGACCTGGACGGGGGAATCCGTTGCACCGAAGGCTGCACTTCGGCACGCAGGTAGCCCGCGTTCCGGTACAGGTCTCCGATCTTGCCGGTAGCGTCGTCGAAGGCGCTCTGATCGAACGGCGGCAGCTCGTCCCTGGGCAGGCTGTCGAGTGGCGCGGCGTCGGCCGGCCGGAAGCGGCTCATGAGCGCCCCGGTCGGGAAGCGCCGGTTGCCATGCACGTCGAACTCGGCCAGGCGGTACTGCGGACCCTCGTCCACCTTGACGACGATGCGGCCCTTGCCTGTACGTGGGTCCACGAGGACCGTGTCGCCCGCGACGCTCATGTCGATGTAGCCGTGCTCGGCATAGAACGCCGGGAGACGCTCGCGCAGGTCCTTCTCGAACTCATCGTGGCGGAACTCGCCCGTGTGCAGCCACAGGAAGCCCTCCTGCCCGGTCGACATCGCGCTCCGCAGCTGCGCGTCGCTGAAGGAGGAATCGCCCTCGAAGGAGATGCTCGTGATGGCCAGCCGGGGACCCTCATCCACCCTGAACACGAGCCGATAGCCGCCCGGCGCAACGACCATGGCCGTATCGATGCGGGGCCGCGGGAAGCCCGCCTTGGAGAGGAGATGACCGAGCATCTCCTCGGCACGCGAGATCCTTGCCGGGTCCAGCGGCTCGCCGTTCACGAGACCGGCGGTGTCGCGGACCGTGCCGGGGGACACGTGCTGCAGGCCCTCGAAGGCGTATTCGGCCACCACCGGACGCTCCACGACCTCGATGAAGAAGATGGCCGGGCTCCCCGGGGTCACGCTGATCGAGACGTTGGCGAACTGCCCCGAGGCGTACAGGCGATGGATCGCGCTCTGGATGGTGGGAAAGGAGACCGACTCGCCCTTGCGAAGGTGGCTGAGCTCGATGACCCGGGTGTCGCTGACCCGGTGGTTCCCACGGACGACGATGCTGTCGACGACGACGTTGCTCGCCGCCGTGTCCTGCTGAGCGAAGAGGCTCCGGGGCGCTCCGGCCAGGGCTGCGACCGCGAGGATCGCGACTAGGAGCCGCCGGATCACGTGGCCGATGATGGGGACGCGGCCCGGAACGCCAGCGACTCCGGGTCCTCCTCCGAGACCTCGACCTGGATGTCATCTCCAGGGGCGAACTCGGCCATGAGGATCTTCTCCGAGAGCGGATCCTCGATGTAGCGCTGGATGGTCCGTTTCAACGGCCGCGCGCCGAACTTTTCGTCGTAGCCCTGATCGACCAGGAAGCGCACCGCTTCGTCGGTCAGCTTCAGCGTGAGCTTCTCCTCGGCCAGCCGCTTCTCGACGTCGCGGAGCTGGATGTAGACGATCTTGCCGATCTGCTCGCGGTCCAGCGGATGAAACACGATCACGTCGTCGAGCCGGTTGAGGAACTCGGGGGCGAAGGTACGCTCGATCTCCTCCTGCACCCGCTCCTTGATGCGCTCGTACCCCATTCCCTCCTCGGCGTGGAAGCCGAGCGTGGTGGTGGACGTGATGTCCCGGGCCCCGACGTTCGAGGTCATGATGATGACCGTGTTCTTGAAGTCGATGACCCGGCCGTAGTTGTCCGTGAGCTGCCCGTCGTCGAGCACCTGGAGGAGGATGTTGAACACGTCCGGGTGCGCCTTCTCGATCTCGTCGAGCAGCACCACGCTGTAGGGACGGCGACGCACGGACTTGGTGAGCACGCCGCTGTCCTCGTAGCCCACGTAACCCGGGGGAGCCCCGATGAGGCGGCTGACCGAGAACTTCTCCATGTACTCGGACATGTCCACCCGGATGAGCGCCTGCTCGTCGGCGAACAGGAAGCGCGCGAGCGCGCGCGCCAGTTCCGTCTTCCCCACGCCCGTGGGACCGCAGAACACGAAGCTCCCGATCGGGCGGCGCGGATCCTTGAGGCCGGCCCGGCTGCGACGGATGGCACGGCTGATGGCGTCGATGGCCTCGTGCTGGCCCACCACCGTCTCGTGCAGCTCCTCCTCCATGCGCAGCAGCCGCTCGGTCTCCGTTTCGCGCAGTCGCATGACGGGAATTCCGGTCCACCGCGAGACGATGAACGCGATGTCCTCCTCGTCGACGACCGGCCGATGCTCCCGCCGCTGCTTCTCCCACTCCTCGCGGCGTCGCTTGATCTCCTCCTGGATCTCCTTCTCGCGGTCCCGTAGCTCGGCGGCTCGCTCGAAGTCCTGGTCCCGGATCGCTTCGTCCTTGCGATCGGCCAGTGCGTCGACCTCCTCCTGGAGCTGCTGCACCTCGGGAGGCGGCACCTGCGCCCCGAGTCGCGCGCGCGCTCCCGCCTCGTCGACCACGTCGATGGCCTTGTCGGGCAGGAACCTGTCGGTGATGTAGCGCTCCGACAGTCGGCTCGAAGCCACCAGCGACTCGTCCGGGATCACCACCCGGTGGTGCTCCTCGTAATGCTTCCTGAGCCCCTTGAGGATCTCGATCGTCTCCTCGACCGTGGGCGCCTCGACGATCACGGTCTGGAATCGCCGCTCGAGCGCGCCGTCCTTCTCTATGTGCTTGCGATACTCGTTCAGGGTCGAGGCGCCCACGCACTGGAGCTCTCCCCTCGCCAGGGCGGGCTTGAGCATGTTGGACGCGTCGATCGCTCCCTCGGCGGCTCCGGCGCCGACCAGTGTGTGGAGCTCGTCAATGAACAGGATGATCCCGTCGTTCTGGGAGATCTCGTTCACGATGGCCTTGAGGCGCTCCTCGAACTGCCCGCGGTACTTGGTACCCGCGATCACGGCGGCCATATCGAGCGCGAGGACCCTGTGGTCTTTGAGGCTGTCCGGAACGTCACCTCGCACGATGCGCTGGGCGAGGCCCTCCACGATGGCCGTCTTCCCGACGCCCGGCTCCCCGATGAGCACGGGGTTGTTCTTCTTTCGCCGGGAGAGGACCTCCATCACCCGCTCGATCTCGCCTTCGCGACCGATGGTCGGGTCGAGCTTGCCCTCGTCTGCGAGCTGCGTCAGGTCGCGGCAGAAGTGGTCCAGCGCCGGCGTCTTGGACTTCTTCTCCCCCTTGGAGGGATTGGCGCCCGACGACGGACTGCTGGAGCCTGAGCTGGGCATCTCGGTACCGAGGAGCTTAAGAGTTTCGGAGCGCGCGTCTTCGAGCCCGATGCCGAGTTCGCCCAGCACCTTCGCCGCCAGCCCCTTCTCCTCCCGGAGGAGGCCGAGCAGCAGGTGCTCGGTCCCGACGTAGCTGTGGTTGAGCTCGCGGGCCTCGGCCATGGCGTACTCGAGGACCTTCTTGGCTCTCGACGTATAGGGAAGCTCCCCGATCGTGGCCGTCGACTTGCCCTTGCGCACGTGCTGCTCGACCAGCCGCTGGATCTCGTCGAGGTCCGCGGCCAGGTTCGTGAGCACGGCCGCGGCCACGCCCTCCCCCTCGCGGATGAGTCCCAGGAGGACGTGCTCGGTCCCGACGTAGTCGTGCTGCAGGCGGATGGCCTCCTCCCTCGCCATGGCGAGAACCTTCCGCACCCGGTCCGTGAAATTGTAGTTCATGCGGGCCTCAGCAAGGGAAGTGTCGAGCCGACCGCCTCACCGCTCATCGTCGCCATCCGACCCCCCCGGAAGGTCCAGGTCCCGTCGGGGACCCGCACTCCGGGCGGCCTCCTCGTCCTCCGCCAGGGCCCTCCGGACGAACGCGGCCCGGTGCACGTCCGCGTCCGCGTCGTCGAGCGACCGACCCGCCATGCGCTCGAGGTGGGCGGTCTGGCCGAAGATCATGACCCTGTTGAGCGTCTCTACCCGAGGTGTTCGGAGAAGTTTCAGCGTGAGGCCCAGCCGCAGGCCCGAGATCAGGTTCATCATCTCGTCGAACGGCAGGGTGTAGGCGCGGCTTAGGATGCCGTAGGCACGCCCCACCTTGTCCTCGAGCACTGTCGGGGCCTCGCGGAGCAGGATGGCCCGGGCCTGCTTCTCGTACTGAATCACCTGGCCCACGATCCGCGCCAGATGGTCGATGAGCTCCTCCTCCGTCTTCCCCAGCGTGGTCTGGTTGGAGATCTGGAAGAAATTCCCCACGACCTCGGAGCCTTCGCCGTACAGTCCCCGGTAGGTCAGGCCCACCTGCGAAATGCCCTGCAGGACCTTGCGGATCTCCTTGGTGAGGACGAGACCGGGCAGGTGGATGAGAACGGACGCCCGCAGTCCCGTGCCTACGTTGGTCGGACAGGAAGTGAGGAACCCGAACTCGTGATGGAAGGCGTACGGCAGAGTTCCCCCGAGCTCCTGGTCCAGGCGGTCCACCTCCTGCCAGGCCTGCACGAGCTGCAGGCCGTTGAGCAGCGTCTGGAGCCGGAGGTGGTCCTCCTCGTTGATCATGAGGCCGAGGGCGCGCCGGCCCTCGAGGACGAGCGCCGCGCCGGGCGGTGCGTCCTCGTCGGGATTGCCGATGAGGTCGCGACTCACCAGGTGCCGCTCCAGCAGGAGACGGCGCTGACCGGAGTCGAGGTTCTCCATCTCGAGCAGGTCGGGCTCGACCAGGCTCGTTCCGCCCTCGATCGCGCTCCGCACCCGGGCGAGCACCCGGCGGCGGTCATCCACGCCCGCCCGGATCGAGAAGGGAAACCCCTGGAGGTTGCGGGCAAGACGAACGCGCGTCGAGAGCACGACCTCGTGATCGGGCCCGCCGCCGGCCAGCCAGTCGGTGCCTCGATCCCGAACCGCGTCGGCGCGTTCCATCACTCCACCGACTCCAGTTCGCGGATACGGTCCCGAAGGTCCGCGGCCGTCTCGAAGTCCTCGAGCTCGATGGCCCGCTCGAGTCGCCGGCGCAGGGTGCCGATCCTGGCGTCGGCGTCCACTCCGACGTCCTCCTCCGCCGCGCCGAGATAGAGCTTGCCGACGTGCTGCGTGGATCCGTGGATGCGGCGGAGGAGCGCACGCAGCTTGGGCTCGAAGTGGGCCCAACACTGGGAGCAGCCGAGGCGACCCGTGCGCCGGAAGTCCGCCGCGGTCGTGCCGCAGTAAGGACACGCCTCCGCCTCGACGGACAGGGCCGAGTCGGAGGTGCCCTTCTCCATCTGGGCGAGGAAGTCCGTCAGGGGCGCCGAGCCCAGGCCCACCTGCGTCGGCACGCCCTTCTCTCCGGCGCACTCGCTGCACAGATGCAGCGTGGTGAGCTCACTGTCCACGATCTGCGTGAGGTGGATCTCCGCCTCGCGCTCGCCGCAGTTGTCGCAGCGCATGCCGTCTCCGCTCCAGGACCCGCTCCGGGGGATGGGTCCGAGCGATCTCGCCCAACCTCATCGACTCCCGCCCGTTGATACGCGGGCGCGGCCCCGCGGATCCGCCCGTCCTCCCCCCCTCGACGCCGCCGGCAGTAAGGGGCCTCAGCCGCCGTCCCCGTCCACCGGGCGCAGCCTGCCATCCGCCAGCTCGAGCGTGTGGGACGCGCGCCCGGCGAGACGACGGTTGTGGGTCACCACCGCGAACGCACTCCCGTGCCGCTCGACGAGGCTGAACAGGAGATCGTGCAGGCGTTCGCTCGTGGACACGTCCAGGTTACCCGAGGGCTCATCGGCCAGCAAGAGCGGAGGTTCGTTGGCCAAAGCCCTGGCGACCGCCACGCGCTGCTGTTCCCCACCGGAGAGCTCGGCGGGACGGTGGCCCGTGCGCTCCTCGAGACCCACCTGGCCGAGCAGCTCGCGGGCGCGGTCCGCCGCGGCCGCGTGGCTGGTTCCTGCGATGAGCTGGGGGACCATGACGTTCTCGAGCGCCGTGAAGTCCCGCAGGAGGTGGTGGAACTGGAATACGAAACCCACGAACCGGTTCCGCAGCTCCGCCATCTCCTCGTCCGGCAGCCCCCCGATGGGTCGGCCCCGCAGGAGTATGGAGCCGGAGGTGGGTCGATCCAGACCCCCGAGCAGGTGGAGGAGGGTCGACTTGCCCGCCCCGCTGGGTCCGACGATCGCCACGGTCTCGCCGGGCGCGAGCGTCAGGTCGAGGCCCCGGAGCACGTGGATCTCGCGGTCTTCGACGTCGCTGAACGTCCTGTACAGGTCCCGGGCCTCGACGACGGCACCGGCCGTCTCCGCGGCCCGGCTTACAGGCCGCCCCGCCCCCTCACTCATGACGGATGGCCTCGACCGGCGTGAGCCGGGCCGCCTGGCGGGCCGGATACAGGGTGGCCAGGAAGGAGATGAGAAGCGACGCACCCAGGATGAGGCCCACGTCCCAGGGGGTGAGCTCGACCGGGAGGTGGTCCACGAAGTACACGTCGCCCGGCAGGGTGATGAACTGGTAGCGGGCCAGGAGCCACGCCAGGAGGCCGCCGAGGCTCCCTCCGAGTACCGTCCCCACCAGCCCGATGACCGTCCCCTGCATCATGAAGATGCGCTGGATGCCGCGGCCCGTGATCCCCATGGAGCGCAGGATACCGATTTCCCTCGTCTTGTCCGTGACCACCATGATGAGCGTCGAGACGATGTTGAACGCGGCCACCAGGACGATGAGGAGCAGGATCACCGCCATGGCCAGCTTCTCGAGCTTGAGGGCCGAGAACAGGGAGGCGTTCTGGTCCTGCCAGTCGTCGACCTTGTACGGGTAGTCCAGCTCCTTCTGCAGGCGAGCGGCGACCGCGTCGGCGTGCCACGGATCGACGACGTTGAACTCCACGCCCGTGACGGACGAGCCCATGCCGAGCAGGTTCTGCGCGGCCGAGAGGGAGGTGTAGGTGAACTTGGTGTCGTACTGGTACAGGCCCGTCTCGAAGATGCCCGTGACCTCGAAGCGCCGCAGCTGCGGCATGAACCCGGTCGCCGTGAGCTTGGCGTTCTGGAACGAGACCACCGTCACCAACTTGCCCGGGTACAGGCCGAGCCGGTCGGCCAGCCGGCTGCCGACGATGATCCCCGGGTGACCCGAGTCGGTCTTGCCGAACGGCATGGTGCCCGACACCAGGTGCTTGCTGAGCCCCGCGATCCGGGTCGCGGCCGAGTCCGACGGAACGCCCCGCAGGACCGCGCCCTCGCTGTAATCTCCGCCGGCGTTGAGGCCCACTTCCGTGTAGATGAAGGGCTCGGCGACGGTCACCGCGGGGTCCCGCCGCACTCGCTCCAGCACCTGCTGCCAGTCGTCCATGCGCACGTCCTCGCCTATCTGGAGCACGATGCCGTGCGGGTTGGAGCCCAGGATCTTGCGCTGCAGGTCGTGCTGCAGGCCGCTCATGACGCCGATGACGATCAGCAGGGCCATGACGCCGACCGTGACGCCACCGATGGCGATGAGCGTGATGAGCGACAGAAACCCGCGCCCCTTCCGGCTGGAAAGGTAGCGGCGCGCGACGAACCACTCGAGGCCATGGGAGCCTCGGGGCGCACGGCTCACGAGACGCTCACGCTTCCTCCCCCGGCCGCAGGATCGGGTAGAGGATCACCTCGCGGATGGCGTCCTGTCCCGCGGCGAGCATGACCAGACGATCGACCCCCATGCCCAGACCCCCCGTCGGCGGCAGGCCGTACTCCAGCGCGCGCAGGTAGTCCTCGTCGAAGCCCTGCGCCTCCTCGTCCCCGGCCTCGCGGCGAGCGGCCTGCTCCGCGAAGCGGCGCCACTGGTCCACAGGGTCGTTGAGCTCGCTGAAGGCGTTGACCAGCTCGTGTCCGCCGACCACGACCTCGAAGCGCTCCGCCAGCGTCGGGTCGCCGCGCTTGGGCTTGGCGAAGGGGCTCATCTCGATCGGGTAGTCGTACACGATGGTCGGCGCCACCAGCCCGGGTTCGACCTTCGCCGAAAACAGCGCGTCGACGAGCGCTGGCCGGCTCAGGGATGCGGCGTCCTCCCGGCCCGCCTCCCGCGCGGCCCGGCGGAGCTCGCCGTCGGAGGCCGAGGCGATGTCCACCCCGGCCTCCTCGAGCACCAGCTCCCGATAGGGGACGCGCCGCCACGGGGGCGTGAGGTCCACCTCGCGGCCCTCCCAGGACAGCCGGAGCGTCCCACACGCCTCCCCGAGGACCGTGGTCACCATCTCCTCCGTGAGCTCCATCATGGTCCGGTAGTCGGCCAGCGCCTGATAGAGCTCGAGCATGGTGAATTCGGGATTGTGGGTCCGGTCGATGCTCTCGTTTCGGAAGTCCTTTCCGATCTCGTAGACGCGCTCGAGGTTGCCGACCAGGAGACGCTTGAGGTAGAGCTCGTCGGCGATACGGAGGTAGAGCCTCGTGTCGAGGGCGTGGTGGTGCGTGGTGAAGGGGCGCGCCGCCGCGCCGCCGTACAGGGGCTGGAGGATGGGTGTCTCCACCTCGAGGAAGCCGCGCGCGTCCAGAAAGGCCCGCAGGCCCGAGACGATGCGCGTGCGGAGCGCGAACATCCGGCGAACCTCCGGATTCACGGCCAGGTCCGCATAGCGCTGCCGGTAGCGGGACTCCCGGTCGGAGAATCCGCCGTGCACGACCCTCTCTCCGTCCCCCGTGACCTCCTCCTTGCCGAGCGGCAGGGGCCGGAGCGTCTTGGCGAGGAGGACCAGCTCCTCGACCCGGACGGTGAGCTCCCCGGTTCGTGTCGTGAACAGCGCACCGGACACCCCGATCCAATCGCCCAGGTCCAGGAGGTCGAGCAGGGCCGCGTCGCGCTCGGACAGTACGTTCCGCTTGAAGTAGACCTGTAGCCTGCCGTCCCGGTCGCCCAGGTGCGCGAAGGCGCTGCCACCCAGGTCGCGGAGCGAGAGGATACGGCCCGCCACCCGCACCCGCATCTCCTCGTCGGGCGCTCCGGTCGACTGCGCTTGGTGCCGCTCCCGGGCGCCCCGCAAGCTGTCGGTGACCTCGAACCCGTACGCGAAGGGCTCGTACCCGGCCGCCTCCAGGGCGCGGAGCTTCTCGAATCGGTCGCGGACCGGCTTGGGGCGCTCGGGGGCCGAGTACCAGCACTCCGGGCACAGGCCGTCACGCGTCCGACCGACCTCGGCGCCGCACGAGGCGCAGAGTTCCCCGCCCGTCACCGGGGCTCGGCTCCCTGCTGCCTCAGGAAGCCCTCGATGAACGGGTCCAGGTCCCCGTCCAGCACGGCCTGCGCGTTGCCCGTCTCGACGTCGGTGCGGTGGTCCTTCACCATCGTGTAAGGCTGCAGCGTGTAGGAGCGGATCTGGTGGCCCCAGGCGATCTCCTTCTTGGTGTCCTCGAGCTCCTGGCGCTCCGCCTCCCGCTCCTCGACGGCCCGCTGGTAGAGGGCCGCCCGCAGCATCTTCATGGCCTGCGACTTGTTCTTGTGCTGGCTCCGCTCCTGCTGGCACGAGACGACGATCCCCGTAGGCAGGTGCGTGATGCGGACGGCCGAGCTCGTCTTGTTGACGTGCTGCCCTCCCGCCCCCGACGCCCGATAGGTGTCGATCCGCAGATCTTCCTCGTCGATCTCGACCTCGATGTCGTCTTCGACGACCGGGTACACGAACACGGAGGCAAAGGAGGTATGGCGGCGGCTGGCGGCGTCGAACGGAGAGATCCGGACGAGCCGGTGCACGCCCCGCTCGGCCATGAGGTAGCCGTACGCGTAGTCGCCCTTGATCTCGAGCGTGGCGGACTTGATCCCGGCTTCGTCCCCGGGCAGCAGGTCGACCACGTCCACGTCGAACCCCTTCCCTTCCGCCCACCGCGAGTACATGCGCAGCAGCATCTCCGCCCAGTCCTGGGACTCGGTGCCGCCCGCGCCCGGGTGGATGGTGAGGAGCGCATCCCGCCTGGCGTCGGGGTCGCGCAGCATGTTGCGGAACTCGAGACGGCCGAGACCCCGCTCGGTGCTCCCCGCCGCGGCGTCGAGCTCGGCGGCGAGCTCCTCGTCGGGCTCCTCCTCGAGCAGGGCGGCGAGCTCCAGGAGGTCGTCTACGCGCTCCGAGAGCTCCGTCCAGGGCTCGGTCCACTCCTTGAGGTCCTGGGAGCGCTCGATGATCTCGCGCGCGTGCTCGGGGTTGTCCCAGAAGCCGGGCTGCGCCATGCGCTCCTGCAGCTCGCGGACCTCCTTCAGCTTGGCCGGGATGTCAAAGGTACCCCCGTAGCTCGTCGAGCCGCCTGCGCTGCTCGACGAGCTTGTCGTGCTGCACCGCAACGTTCACCATCGCTCACTCATCCCATCCTGGAGTACGGTACGACGCGACGGGGC
>CANPVD010000065.1 GCA_947581615.1 Candidatus Humimonas hydrogenitrophica
CGCTCCAACGCTCCTCGCCTCTCTCATGTAGTACCTACCTCTCGGACTGATAGACCGAGATCTCGGTCCCAGAATGGCCCTACCTTTGTCCTTTCGAGGCCCGCCCTTTGCTGATGAGTCGACGTTCCTCCGAGGCAGATTTCTTCCGGTCCGGCGCATCCGTATAGTACTCATGATAGTAATAGTAACCGTAATATCCATCAGGGCTCCCGACCTCGACTCCATTGAGCACCAGGCCCAGCAGGTTGGCATCAACCCGTCGGAGCTGTTCGACTGCATGGCTCAGCGCCTTGCGGTTCGTCTGCTCCGCGCGTGCCACGACCAGAGTTCCATCGGCCAGGGTCGCGATCATCACGGCGTCGGAGACAGCCAGCAGGGGCGGCGTGTCCAGGACCACGACGTCGAATCTCGAGCGCAGCTCCGCCAGCAGCTCCGTGAAGCGCTCGCTGCCCACGACCTCGGGCGGGTCGTTGGGGATGTAGCCGCTGGTCACGGCCGAGAGCCGGGCGTGGATCGGCGTGGTCTTGATCACCTCGTCCGTGGCCGCTGATCCGTCCAGCAGCTCGACGAGCCCCGGACTCTGCGACACCTTGACGATCTTGTGCACCTGGGGCCGCCGGAGATCCGCGTCCACCAGGACCACCTTCTTGCCCTGCTCGGCGAGCGTGAGGGCCAGGTTGGAGGCCACCGTGCTCTTCCCCGCGCCCGGAGCGGCGCTCACCACGGCGACCACGCTTCGTTCGCCCGAGCGTGCGAACTGGAGGTTGGTTCGAAGACCGCGGAAGGCTTCCTTGCCGATCAAGTCGTCCCGGCTCTTCTGTCCGTTCTTCCCCCGCTTCAGCGTCGGCACCGTCCCCACCAGCTGCAATCCGGTCAGCGCTTCTGCGTCACGCGCATCATGGATATTCGGATCCAACTGGTCGACGGTCACCGCTCCCATGCCGCCCAGCACGAGACCGACCAGGGCCGCGATGATGAGGCTCAGTTTGAGATTGGATGGATCCGGGAACAGTGGCACCGGAGCCGGGTCGACGATATCCACGTCACCGGTCTCCACGCCCTCCTGGATCTGAGCCTCGTAGTACTTCTGGACCAGGTTGTCGAACACACCCTGTACGGCATCGGCCCGCTGGGTCAGCCGAGACAACTCGGCGCTCTTGGCCGGAAGGGCCGTCACCTGGCCCTGGAGGCTTCTCAGGTGTTGCTGGGTCGACTGGATCTGCGCCGCGACCTGATTCAGGGCCTGGTCGACCGCGCCGCGCATCTGTCTGCGCGTGCTCGCAATGAGCGAGTCGACCACCTGGACCTGGGGTTCGTTGGCCGTGTAGCCGAACCGTGAAGCCGTCAGCTGGCTCCGCTGCGTCAGCAGGTTCTGCAAGCGACTGTAGAGGTCGTTGGCGGCCGGAACCAGGTCTCCGCCCAACGCCATGAGTTGCTGGACGTCCGAGACATCGGTGCCCTGGCTGCCACTGAGTCCCGCCTCGAGCGCCTTGAGCCGGCTCTGCTGGAACTCGAGGCTCCGCAGATCGTCCTGCGTCTTGAGCACGGCACTCATGACCGCGCTGCCCTCCGCACCGGGGTCCAGCAACTGGCGGCTCTGCTGGTAGTCCTGGACGTGACCCTGCACCTGCCTGAGCGAGTCGGCCAGCTCCACGAGCTGCCCCTCGATCACCTGCCGTCGACGGCCCGCGACGTTACGAGCCAGGGTGGCGCGATAGTCCTGGTAGGAGGATGCCACCGTGTTGACGACATCGGCCGCCAGCTTCGGATCGGCATCGCGGTAGGAGATCGTGATGAGATCCGGCCCCTTGCCCTGCTCGATCTGCAGGCCCGATTGCAGAGAAGTCACCGCGGCCTGGCGATTCGCGATGGAGAACTCCACGGGCTCGGAGGCCGACGCCGAATCGGACACGACCACGTAGAAGTCCGGGCCTTTCAGCGTGTCGCCTCGATCCGCCGTGGCGATCACACGGCCGGACTTCGGGCGTTTCAGTACCCAGCCCGACGAGTTGTCCACGAGCGTGTACGAGCCGAAGGCGGCGGCGGGGTCCACTGCCACGGACGAGAAGATCCGGGTCCGCTCGTTCCGGTGGGTCTTCATCTTGAGCTGGAGGCCCAGCGAGTCGACGACGGGGGCCAGGATCGCCCGACTCCGAATGATCTCGACCTGGGAGCCGAACTCGTCCTGGGGTCCGTTCTGGAGCAGGGCCTGAGACACCACGGGGGTCTCCTGCCGCTGTTGCAGGAGCACCTCCGCGCTGTACTTGGGCACGGCGTCGTGCTGGCTCCACCATGCCAACCCCACGGCCACGACGACCGCGCCGGCCACCAGCCACCACCGCCGGCGGAGGATCTCCCAGTAGTGCCAGAGATCCGCGGCTAGCCCCTCGCCCCGGAGCGGCTCGGCGTTCCCCGGGTAGCTTCTGGCCTGTGAAGAATTGTCATTCATGGAACCACCTGCACTCCGCAAGGTCATGGGCGACCCGACGTTCGTCGTCGATTGGGGTGGGTCGCCCTCAAGCCGCTGTCGTCTCGTGGGGGGATCGACGGTCGATCGTCAATCCCACCATGCGGCGATCGATGGGTCGTGCTCCCTCCACCACGCGTACTCCGCGTCGAGCAGGGCTCGGCATCGGCTGCGCAGCTCTGGATCGAGCTGCGGTCTGCGAGTCTCGAGCACCTTCGTCCGCAGCACCTCGCCGATCCTCAACCCGTGGAACAGTCGTAAGGCTCCATCGACCAGGCCGCCCGGCGACCGCCGGACGGCATGACCGAGGATCCAGCGCGACACTCCGCCGCGGGCCACCCTCGTGGGGTTCTCCCGAGGCAGGTCGATCAGGGCCGGCACGGGATCGAGTCCGCAGAACTCCTGTATCTCCGGCAGAACCACGGACGGCTCGGCGATGAGTCTCTCGAAGGCAACCAGGTGGACCGACCCGGGTAGCGCCCTCTGCCATCGGATCACGTGCTCGGAGTACCGACTCTCGGCGAAATAGCGCAGGATGTTCAGCGGATCCTCGAGCCGTGTCTCGAACGGAGCGCCGTAGTGCTCCTCGTGAAACGACCCGGTGTAGTATCGCGCCGGCACTCGATGATCCCGCACCGCGATGGCGAGGGCTTCGTCCTCCGCTCGTGAGACGTCGATCGGACCGGCCTTCTCCAACGCCTGAACGATGTCCTCGAACGTACGCCCTTCCGGTGAAGGGAGTCGCTGTCGCAGGTATTCGTACCCGGCGTAGGCGCGTTCGGCCGGATCACGCAACACGATGACGACCCGGGGGTCCGCGACGTGGCGCCGGATGAGCGTCGGGGCCCGCTCGCTCATCAGATAGAACGTCGACGCGTCCACGATGGTCCGGGTATCGATCTCCCGCTGGTCCCCGAACAGCCCGAGATACCACTCGATGTTCGCCTCGACCGTGCCCTCGTCGAGCGCGAAGAACTGGGTCTCCTTGTAGCGTCCCGCCACGACCCCGGGGTGCGCTGCCAACGCCGCGTGGAGCGAAGAGGTGCCCGCCTTCCGGGCTCCGGGAATGATCACCGCGCGCCGCACCGCCGGGGAAGGACGCGACCCCGAGGATATGGCGGCCGCCCTGGAGACACCGCCCTCCATCAGGAAGACTCGACCGGCGAGGGAACCCGCACCGCCGCTCGCCCTGCCGACGAGCGGCCGGTCGCCGCGCCGGCGCCGATCGTCCGAGCACCTGGCTCTTCGACAGTCTCCGACGCGGACTCGGCGACGGCGCGCAGGGCCACGGCCAGTCCGAGCGTGATCCAGAAGATCTTCTCGACCTGCATCTCGGCGTAGAAGCCGTACGCCTGCTCGAGCAGAAACGTGAAGGTCAAGGCCCGCACGAACATGTGCGCTCGACCGCCGGGATTCTCGGAGGTGACCCGCCAGGCACGCCACAGCTCCCTCGCCGTGGCCGCCAGCAGCGCCAGCCACAGGGCCATCCCCACCAGTCCCAGGTCGGCCAGTATCCGGAAGAAGCTGCTGTGGGTGCTCCTCGGGCTCATGAGGATATCCGAATATCCGGGAACCGTGAACTGGTACTGGAGCGAATACTGCCCGAAGTTCCAGTATCCCCCTCCCAGAAAGGGATGGTCCTTGAACACGGCGTATGCCATTTTCAGGTGAAAGCCACGGCCGCTGATCTGTGTCGTGGATCCGGCTCCCCCACCCTCGAACGTCGCCCGCACGTAGGGCACGATCGTCGCCGCACGCTCCTGGAGCTTCTCCGTCGGGACCACGCTGACGAAGACCGCCGCCGCCGCCGCCGTAAACGCCAGAAGCGGGATGCGTCCACGTCGGGATCGCAGCGTGATGATGTACTCCGCGACCAGCGCGAGCCCGCCCATGAGGAGGCTCATGCGAGAGAAGGTCTGGATGACCGCGAGCGCCGACATGGGAATGTAGGCCAACCCGACGAATCTCCACGCCAGAGTCTCGCTGGGTGACCTCACAAGAGCGAACGCGAACGGCAGGATGCACACCAGGAGGAGCGCGGTGGAGTTGATCCCACCCGCGATGTCTCCTCCGGCTCTCCGAACTCCGAGACCATAGGACTGCCACAGCGTGAGGGCGGCGGCGATGAACCCACCCAGAACCAGGAGCCTCACCAGCCAGGCGGCCTGATTCCAGGTTCGGACTAGATCCATGACCAGCAGGGTGAGCCCGAACATCAGGACCAGGCGAGCCACCTGCGCGTTGAACGCCACAGTGTACGTGGCCCAGAGTCTCGAGAGGAGGACGTAGCCCAGAAAGGCCGTCCCGGCGATGAATACAGGGGAGTGGAGCACATCCTGCCACGACTCCCTGCGCAGGAGCTTTCGGAACACCCACGCCACCACCACGAGGGCCGCGAGCGCCTTGGAGATCGTGGATCCACCGGGGATGAGGGCCACCGCCTCGAACGGAATCGTGAGCACCACGGCGTAGAGACCGACCGCCGGCCGGGAGAACACCAGCAAACCCATCAGCAACGCCGGCAGCCCCAGGGCCACCTTCAGTCCGCCGTAGCCGATGCCCAGGCCGAAGCCCGCCGCCACGAGCAGCAGGAGCACCGCCGTGACGATCAGCCGTCCCCGAGACCGGACGTCCAGCGAGTCCGGAGCCATGCTCACGCCCCGCTACCTCCCACGCCGGCGCTCTCCATACGGTCCGGATAGCGCTCGCGGAGCTCGCGACCCAGGGCGAGCCCCTTGTGCACGCACTTGTCCGAGTTGATGTACTCCCACTCCCCGAAGCGGCCCGCGGTGTACATGTCGCGCTCCGCCAGCCACGCCTTGATCTCCGCGACCTGGCCGGGGCGCTCGTGCGTGTACACCGGATAGGCGTACTTCGCGTCCACGTGCCCGGTCCAGATGATGTCGTCCGGCGACTCGAGGATCCCCAGGTCGCACAGCCACTCGATCGTCCGGGGCGCGATGGCGTCCACGTCCACGGGCTTCTGAGCCGAGTGGGACACCTCCGCCATGATGGCGTGCCGGGGCCTGTTCCGGAGCGACTCCGATGAATTGTGGTTCATCGCCGTCTTGTGCGGCGGAATGTCGGGATCGGCCGAGTAGATCCGCTGGATGGGCGTATCCAGCCGCCGCCCCGCCAGCAGGAGCTCGACGCGAAGGGACATGTACTCGAGCCCCTCCGCCAGCTCGACGATCCTGTCGGGCGTGCCCTCGATGACGCGGACCAGGACCGGCAGCGGCATCGTCGACACCAGGAACTCCCATCCGTACTCACGACCATCGCGGGTGACGGCCGTCCGGCTCACCGGATCGATCGCCGCCACCTCGGCTTCGAGCTCCACCGCCGGCAGGTGCCGGACGAAGGAGCGATAGATCTCCTCGTAGCCGCCTTCCCGCGGATACCCCACCATCGTGTCCGACTGCAAGGGCTTCCGCGTCCCTCCCTTCGTGTCGAACGCCTCCTTCTCCCCCTTGGGGCCGGCCACGCGTTCCGAGGTCCATTCGCACGAGATCTTCTTGATGTCGCGCGCCCAGAGCTTCCGGTTGTAGGGCAGCATGAAGTGCTCGGCGATTCCGCGACCGAACTTCTGGACGATGAACTCCTCGAAGTTCTCGGGCTCCCGCTCCGAGCCGCCGGCGACCTCGCGGAGCCCTTCCTGGCAGGCGCGCACGACGTCCGGGTCGGGCAGCCGGTCGAAGTTCTTCTGGAACGGATAGGGAATCAGCGTTTCGTGGGAGTAGACGCGCGCGTCGCGCGTCTGCTCGTACAGGCCGCCTTCGAGCAGGTCCTCGACCAGCGCGTGCACCTCCGGGTGCGGCGTGTGGAAGGAGTGCCCTCCAATGTCGAACACGCCTCCGTCGTGCCGGATGGACCGGCACAGCCCGCCCACCGTGGCTTCCTTCTCGAGGAGGAGCGTGTCCCCCTGGAGAGCGTAGGCCACGGCCAGCCCCGAAGGGCCGCCTCCGACCACGACCCCCTGTGTGTCTCGAACGTGTCTCGTCATCGGCTCCTTGCCTGTGCGCGTTCGGTGAGCTCTCGGTAAAGATCGGCGTATCGGTCCAGGCTTCGGTCCACGCCCAGGTTCGCTTCCACCCAGGCCCGGGCGGAGGCGCCCAGCTCTCCGCGTCGCTCGGGCGACTCCAGGAGCGCCACCACGCTCCCCGACAGATCCTCGGGTGTTCTCGGGCTGAGCACGTACTCCCGGCCGGGGCGGCCGAACTCCTGCGGAAGCCCCTCGAACGGCGTCATCACGCTGGCCAACCCGCATCCGAACGCCTCCGGGACGGCGTTCGGCATCCCCTCCTTCCTGGACGGGAACACGAACACGTCGGCGGCGCGGAGATAGTCCTGCACGTTGTCGACCGGTCCCGTGAACACGACCCGCTCCAGCCCCCCCGGCGCGCTCGACAGGTCGCGGCGCACACGGTCCAGAAACGCGGCCTGTGGTCCGGCGGGCCGGAGCTCGTCCGCGTGTGGTCCCACGAGCACCAGCCGCGCAGCGGGCCGTGCCTCGGCGATCCGTCCCCACGCCTCGGCCAGCACGTCCACGCCCTTGCGATGGTTGAGTACGCCGCCCAGGAACAGGACCAGCTCGGCGGCCGGGTCGAGTCCGAGGCGCCGACGCTCCACCCGGCGCTCGTCGGCGGACTCCGGGGGGCGGAAGCGGTCCAGGTCGAGTCCGTTCGGAATCACCTCCACCCGCACCCGAGCTCCCGGTGTGCCGATGGCGTCCCTCATCACGCCGGTGCTGACCACCACGCAGTCCAGCCATCGGAGCGGGATGCGGTCGAAACGACGCTTGTACCAGGCCAGGCCGGGCGTCGGCATCATGGTGGACGTGTACACCAGCGGCAGGCCCATGCGCCGGATGTTCCGGTACCAGGGTGACGCCCACGGGGTCAGCGTGAGGAGCTGCACCACATCGGGGCGCGGCGCCGAAGCCTCCAGGTGCCGCGCCAGCGACCGGTAGTACCTGACCAACTGCCGCTTGGGCCCGGCGTCGGTGACGTGGACCCGCTGCACCGGGATCCCGTCCACGCTATCCACATCCAGAAGGTCGCCATCGCTCCACGATCCTGATCCGACCGTGTCATCGTCCTCGAGGTGAGCCGAGAACACGCCCAGGTCGATCCCGCGGTCGCGGAGGCCGGGCGCATAGCGCTTGAAGCGGATGGCCGGCCCGGCGTAGACCGGATGGAAACGGAAGGCGGCCAGGAGCACGTCCACACCGGAAAGGCGTTCCTCGCTCATGGGCGCGCGGCCTCGACCGGGTCGCCGCCACGACGGTCTCCGCGGCGACTCGCTCCAAGGCTCTCGAGGACCCGGCGCACGCCGTCCGCGGCAGCGGCCTCCGTGAACGTGGTCTCGACCCTCCGCCGTCCGGCCGCTCCCATGCGCTCGGCCCCTTCCGGCGCCTCCAGCAGATCACGGATCGCCTCGGCCAGCGCCTCGTCGTCTCCCGCGGGCACCAGCCGTCCGGTCTCGCCCTCCAGGACCGTCTCGGACACCCCATCCACGTCGAACGCCACGACCGGTCGGCCGGCCGCCATCGCCTCGACGACGGCGCGCGGGTGCGGGTCCGCCACGGCCGTGTGCAGGAAGATGTCCGAGCCCCGCAGCAGGGCGGGGGTGTCCGTGCAAAAGCCCGTGAGATGGACTCGCTCCTCGAGCCCGGCCTCCCGGATGCGGGCCCGCACCGCGGCCACGTAGCCCGGCTCCCGCTCCAGGCTCCCCACCAGGCAGAGGTGAGCGTCCGGCAGATCCGGCAGCACGCGCCGCATCGCCTCGACGGCGTGGAGCTGGCCCTTCCGTTCGCATACGTGGGCGACGCTGATCACGATCGTGGCTCCCTCCGGCAGGCCGAGCTCGCTTCGGGCCCGGTCGCGGTCCGCCCCGGTCGGGAGAGCCAGCTCCCCGGCGGGCACGCCGTTGTAGACCACGTGCAGGCGACCCGGTCGCACGAAGCGGCGCACGGACTCGGCGCACGCCCGCGACACGGCGACCACGGCGTCCGCCCCCCGCAGGTAACCCAGCTCCAGCCACGACCGGTCCCAGCCCATGCCACGCACGTGGCAGACGAACGCCGCGCCGCCCAGCCTGGCCGCGAAGAACCCGATGCGCGAGGTGCTGCTGGTGTTGTTGGCGTAGACCAGGTCGAAGCCCTCGCGGCGGACCAGGCGCGCCAGCTCCGGGAGCTGCCACTTGGTGATCGACGGGAAGGACATGTGCCGGATGCCCTCCCGCTCCAGGGCTTCGACGAGCGGTCCCGTGCCGGGCAGCGCCACCACCGGCTGGTGCTCGGGACGCAGGCTCCTGGCCAGCAGGAGCACGCTCTTCGAGGGTCCCGTCCAGTCGGCCGTGTACTGGACGAACAGGATCCGCACGTTCCCGTCAGGCCGGGCGGAGCGGCTTCCGCGCGCGGAACACCACCGCGGGCGCGAAGCGGAGCTTGTCGAAGGTTCGGAAACTGAGCGGAATCGTGGCGCCGAACCGGTCGCCGGGCTCGTCGGCGTCCAGGTGGCGGGTGGTCTCCCAGTACCTGGTCCTGAGCCAGGCCAGGAGCCGGTCGATCGCCGCGCCGGCCTTGCGTCGCCACTCGGCCTTTCCGAGGGGCAGCAGCCCGCCGTACAGCGAGTAGGTGAGGCTCTGGGCGCCGCGCAGCACGTCGACCTCCAGGCCCGCTTCCTCCAGAAGGTGGGTCACGCCCTCGTGCGTGATGTGGAAGTAGGAGCCGTGGTAGGGCTTGAGGAAGGCCACCGACCCGATGAGCCAGCCCCCGGGCCTCAGCACCCGCGCCATCTCTCCCACGGCGATCCACGGAGAGTGGAGATGCTCCAGCACCTGCATGGAGATGGCGATGTCGTAGCTCTCGTCCGCCACGGGAATCCGGTGGGCGTCCCCCAGGAAATCGGTGCCCGGGGACCAGTGGATGTCGAAGCCCTCCACCCGGAAGCCCATGCCCCTGAGCCGCGCCCGCTCGCCCGCGTCGCCGCAGCCGACCAGGAGGACCTCCCGATCGGCGCCGCTCGTCGGGAGGAGGCTCTCGATGCCATAGGCGTTCCAGTGGTACTCTCCGCCCGTCGCGTGCTCGGTGATGTCCTCGGGCGCCTCGACCTCACCACGCTCGGGGTCGACCCGAAGCATGGACTCGGGCAGCAGGCACGGCACGCCTCGAACGCGGGGGTACGCCCGACCGCAGCCCTCGCACTCCAGGGCCTCCCCGGCGGCGGGGACCACCCTCCCACCACACTCCGGGCACCGGAGCCTCGCCAGGAGGTCCCTCGCTCCGACCTGCCCGATCTCCGTGTCGACGTCACTCGCGCTCATGTCCTGTACCGCGCTCCGGTTACGGCCCGATGGTGGAAAGGAACAGATCTCGTGCGCCCCATGCCCAAACGTCATGAACCCACACCGGCGTCGGGGGTGCCGGCCCGCTCCCGTTCCACGAACCAGGCCAGTGTGGACCGCATCCCCTCCTCGACTTCGTGCGTGTGACGATAGCCCAACTCCTTCTCGATTCTGGAGATGTCCGCCTGCGAGTGCATCACGTCACCGGGGCGGAAGTCGCGGTGCTCGGGCTCCGCGCTGGCCAATCTGGGCTCGTAGCGCGTCAATCCACCGCGGATCATGCCGAACAGCTCGTTCAGCGTGGTCCGGCGTCCACACGCCACGTTGTACACTCGGGCCTCGTCCGTCTCCGGGCCCGCCACCGCGGCGAGCAGATTGGCCTGGATGGCGTTGGCGACGTAGCAGAAATCGCGGCTGGTCTCGCCGTCCCCGTTGATATGGCAACTCGTCCCGGCCAGCAGGCTGCCGATCCACTTGGGAACCACGGCGGCATACGCGCCCTCCGGGTCCTGCCGGGGTCCGAACACGTTGAAGTAGCGGAGCCCGACGCAGTGAAGCCCGTACGCTCGCTGGAACACCTCCGCATAGAGCTCGTTCACGAGCTTCGTGACGGCATAGGGCGAGAGGGGGCGGCCGATCTCGCCCTCCACCTTGGGGAGTCCTTCGTGATCGCCGTAGGTCGCGCTGGAGGCCGCGTAGACAAACCGTTGGACTCCGGCATCGCGCGCGGCCACCAGCATGTTGAGGAATCCGTCCACGTTGGAGGTGTTCGTCTCGATCGGATCGTCCATCGAGCGCGGCACCGATCCGAGCGCGGCCTGGTGGAGCACGAAGTCCACGTCGTGGCAGGCGGTCCGACACGTGCCCAGGTCCCGGATGTCGCCCTCCACGAAGTACAGGTTCCGGAGCTGCTCGCGCCCCAGGCCGGCACACACGTCGTCCACGTTCTCATGGGAGCCGGTCGAGAAGTTGTCCAGCCCGACCACCATCTGCCCCAGCTCCAGCAGGTGCTCGGTCAGGTTGGAGCCGATGAAGCCGGCGGCCCCGGTGACCAGCCACACGCGCGGATCGTCCCGCAGCGCCTCTTCGATCTCCCTGTAGCGATTCACGTTGTACTCCCATTGGATTCATCGGGCCGCTCCGGATCCGGTTGCCGGACGGCCGCGCGCCGCGCGAGCCGCCGCCGGATGCGGTCCAGGTCCTTCGGGTGGTTCACGTTCCGGCGCCAGCCCGAGTAGCGGAGAACGCGAAAGACAGCTCCGCCCTCTACCGATCCGGCGATCAACTGCTCCAGCTCCAGCTCGCCGGTGCGAGGCGAGAGATCGGGCGCCTCGAGCGACAGGGCGGACGCGGGGAGGATCGCCGCTCCCGCCAATCGAAGGTCGGCCCTCCCCGGGCTGATCGATTTGAAGATTTCGCGAACGCGTCCGGCTTCGGCGCGCACCCATCCGACCGGCTCTGTTCCCCCGTTTCGTCGGGACTCTACCAGCACCGCTCCGTCGTCGCCGTACCGATCCCAGCCCTCCAGCATGGGTCCGAGCGGGGCGGCGTAGTAGCCGTCTCCCATCACCACGAGGAACGGTCCGCGGACGAGTTCACGCGCCCGCAGCACGGCATCGCCCACGCCGCGGGGCTCGGACTGGCTCGCGAAGTGGAGACGACGATCTCCAAGATGTGGCGACAGGGCTTCTCGGAACGTCGCTTCCCGAGCGTGCGCCGGGTCGACGACCACGCACACGTCCGTGACCGAGGCGCCCAGGCCGGCCAGGAGCCAGGCCAGGAGCGGACGCCCCCCGGCGTCCAGCAGAGCCTTGGGAAGGTCGGCGGCCGTCGGGCTCATCCTCGAGCCGCGGCCCGCCGCCGGGATCACGCACCACATGGAGTTAGTGTCTCCGAGACGAGAGCCCGGCGGCAGCCCTCTACGGCGCGCCTGGCGCCCTATCGTCCCCGCGCGATCCGATCGATCAGGAAGCCGACGGCCGCCAGCGAGCCGATGACGCTCATGACGCCGGTGAACGTGACGTGACCATGCGCTGTGGGAACGAGGATCTGGTCGCCGGAGCGCAGGTGGAGGTTCGCCAGCTCCTGTGCGGCCTGGCCGGCGCCTTCCCCCCCGCTCAGCACTCGGGAGGCGTCGATGTGGATCACCTGTCCCGCACGGATGATCCGGAGCTTGTTCTCGTCGGCGTTTCCAGTGAAGCCTCCTGCCTCGCCAACCACGTCCAGGAGCGTCTGGGTGGGCGTCACCGGGTAGACGCCCGGACTGCGAACCTCACCCAGCACGCCCACGTGGAATACCGGGGTCACCGTGACCACGGGATTCTTCATGACTTCGGCATAGCTGGAGCGGAGCTGGGCCCGGAGCCGGCTGATCGGGAGACCGGCCGTCCTCACGGCGCCCAGGAGCGGCAGGTACACGATGCCGGTCTCCTCGACCGTGAACTCGCCGCCCAGCTTGTCATCCGGCCACACCTGGATCCGGAGGATGTCCCCCGGGTGGAGGGTGAGGCTGTCCTGCACCGCCAGGGCGCTCTGGGCCACCGCTCCCTGTGCGCGCAGCTGCGTGGCACCGATCGCCAGCAGCGCGAGCGCCAGGACGAGTGGCATCGAGGTGCGTCGAGACATCCTTACCTCCCCATGGACTCGGGTGTGAGAGCGCCCGCGGGCGCTCCGGTCGGCGGATCCGGCTCTAACGGACCGCGGCCAGCGTCGTGTCGTAGATCGCATGAAGCTGCTCCGAGAAGCGATCGGCGGCGAACCGCTCGCGCACGCTCCGAGCGCCCTCCTCCGCCAGCGTCCTGGCCATCTGCGTATCGTCGAGGAGGCGCTCCATGGCCTCCGCCATGGCCGCCGCGTCGCCCAGGGGCACGAGGAGTCCCGTGCGCCCGCTCTCGATGATCTCACGAACGCCGCCGGCGTCGGTCGCGACCACCGGCCGGGCGGCCGCCATGGCCTCGACGACGATCCTCCCGAAGGGCTCGGGCTGCGTGGAGCTGTGCACGATGAGGTCCGAGGCGCCGAGAATCCTGGGGACGTCGGTGCGGAATCCGGTGAAGGTCACCACGGCCTCCAGCCCCAGCTCGATCGTCGTCCTGGCGAGTGCGTCGGCGTAGGCTCGGTGCTCCGAACCCTGGCCGGCCCCACCCACGATCAGGACCCGGAGGTCCGGATGGCCAGCCGCCAGTCGCGCCACGGCACGCAGAAAGACGTCCTGGCCCTTCCAGGCGACCAGGCGTCCGACGTTCGAGACGACCGGTGCGTCGACCGGGATGCCGAGCTCGTCCCGCACCTCCCGCCTGGCCCGTGCGTCGTTCTCGGCGAAGCCCTCGAAGTCGAAGGGATCGTACACGACGCTGCCCTTCCCTCGCGACCCTCCCACGGCGCTCTCATACTGGCGGGCGATCGCCTCGGACATGAATACGAAGCGGTCGACGCACGTACCGAGCAGACGGTCCACCGGCCGGAAGTACTCCGGCAGGAAGCGAACGTGGCACACCTGTGGGACGCCAGCCATGCGGCCCGCCAGGATCGAGGCACGATCACCGCGAGGGTTGTCGTTGTGGTGCACGAGAGCCGGGTCCTCCTCCCGGATCACACCGGCGATGCGCCGGGCCATGGGCAGGTCGCGCCGCACCAGCCGGTTGACGGCCCGAAGTCCGTGGACGGAGCGTAGCGGCTCGACCGCTCCGCCCACACGGGCCGGGAGCGGCCGTACGACATCGGATTCCGTTGCCTCGAGGACGCGGACGCGCGCCCCGGCCTCCCGGTAGCGCTCGCAGAACCGGTTCGGCTGGTAGCACAGGACGACCGGCTGGATCCGAGAGCGGTCCAGGGCCCGCAGCAGGTCGACCAGGCCCGTGGCGGAACCGCCGCCGTTGGGTTGCTGCACGAAAAGAATGCGCCGGGCGGGCGACATCACGCCGCTCCCGAAGGCCGTTCGGCCCTCCCCTCGAGGTTCGCCGCGCCCCGCAGGCCCGGGACCACGCGCCGCAGGCCCTTCAGGAGGCGGGCGCCGTTGCGGTACACGTGCATCCGGAGCCCGCCGCCGTCCCTCTCCGCCCGGCCCGCCAGCAAGCTGAGCACGACCTGCGCCGGCTTGACCGTGGACAGCAGGCAGTAGAGCCGCCGGAACCCAGGCTCCCGTCCCAGCCGCCGGTACATGGTGATGCGCTCCGCCTGCTGGAGGTGGGTGAGGTCCTGGCTCTTGGAGCCCCCGTGCAGCGCGAAGCGGGTCCACACGTCCGGCACCGTCGCGATCCTAGCCCCGGCGGCCAGGGCCCGGTTGCACCACTCCATGTCCATGACGTAGTGGTAGCGATCGTCCAGCCCGCCGGTCTCCTCCCACAGCTCGCGCGTCCAGAACATCGAGGGCTGGTAGAAGTGGAAGGCGGGCGCCGGACCGTTCCGCAGGATGGGGAAGGGGTGGAACGGCTCCCCTTCCCACGGCAGGGAGCGTTTCACCAACCGGGGCTCGCCGTCGCCGAACTGCACCTTGTCCATGGCGCCGAGCACGATCTCCGTGCCCGCCCGGTGCATGGCCTCGGCCACCTCGGCCAGGGCGCCGGGGTGATACGTGTCGTCGCTATTCAGCCACCCCAGGATGCTCCCCGTGGCCCAGCGGAATCCCTTGTTGATGGCGTCGCTCTGCCCGTCGTCCGACTCGCTGACCCAGCGGGTGATCCAGGGCGCATAGCTCCGGATGATGTCGACGCTCCCGTCCGTGCTGCCGCCGTCGACCACGATGTACTCGAGCTTCGGATAGCCCTGCAGCAGCACGGAGCGGAGCGTCTCCTCCAGGAATCCCGCC
This sequence comes from Candidatus Humimonas hydrogenitrophica, assembly GCA_947581615.1. Lineage (GTDB taxonomy): Bacteria > Gemmatimonadota > Gemmatimonadetes > Palauibacterales > Palauibacteraceae > Humimonas > Humimonas hydrogenitrophica. The sequence continues at coordinate 14,622 of CANPVD010000065.1, forward strand.
TGCTGGTAGGAGGGCGTCACGATCGTGATGGAAGGCCACGCCGTGCCGTCGCGCATCGTCGGCGGCACCGGGTCGGACGCGTCCGTCCACGGCCACCCGGTCCGGTCCTTCGGAGGGGGCGGCAGGTCCTCGATCCTGGGCACCGTCGAGTCCGTCACGGCTGTCACGTGCCGACCGGAAGGCTCCGGGGAGACGCCCCGTCGGCGTGTCCCTCGCGCCACGGCCATCCGGCCGCCTCACCCCGCAGGATCTCGCCGTACCAGGCCACGAAGTCGTCGGCGTAGCGCTCGACGTCGAATCGGCTTCTCGCCTCCCTGGCGGCGTTCTCCGCCAGGCGCGTTCGAAGCGGCCCATCGGCC
>CANPVD010000066.1 GCA_947581615.1 Candidatus Humimonas hydrogenitrophica
CGCTGCGCCTGGTGCGACACGGCCTACGCCTTCCACGGGGGCGAGGATCTGTCGGTGGACCGGGTCGTGGCGGAGGTGGAGCGCCTGGGCGGCGGCTGCCGGCTGGTCGAGCTCACGGGCGGCGAGCCGCTCCTCCAGCACGACATCGGCGAGCTGGCGGCGCGGCTCCTGGAGGCGGGCTACACGGTCCTGTGCGAGACCAGCGGCAGCGTGCCGGTGGACCGGGTCCCGGACGCGGTGGTCAGGATCATGGACCTCAAGTGCCCGGGGAGCGGCGAGGCGGAGTCCAACGACTGGTCCAACCTCCAGCGCCTCGACCCATCCCGCGACGAGCTCAAGTTCGTGGTCCGCGACCGGGCCGACTACGAGTGGGCGAAGCGCCAGGTCGAGGAACGCGATCTGGGACGGTTCGTACTACATCTGTCTCCCTCCTTCGGGGAGATGGAACCGCGCGAGCTCGCGGAGTGGATGCTGGAGGACGGGCTCCCGGCCCGCCTCAATCTCCAGATCCACAAGTTCATCTGGGACCCGGCCACGCGCGGAGTGTGAGCCGGGGGGCGCGCGGCGCGCTCCGGGCGGGACCCGCCGCCTTGCCGGAACGAGGAGTCCCATGCCAATTCCAGTAGGAATCGGGCGGGTGCTTGGCCCCGACCACCGGACCGGGGGTCGACGACCATGAGCGAGCGGGTACAGGTCTTCCTCATCCTCGCCCCCATGGTGCTGGCCCTCGCCTTCGGATTGTGGGTGGGGCTGGGCTATCCGGGCCTGTACGACAGGAACGAGTCCACCACCCGCCGCCGCCGGCGCTCGCCGTCGGAGATGTTCGCCGACTGGGTGGTGGCGATCCTCGACGGCCGCGGAGACAAGGAGACGGACTGACGTCAGCCCGATCGGCCACCGACCAGCACCGGCGCCCGGCCACGGCCGCGCGGCACGGCACCGGCAGGGGGGACCCGCGCGACCGGCGCGGCACGGTGAACCTCGTCCTGGCCTGGATCCTGGTCGCCAACCTCGTGGTGGTGGCGGCCAAGCTGGCGGCGGGCCTCCACTCCGGCTCCATGGCGGTGCTCGGGATCGCCGCCGACTCGGGTCTGGATGCCTTCAACAACGTCGTCGCCCTCATGGCCGTGTGGATCGCGGCCGCGCCCCCCGACGCCGAGCACCCTTACGGCCACGGCAAGTTCGAGACGCTGGGTGCCCTGGCGATCGTCAGCTTCCTCTCCATCACCTGCTTCGAGGTGGCCCGCTCCGCCATCTCCAGGCTCCTGTCGGGCGCGCCGCCGCCGCACCTGGAGGCGGGCACCTTCTGGATCCTGGGAGGGACCATGGTCATCAACGTCGCGGTCACCCTCACCGAGCAGCGCATGGGGCGGAAGCTGCGGAGCGAGATCCTCCAGGCGGACGCGCGCCACACGGGGGCCGACGTGCTCATCACGGCGGCCGTGCTCGGCGGCCTGGCGCTGGTCGCCTCGGGGTGGCGGCAGGGGGACGCGTGGCTCGCCCTGGTCGTCGTGGTGCTCATCGCCTACTCGGGTTACCAGATCCTCCGGGACACGGTGCCGATCCTGGTCGACCGCCGCGCCGTCCACCCCGACCGCATCCGGGCCCTGGTGACGCGGGAGGACGGGGTGCGCCAGGCGTCGGGGATCCGCTCCCGCGGCCGGCCGGGCGAGGCGTTCGCCGAGCTCACCATCCACGTGGACCCGGAGGCGGGCGTGCGGGAGGCGCACGAGGTGGCGGACCGGGTGGAGCGACTGCTGGAGGAGGAGGGGGGCTTCTCGGGCGTGACCGTGCACGTGGAGCCGGCCGCGGAGCCCGCCGACCGGGCCGATGCCGGCGGCGGTTCTCGGGACCGCGGCTAGCGTCGCGGCCGGCGGCTCACTCCGACACGCGCCAGATGCAGGCGGCGTCGCCCCGCGACTCGCACAGCGGGTGGGACACGGGGTCCCGGTCGTCGCGGGCCTCCTCCACGTCGAACGCGCCGAGCGCGGCCGCGAACGCGGCGGTGATGAGCTGGCATCCCGTGGAGGTCCCGCACGCGTACGCGGGCAGGCAGCCGGCCACCGACAGGGCCATCGGGTCGCGCTCGGTGGTGACCACCGAGCCGGGGCTCACCAGGGTCGCCACGCTGCGCGCCGAGCGCAGGGCCAGGCGCCGCCGCATGGCCCCCGGGATCGGGAGGCGGGCCACCCCGGCGCGCTCCTTGCCCCGCGTCACCTCGTGAGCCACCAGCCATCGCCCCGCCCGCCCGAACACGATCGGCGCGTCGGTGCGCCGGTCCACCAGCGCGAACAGGTCGGCCAGCTGCTGCGCGTGCGTCGTGCCTCCCCGGTCGGTGAGCTCACGGAAGCGGCGGATCTGGCCCTCGACCACGTCGCTCAGGCCGAAGCGGCGCGGAAGGCTGCGCTGGACGTTCTCGTCCTCGAGGGTCTCGATCGGCGTGTCCGCCGAGCGCATGGCTTCCAGCAGCGCCAGGGCCACGAGGGGCGAGGCGCTGATCTCTTCGAGCGGGGTCGGGGCGCGGGAAGGGCCTTCGATCATGGCGGTTGGAAGGCTACGCCCCCCACCGCGCGGCGGCAAGCGTGACCCCGGCCGACGGGGCGGCCCTGGTGGTGGGGGTGGGGAGCCTGGGGCTGGCCTGGCGCCGCGCGTGGCTCACCTGGCGGGCGCTCCCGGTGGCGGCGCTGGTGGGCGCGGCGGTGTGGTGGGGTGCCGGCCCGGCCGGCGTCGGCCTCCTCCTGTTCTTCTTCGTGACCTCGTCGGTCTTCACGCGCCTGCGGCGCCGGCGAGCGCGGTCCGCGTACGTGCGGGCGCCCGCCGCGAGCCGCCACGCGCCCCACCGCCACTCCCCCCGGAATGGCTGGCAGGTGCTGGCCAACGGGGCCGCGGCCTCGGTGGCCGCGCTGCTGGCCGCCGCCTTCGGCGTCGCGGCCGCGGTGGGGGCCGTGGCCGGCGCCCTGGCCGCGGCCACCGCGGACACCTGGGCTTCGGAGCTCGGGCGCACGGCGGCCGGGCCGACCTGGCTCATCACCACCGGGGAGCGCGTGTCGCCCGGCCATTCGGGCGGTCTGTCCGTGGCCGGGACGGCGGCCGGGCTGGCCGGAGCGATCGCCCTCGGGCTCCTGTGGGGCGTCCTGGGCGGCCCACCCGCGCCCCGCGCCGCCCTGGCCTCGCTGGTGGCGGGAGCGACGGGGATGACGGTCGACTCCCTTCTCGGCGCCACGCTGGAGCGGCGCGTGCGGTGGGTGGGGAACGACGCGGTCAACCTGGCCGGCACCTGCGCGGGTGCCGCGGTGGGCTGGTTCCTGGCGGCGCACGCCGCGGCGTGAGGCCCCCCTCCCCGGGACACGGCCCCGGCTTGCAGCCTCCGCCGACCGGCGGCAGGTTGGCGGTTCCCGTTCGGCCCGACCCGGGCGAGACTTCCGAGGAGATGCGGTGAGCGGTCCATCCGACACAGGCGGGCGCGGCGCGGACGCCCCGGCGGGCGGCGCGGCCGGGGGCTCCGGCGCCCCCGAAGACCGGGCGTGGGGCTTCCGCACGCGGGCCATCCACGCCGGCGCGCGCCCCGACCCGGCCACGGGCGCCCGCAACGTCCCGATCTACCAGACGACCTCCTTCGTGTTCGAGGACACGAAGGACGCCGCGGACCTGTTCGCCCTCCAGAAGTACGGCCACATCTACACCCGCATCTCGAACCCCACCGTGTCGGCGTTCGAGGAGCGCATGGCCAGCCTGGAGGGAGGGATCGGGGCCGTGGCCGCGGCCAGCGGCCAGGCGGCCGAGTTCCTGGTCGTGACCGCCCTCGCCGACGCGGGCGACCACATCCTGGCCAGCTCGGCCCTGTACGGCGGCACCTACAACCAGTTCAACATCACCCTGCGTCGCCTGGGGATCGATTGCACGTTCGTGGACGGGCGCGATCCGGAGGCGTTCGCGAGCCAGGTGCGGCCGGAGACGAAGCTCGTGTACGCCGAGACGATCGGGAACCCGTCGGGCACCATGTCCGACCTGGCCGGCCTCGCCGAGGTGGCGCACGCGCACGACCTCCCGCTCGTCGTGGACAACACCTTCGCCAGCCCGTACCTGTGCCGGCCCATCGAGCACGGCGCGGACATCGTGGTGCACTCGGCCACCAAGTACATCGCCGGCAACGGGACCACGATCGGCGGGGTGGTGGTCGAGTCGGGGACCTTCCCGTGGGACTCGGGGCGTTTCCCGCACCTGACCGAGGAGATCCCCAGCTACAAGGACCTGCGCTGGTGGGGGAACTTCGGCGAGTACGCCTTCTGCACCAAGCTGCGCGCCGAGCAGCTCCGCGACATCGGGGCCTGCCTCTCTCCCTTCAACGCGTTCATGTTCCTGCAGGGGCTCGAGACGCTGCCGGTGCGCATGGACGCGCACGTGCGGAGCGCCCGGGCGGTGGCGGAGTGGCTGTCGGAGCACCCCAGGGTGGCGTGGGTGCGCTACGCCGGGCTCCCGGGTTCGCCCGACCACGACCTGGCCCTCCGCTACATGCCGAAGGGGCCGGGCGGCGGGATCTTCACCTTCGGCGTGGCCGGGGGCCGCGAGGCGGGGGCGCGCTTCATCGAGTCCCTGTCGATGATCAGCCACCTGGCCAACGTCGGGGACGTCCGCACCCTGGTCATCCACCCGGCCTCCACCACCCACCAGCAGCTCTCCGACGAGGACCTGCTGAAGACGGGGGTCACGCCGGACATGGTGCGCATCTCGGTCGGCCTCGAGGACGTGGACGACATCCTCTGGGACCTGGACCGGGCGCTGGAGGCGTCGTCGTGAGAGGGCCGGGAGGGCGCCCGTGACCATGATCGCCCACACCCCGGTCGAGGGGTGGACGGAGCCCACCGCCCGCGAGCGGCTCGCCATCCTCCGGGCCGCCCGCACGGTGGCCATGGTGGGGGTGTCCTCGAAGCCCGAGCGTGCCAGCCACTTCGTGGCCACCTACCTGACCAGCTCGGCCGCATCGGACCTCGAAGTGTATTTCGTGAACCCGGCCGAGACGGAGATCCTGGGGCGGAAGGTGGTCCCGTCCCTCGAGGCGCTCCCGGTCGTCCCCGACATCGTGGACGTGTTCCGGCGCGCCGAGGCGTGTCCGGAGGTGGCGCGTGAGGCGGCGGCCGCGGGCGCCGGCACGCTGTGGCTGCAGCTCGGCATCTGGAGCCCCGAGGCGGCCCGAATCGCGCTGGACGCGGGAATGAAGGTGGTGATGGACCGGTGCCTCAAGATCGAGCACGCCCGCTTCCACGGCGGGCTCCACATGGCCGGCTTCGACACGGCCGTGATCAGCTCGCGGCGGCGGTCGGCGTGAGCGCGGGGCCAGGGCAAGCTTGACCGAACGGGAATCGATGTACGATCCGCAGAAGATCGAGGAGAAGTGGCAGCGCCGCTGGCGCGAGGAGCGGGCCGACGAGCCCGACCTCGACGCGCCCGAGCGGCCGTTCTACAACCTGATGATGTACCCCTACCCGTCCGCGGAGGGGCTGCACGTCGGCAACCTGTACGCCTTCACGGGGGCGGACCTGTACGGCCGCTACCGGCGGCTGCGCGGGGACGAGGTCTTCCAGCCCATCGGCTTCGACGCGTTCGGGATCCACTCGGAGAACTACGCCCTCAAGGTGGACACCCACCCGATGGAGCTGATCCCGTCCAACATCCGGAACTTCACGCGCCAGCTCCACCGGGCCGGGATCATGTACGACTGGTCCCACGCGGTCGACACCACCGACCCCGGCTACTACCGCTGGACGCAGTGGATTTTCCTGCAGCTGTACGAGGCGGGGCTGGCCGAGAAGAAGGAGGCGCCGGTCAACTGGTGCCCCTCCTGCAAGACCGTGCTCGCCAACGAGCAGGTGATCGCCGGGGCGTGCGAGCGCTGCGGAACCCCGGTCGGCACCCGGTTCCTGAGCCAGTGGTTCTTCAGGATCACCGAGTACGCCGGCCGCCTCCTGGACGACCTGGACTGGATCGACTGGTCGGAGACCACCAAGACGGCCCAGCGCAACTGGATCGGCCGCTCCGAGGGCGCCCTGCTGCGCTTCCCGGTGAGCTCGCCCCCGGCCACCCGCGCCGAGGTGGCCGGCGAG
>CANPVD010000067.1 GCA_947581615.1 Candidatus Humimonas hydrogenitrophica
CCCTACCAGTCCCTGCTCGCCTTCCCGATCGCCGCCCTGCTGGCCGCGGTGTTCACGATCTCGAACATGACCCGCCACTTCGAGACGACGGCGGCCAAGGCGGGGGGCGTGAGCTTCTACCGGCTGATCGCGCCCCTCCTGCTGGCCGGCGGGGTGATCAGCCTGGTGGCGCTGGCGCTCACGGAGGTGGTGCCGACGGCCAACCGCAAGGCGGACCAGGTCCTGGGCAAGCAGCGCTCGCGGAGCGAGACGGTCCGCAACCAGTTCGTCTTCCGCGGGAACGCGGGGCGAGTCTACCAGATCCGGCAGCTGGACTCGCGGCACGGGTCGATCGCGGGGCTCGAGATCACACGCGAGGGGACGGGCTGGGACTATCCCACCTACGACGTGCTGGCGCGGGGCGCCGACTGGGACACGGCGGGGCGGCGGTGGACGATCCGGGACGGGCGGCTGCGCCTGTTCCCGCAGCGCGGCATCGCGCTCAGCTTCGAGTTCCAGACGCTGTGGCAGCGCTCGTTCACGGAGACGCCCCAGGAGCTCCTGGCGGAGCCCAAGGACCCCGACGAGATGGGATACGCCGAGCTGGGCCGCTACATCGAGGCGATCCAGCGCTCGGGAGGCACGGCCCGCGAGCTCATCGTCGAGCGCGCCCTCAAGATCGCCTTCCCCTTCACCTGCCTGATCATCGTGCTGTTCGGACTTCCGCTGGCGCACTCCACGCGCCGCGGCGGCGCCCCGGTGGCCATGGGGATCGCGCTGGCCACCACGATCTTCTTCCTGATGCTGATCCGGATCGCGCAGGCGCTGGGGGCCGGGGGGGCCCTGCCGCCGGTGCTGGCGGCCTGGCTCCCCAACGCCCTGTTCCTGGTCGCGGGCCTGGCGCTGATGGCCCGGGTGCAGACGTAGCCGGGGGCGCCGCGACCCCGGCCCCGCTCAGCTCCCGCCGGAGCCCTGCCCCTTGGGCGGACCCTCGTTCACCTTGACGTCCTTGACCTCGATGGTCATGTCCATGCTGCCGGTGTCGAGCATCTGCTGCATCTTCTTCATCTGCGGCCCCAGCATCTGCTCCATGGCCTGGCGCTGCGCGGCCGGCATGTTCTTGAGCCGCTCCTGGAGCTGCGCCAGCGACTGCCGGGCCTGATCCCGGTCCTCCTTGGACAGGCTGCCGGTCAGTCCCTCCATGGTGATCTGGGTCTTGAAGGGCTGCATGAGGCCCTTGACGTTCCGGTAGTCGAGCATGTGGGCGTCCATCGTGATCGGGTTGGACGCGCTGTCCCGCGTGATCGTGCCCTCCAGGTGCATGCGGCGCACCAGGTACGCCTGGCTGTCCAGGTAGAGCGTCATCGTCTTGGGCTCGAGCTTGGCGTCCTGGGCCTGGCCCAGCGCCTCCTGGCCGAAGTCGATGCCCGACAGATCGTCGACCTTCACGACGTACGAGTCGTGGCCGTCGACGATCTCGTGGCCGGTCACCCTGGCCCGCGAGGCGATCTTGGGCAGCACCTCGTACGGGTTCCCCCATTCGCTCGCCGCCTTGTCCTGGCTCTGGCCCGGCGTCACGAACACCGGGCGCCCGTTCACCATCTTCTTCTCGTAGTAGACGGTGTAGGTCTGGGGCATCATCGAGGAACCCAGCGTCAGGGAGTAGTTGTCCACGCCCTTCATCTGCTGGTCGTAGCGGTTCAGGGCCTTCTGGAGGACCGAGCTGGCGGACTGGGCGCGGGCCGGCGCCGCCGGAAGGGTCACGACCATGGCCAGGGCGGCGGCCAGGATCGGTGCTATGCGCTGCCTGGTGTTCACGGAAGCCTCCGGGATCGGGTGGCGTCGAAGGGGCGTCGTTCGCCGGCCGGCGGGAGCGTCGTCCGCCAGCCGGCGGGCGGCGAATGGACCGCCGCCGGCGGTGTCGAATGCCGAATGTCGCGTGTAGTACAGATACGGCGGGGCCGGGATCCACCCCCCGGGGTCGGTGGCCCGCCGCCCGGCGGGCGCGTAGCCTTGGCCGGGTCGAGGACCAGCGCTCACCCCGGCCGGGGCGGCGGAGCCGCCGCGGGCCGACACGAGGACAGGAGACGACGTGCCCACGAAGGCCCTTCTCACCGAGAGCATCCACGCCGGCGCCGACGCACCGCTCTCCCGCATCCCGGACATCGAGATCGACCGGCGCAGCGGCGCCGTGAAGACGGGAGTCGCCGGGGAGATCGCGGATCGCCAGCTCATCGGCATCCGCTCGCGCACGCACCTGGACGCCGAAGCGATCGGCGGAGCGACGGAGCTCCTCGCCATCGGGTGCTTCTGCATCGGGACGAACCAGGTGGACCTGGAGGCCGCCGCCGCGCAGGGCGTGCCCGTGTTCAACGCACCGTTCGCCAACACGCGCTCGGTCGCCGAGCTCACGCTGGCCTCGGCGGTCATGCTGCTGCGCCGGATCCCGGAGAAGAGCCTCGGGCTGCACCGCGGCGAGTGGCTCAAGACGGTCCTGGGCGCCCACGAAGCGAGGGCCAAGAACCTGGGCATCATCGGCTACGGCAACATCGGATCGCAGCTCTCCGTGCTGGCCAGCGGGCTCGGGATGCACGTGTACTACTACGACATCGAGGCCAAACTCTCCCACGGCAACGCGCGGGCGGTCGGGACGCTGGAGGAGCTCCTCGGACTCTCCGACGTGGTGACCCTGCACGTCCCCTCCACGGAGCTCACGCACGGGATGATCGACGCGCGGGCCATCGACCGCATGAAGCCCGGCGCCTGCCTCATCAACCACGCGCGCGGAGACCTGGTGGACATCGACGCCCTGTGCGAGGCGCTGGGCTCGGGCCACCTGTCGGGCGCGGCCATCGACGTCTACCCGGACGAGCCGGGCTCGAGGGGCGAGGCGTTCGCGTCGCCGCTCCTGGCGTTCGACAACGTCCTCCTCACCCCCCACATCGGCGGATCGACGGTCGAGGCGCAGGAGTCGATCGGCGGGGACGTGGCCGCCAAGCTCGCTCGCTACGTGCTCGAGGGCGTGACGCGGGGCTCGGTGAACGTACCGGAGCTCGACCCGGGGGCGCTGCGGGAGGGGCGGGCGCGCATCCTGTCCATGCACCGGAACGCACCGGGCTTCCTGAGCCGCCTCAACGAGCTGGTGAGCGGGCTCGGCCTCAACGTGGCGGCCCAGCACCTGGAGACCCGGGGGCCGCTGGGCTACGCGGCCACGGACGTGGAGGGGGAGCCGCCGCCCGACGCGGCGGAGAGCCTGGGCGAGCTGGAGGGGGCCATCCGGACGCGGGTGCTGCGGGGGGGGTAGGCGAGAGCCGGCAGACCGGCGGCGGGCGCGGCCGCCGGCGCCGGCGCCGCGGAGGTCCGGCTACTTCTTGGCCGCGATGATGAGTGTGGCCGCGGCCGTGGCGATCGAGGTCAGGATGCCGAACAGCGCGCCCACCGAGATCCCCTGGCCCTGCTTGGGCGGTTTGCTGGGCACCGTGATCGTGCTGCCGGGATCGGGATCCGGAAGGCCCCCGCCGAAGATGAGAAACTTGCCCCCGCGCGCGGCCACCTGGCCGTTGGCGAACCTCACGCGCGTACGCCCCTTGTCGGCATTCTGGGCGTAGCCGCCGGCCCGGCCGATGTAGTAGTCAGCGCCCTCTCCCTCCTTCCACAGCACCTTGGTCTGCACGCCGACGGCCCCTTCCACGTCCACGGTGGGCACGTAGCGCGGCACGTAGATGGAGTCGCCGGGCTCGACCAGGATGTCGGCGGACCCGTTGGGATGACGCAGGGCCTGCTGGAAGTCGATTCCGACGCGCGTGCGCGGCGTGGGCGCCGGCGGTGGCTGCTGCCCCGCCTGCTGCGCCTGGAGCCGCTGCTGCAGCGCCTGGAGCGAGTCGCGCATGGCGGCCACAGCGCCCGTGTCGGGCGGCGGGTACCCCGGCGCGCCGAACTGGCCCCGCTGGCCGTACTGGCCGGCTCCCCCCGGCGGCGCGCCCGGCTGGAGGGCGCCCTGGTACAGGGAATCGGCGGTGAACAGGCCGCCCCGCGTGGTGTCCCCGACGGCCTGGCCGGCGATCTGGACCGCGGTCAAGGTGTCCGCGCTCTGCGCGGGTTCGGCGCGCCACAGCTGGAAGCCCTCGGGATACGCCTGCTCGGTCAGTCCGCCGGCCCGCTTGATCAGGTCGGTGAGCCGCTCCTCGCGCGTCCGGATGGAATAGGGACCCGGGAACTGCACCTCGCCGCTCACCACCACCTTCTGCTGGGGCTCGAAGCCCGGCGCCTTCCGCACGTACACGGCGTCCAGGTTCTGGAGCGTGAACCTGGATGCTCGCCCCCCCGCCGAGCCCCCGTCGGTGGCTGGTCGGTTCCCGGCCGAGTCGCTCGACGCGTCGAACACGAAGCTGCTGTCCAGGGGGACCAGGTAGCGTCGGGTCAGGGTGTCGGAGCGCGTCTGGGAGATCACCACCCGCGCGACCTCCGCCTGCCCCGTGTAGGCGCCGGTGCGCAGGCCGCCCGCCTTGAGGATCAGGTCGGCGACCGTCATCCCCTCGACGTAGGGATACACGCCGGGGTCCTGGACCCAGCCGCCGATGGACACCGCCTGGTCCTCCCGCAGGGTGTGCTCGGCGAAGATGATGACCTGGTCCATGCCCTCCACCCGCGGATTCTGGAGAGGATGGCCGTCCGGGTCGGTGGCCAGGGAGACAGGAAGGAGCCGGCGGGTGTAGTCGGACTGGAGACGCTGGATCTGCGCGCGACCCTGATAGGCGTCGGGCACCAGCCCGCCCGCCGCATCGATGATGTCCCACAGGCGCGTGCTGTCACCGGCCGCGTAGGTTCCGGGACGCCACACGCCGCCGCTCAAGGTCACCTGGTTCCGGGTCTCATCGAGGACGGCGAACACGGTGATCTGGTCCCCATCCACGAGCGGCACAGACCGTCCTCCGGCCGACCGGACGGTAGAGTCCCCGGCCGCCAGGAGGCCGGAGACGGGCACGTCCAGCAGCGCCCTGTCGTGGCCGGGGGTGCGCTGGTCGGGCGGCAGGACTCGCTGGATCTGGACCCGGCGAAGCTCGGCGTTGGCGGCCAGGCCGCCCGCGAACCGGATGGCGTCGGCGAGCCCCTCCTTCCCCTCGAGCTCGTAGATGCCCGGACGCTTGATCGCGCCCTCCAGGTCCACGCGCTTCCTGGCCACCGGCACGTAGACGATGTCGCCCTGCTCGAGACGGATGTCCTGGCCCGCCTTCCCCTTGAGCAGGTAGTCGTACAGATCGACGTGGGCCACCGTGCTGTCGCCGCGGTTCACGTAAACGTCCCGAAACGACCCATCCCGCGTGGGTCCTCCGGCGTAGTAGAGCGCCGTGAGGACCGTGGCCAGGCTGCTCACCGTATAGGCGGCCGGCCGCTCCACCTCGCCGATCACGTAGACCTGGTCCGTGCGCAGGTTGCCCACCGTGACGTCGAAGTGGGTCGTGGCGCCGGGACCCTTCTTGATCCCCGAGTACGACTGCGACAGACGCTGGAACAACGTCTCCCGGAGATCGGCCATGGTCTTGCCGTTCACGTACACGCGGCCGACGTCGGGGATGACGATCCACCCTTCCCTCGTCACCGGGAGCTGATAGGCGGCCTCCACGCCGCCGGTGAGCACCAGCGCCAGCTCGTCCCCGGGGCCCACGCGGTAGTCCGGGGGGACGGGGCCGGTCGTCACGGGCTGGAACTGCGAGGTGGCCTGCTGGAAGAGCTTTCGGCCGTATACCGGCGGACCGATCTCCGGCTGGCCGCCGTAGGGGACCTGACCGTACAGGCCGGGCTGCGCGAGGTACGGAGAAGGCACCTGGCCCGTCATCATTCCCGTCGTATCGACCCCGGTCTGGCCCGTGATCCCCGGAAGCACGCTGAAGAGCTGGGCGGCGGAGATGGAGGACGCACCGGGCGCGACCGTCTGCGATCGACCTTCCAGCACATCCAGGTAGGGCCCCGCGATGTCCGGATTGATCCCGCGAGCGGCCAGCCGCTGGCGGATCTGATCGGGCGTGAGCCCCGATTGCTGGATGTAGCGCAGGATGTCCTGATTGGAGACCGGATGTCCCAGGAGCTGCTCGGCCCGCTGTCGAAGCTGGTCGGCGGTCGGCTGCTGCGCTCGAAGGGTGACCGGGAGGAGGAGCGCGGCCGCGGCGAGCCACGCCAGGGTGAAGGTCGCTACGAAGCCAGTCGTCGGCCGCGACGGAAGCCGGGGCCGGGCGCGGCTCTCGACTTGCCTTTCCAGAAAGAGTCTCACGAACACGGGGTCCGGAATATGGCCTCCGACCATGGGGCGCGACTGGTCCGCGTTGAACCCGAGTCGATCGGTCGGTAGACTAGGCTCGCCCCCGACCCGGCACAAGCGTGCCGGGCTCGCTTCCGCACCCGAACCGACCTGGATCTCGTCCATCCCGTGACGCCCACTCCCGAGCTTCAGAGACTTCGAGACGCCCTGCGGACGGCCTCCGGGCCGGACGCACCCGACGCTCGGCTGGATGAGCTGGCCGTGGCCGCCGCGGCGGCCCTGGTTGGCGGGGCCGCCATCCTCTCCTACTACGGCGGCGCGCCCCGCGACCTCGACGTGGAGCTCAAGGCTCCCGATGACCCGGTGACGGCCGCCGACCACGCGTCCAACCGTGCCATCCTGGACCTCCTGGCTCGCGAGCGCCCGGACGACCCGGTGCTCAGCGAGGAGAGCGAGCCACCTTCCGAGTCGGCCCGGACTGGCCGTCTGTGGGTGGTCGATCCGCTCGACGGGACGCGGGAGTTCATCGACGGGCTCGGCGAATTCGCGGCCATGGTCGGCCTCGCGGAGGGCGGACGCAGTATCCTCGGAGCGGTCTATCGTCCCGACCCGGGCATCCTGGACATCGGATTCTCGGACGGAGGGGCGTGGCGGGCACGCGTGAGGCCGGAAGCCGCCGTCGACCCGGAGGAGCGCGGCCTCCCTCGCGACCTCCGCCTCGAGTCCCTCCGCGTGCCGCCCCGCCGCGGCGGCCCCGTACGCCTGGTGCACTCCCGCTCCCACCGCCCCGCGGAGCTGGACCGGCTGGAGGCGGCTTTGGGAGCGCTCGAGTCTGTGCCCTCCGGGTCGGTGGGCGTCAAGTGCGGTCTCATCGCGGGCGGCGACGCCGACCTCTACGTCCACCCGGTCCCCTACCTCAAGGAGTGGGACACGTGCGCCCCGGAGGCGGTGCTGCGCGGCGCCGGCGGCCGGGTGACCGACTGCCTGGGCGAGCGTCTCACCTACGGGAAGAGCCCGCCGGTCCAGCCCGAGGGGATCCTGGCGGCGGTGCCGGAGGTCTGGTCCCGGGTGCTGCCGACCGTTAGACATATCGCGCCGGGTGCCTGACGCCCGGCAGCCCGTAGGCGCGGCGAGGCGGGCACGACCCGGGGCGCGATGCTCTGGGAGCGCGGGGACCCCCCGTGCCCGACCGCCCGCCGAACCGCGCGACCGACGGCACGACCAACCATCTCGACGAGACCCGAGACCATGAGCCCCAAGTCGAAGAACATATTCTGGCAGCAGACGCGCATCTCGCGGGAGGACCGGGAGACGCGCCGCGGCCACCGTGGCGCCGTCCTGTGGTTCACCGGCCTCTCGGGCAGCGGCAAGTCGACGCTGGCGTCCCGCCTGGAGGAGCGGCTGTACCGCGAGGGATACAGCACCTACATCCTGGACGGCGACAACGTCCGCCACGGCCTCAACCGCGACCTGGGTTTCTCGCCGGAGGACCGCACCGAGAACATCCGCCGCGTGGGCGAGGTGGCCAAGCTGTTCGCCGACGCCGGCGTCCTGGTCGCCACGGCCTTCATCTCTCCCTACCGGGAAGACCGCGGACAGGTGCGCGCCATCCTGGAGCGGGACATGGACTTCGTGGAGATCTTCGTCTCCTGCCCGCTGGAGGTGTGCGAGGCGCGGGACCCGAAGGGCCTCTACAAGAAGGCGCGGGCGGGCGAGATCAAGGGCTTCACGGGGATCGACGCGCCCTACCAGGAGCCCGAGGAGGCCGAGCTGGTGGTCGAGACGGACCGGATGGACCCGGACGAGTCGGTGGACGTGATCCTCGGCTGGCTCGAGGCGCGCGGGTACATCCGGCTGCACGAGAAGACGGAGTAGGGGGAGCGATGCCGATCGAACCGTACGGCGGAACGCTGGTCGACCGGACCGTGGCCCCCGACGAAGCGGCCGCGCTGAGGGAGGGGGCGGCGGACATGCCGCGGATCCGGCTCTCCGACCGCGTGCTCAGCGACCTGTACCTCCTGTCGGTGGGCGGGCTCTCGCCCCTCACCGGCTTCATGGGGAGCGAGGACTACGAGTCGGTGCTAGGGCGCACGCGGCTGGCTGGAGGCCTCCCGTGGTCGGTGCCCATCGTGCTGCCGGCCACGCCCGAGGAGGCCACGGCGCTGGCGCCCGGCCGCACCGCCGCGCTCATCGCCCCGGATGGCCGCGTGGCCGGACTGGTCGACGCCGAGGAGGTGTACGACCGGCAGCTCGAGCGCGAGTGCTCGTCCGTGTACGGCACCACCGACACCGATCACCCGGGCGTGGCGGCCGTGCACGCCCTCGGGCCCAGGTACGTGGCCGGCCCGGTGCGCTGGCTGTACGAGGACGACATGTCGGGCTTCCCGGACCGCAACCTCACGCCGGCGAAGGTGCGGGAGCGGATCGCCGAGCGCGGCTGGCGCACCACCGTCGCCTTCCAGACCCGGAACCCGATCCACCGCGCGCACGAGTACATCCAGAAGTGCGCGCTGGAGCTGGTGGACGGGCTCCTGGTCCACCCGCTGGTCGGGGAGACGAAACCCGACGACGTGCCGCCCGACGTCCGCATGCGCTGCTACGAGGTCATCCTGGAGCACTACTACCCGGAGGACCGGGTCCTCCTGTCCGTGCTCCCGGCCGCCATGCGCTACGCCGGCCCCAGGGAGGCCATCCACCACGCCATCATGCGCCGCAACTACGGCTGCACCCACTTCATCGTGGGGCGGGACCACGCGGGCGTCGGGAACTACTACGGCACCTACGACGCCCAGGAGATCTTCGAGACCATCGACCGGGACGCCCTCGGCATCCGGCCCATGAAGTTCGAGCACGCCTTCTGGTGCACGGTGACGGGGCAGATGGCCACGGCCAAGACCTCGCCCTCCGGGCCCGACCAGCGCATCTTCCTGTCGGGGACGAAAGTGCGGGAGATGCTGGCCCGCGGGGAGCGGCCGCCGGCCGAGTTCAGCCGGCCGGAGGTCGCGGACGTGCTCATGGAGGCCTACCGGGAGTGAGCCTCGACGCGGCGATCACGCTGGCGGTGGTGGCGCTCACCATCGTCGCGCTGGCCCGCGAGGTCCTCAGTCCCGACGTCCTCCTGTTCGGCGCCCTGGTCGTCCTCGTGGCGGCGGGGGTGCTGGACTTCGAGGCCGCCCTCCGCGGCTTCTCGAACCCCGTTCTCCTCACCATCGCCGGACTCCTGGTGGTGGCGGCCGGGCTCAAGGTGACCGGGGCGCTGGAGGTGGTCACCGACCTGGTGCTCGGCACGGCCCGCACGCTGCGCCAGGCGCTCGCGCGGCTCACCGGCACCACGGTGGTCGCCTCCGCCTTCCTCAACAACACCGCCATCGTGGCCATGGGGATCCCGGTGGCCACGCGCTGGTCCCGGCGCCGCGGGATCGCGCCCTCGCGCGTGCTCATCCCGCTCTCCTACGCCTCGATCCTGGGCGGCCTGTGCACGCTGATCGGGACGTCGACCAACCTGGTGGTGGACGGCCTCATGAAGGGCCACGGCCTGGCCGAGCTGGGCTTCTTCGAGCTGGCCCGGATCGGCGTGCCGATCGCGGTCGTGGGGCTCGTCTACCTGGTGCTGGCCGGGCCCGCTCTCCTCCCCGACCGGAGCCAGGTGGAGGCGGACGCCGAGAGCGCCCGGCGCTACCTGGCCGAGATGCGGCTCACCTCCCCCTCGCCGCTCATCGGGCGCACGGTGGAGGACGCCGGGCTCCGCCACCTTCCCGGGCTGTTCCTGGTGCGGATCGAGCGCACGACGGGGATCGTGGCGCCCGTGGGGCCGGCCGAGCGGCTGGCCGAGGGCGACCGGCTCACCTTCGCCGGCCTGGTGGAGACGATCGTGGACCTGCGGCGCTACCGGGGGCTGGAGCCGATCACGGGCGGCGAGCCGGAGGGGGGTGCGGATGGCGGCGAAGAGGCGCTCGAGCTGCACGAGGCCGTGATCTCTCCCGGCTCGCCGCTCGTTGGCTCGAGCATCCGCGAGGCCAGCTTCCGGGCCCGCTACAACGCCGCCGTCATCGCCGTCCACCGCCACGGCGAGCGCATCGAGAGGCGGATCGGCGACATCGTCCTCCGGCCGGGCGACGCGCTCATGCTGGAGGCCGCCGCCGGGTTCGACCGCGCCTTCCGCGACTCCTCCGACTTCTACCTGGTCAGCCGGGTGGACGACAGCGCGGCCCCCCGCCACGAACACCGCTGGATCTCGATCCTGGTCCTGGCGACGGTGGTGACCCTGGCGGCTACCGGCCTCGTGTCGATCACGCTCGCGGCCGCGCTGGGCGGCCTGGCCATGGTCGCGACGGGATGCCTGAGCCCGGGCGAGGCCAAGCGCGCCGTGGACTGGTCGCTACTGGTGGTGATCGGCTCGGCGCTCGGGATCGCGGTGGCCATGGAGAAGAGCGGCGCGGCCGCGCTCCTGGCCGAGGGCGTCACGGACGCATCGGCCTCCTTCGGGCCGCGCGGCGTGCTGGCGGGCCTCTTCCTGGGGACGCTCGTGCTCACCGAGCTGATCACCAACAACGCCGCCGCGGCCCTCATGTTTCCCGTGGCCGTGTCCGTGGCCGGGGACCTGGGCCTGGCCGCCCGACCGCTGGTCATCGCGGTCACGGTGGCCGCCTCGCTCTCGATGGCGACGCCGCTCGGCTACCAGACGAACCTCATGGTGTACGGACCGGGCGGCTACCGCTTCACCGACTTCACGAAGGCCGGGCTCCCGCTCCAGCTCCTGGCGGGAGCGATGGCGGTGGTGCTGATTCCGGTGCTGTGGCCCATGGCCCGCTGAGGAGAGGGGCTGCCGACCATCTTCCGGAAGCGAACGACCGCGACGGCCCGAAAGGCGGGCACCGGCCCGACGGTCTGTACGTCGCCGCACCTCGGGAGCACTCCCGATTCCCGTCAGGACTCCCGTCGGGGCTCGCTTCAGGCCCCCCCCCGACGGCGGCGCAGCCGGCGAGCCAGCCCGCGAACGTCGGCCAGCATCGACCGCCATCCGGCTTTGAACTCGTCGAACTCGCCGGGGTCCATCTCCCGGGCCCGCTCCAGGTAGCTGGCCGCGAACGCCAGCACGATCCCCACGATCCCCCCCAGGACGAGCGCGATTCCCACGTAGAGGAACAAGTGGCGGCGATCGGGTCGGGCCGGGAGCTCCGGTGGATCCACGACCGTGATGACCGGCGTCGTCCGGACCTCGTCGATGCGGGCCTGCTCGTAGGACTGTGCCAGGGAGGTGTACACCTGCTGACGCAGGTCCACGTGCCGCTGCAGGCGAGACTCCTCGAACTGGAGCTCCGGGGAGTTCTGGTAGCTCCGGTTGTGCTCGAGGAACGCCTGCAGACTATCCTCGGACTGGAGGAGCTGGCGGCGTGACACCTGGAGGCGGCCCTCGATGAACTTCCGCTGCGCGCCCGCCTGCGACTGGCGCGTCTCCAGGTTGAAGGTGTTCACGAGGTCGATGAGCCGCGACGTGATCTGGCGCGAGAGCGACGGATCCCGCGTGTGCACCGCGACCTCCACGACCCCGGTCTGCGAGCGCACCCCCACGGTCATGCGCCGGCCGAGCAGGGTGATGGCCTTCTCGACGCTCCGGGCGGAGTCCCCGGCCGAGACCTCCCAGATCTGGACGAGGTCGCGCCAGCCCGTGGAGGACGCGGCACCCGAATCGGCCGCGGCGGCGCCCCCCCTGGACGACGCATAGCGGGAGAGCACGGCCGAGCGCAGCAGGTCGTGGGAGTTGAGCAGGTCGGCGTAGAACTCGGGCGAGTTGCCCGCCTGAGCTCCGATGTTGACGCCGAACTGCGCCGCGATGCCGGCCAGGGCGGAATTGTTGGAGCTCCCCTGGTTGGGCATGAAGCTGGCCCCGGAGGTGTACTCGCGCGGCCGCAGGAGGCCGACGAGGCCGACCACGAACGCCAGGGCCAGTGGCACGCCGACCACCAGGCGCCAGTGGCGCAGCAGGACGTTGGCGGCCTCGAGGGGCGTGAGGGCCGCGCGGGAGGCGGCGGGCCCGCCGGCCGGCCCGCGTGCGGGCCCGGGGCCTTCGCCGCCGTTCATGACCGTGTGGCCTTCTCGAGCGCCCGGCCCACCCGATCGACCTCGTCCTCCGTGAGTCCTCCGTGGAACGGGAGAGCCAGCGTCCGGCGAGCCGCTGCTTCCGTCACCGGGAGCCGCGCCCCGGACGCGCTCGGGTGGTCGGACAGGTAGGGCTGCCGGTGGACCGGGGTGAAGTAGCCGCGGCTCGGCACCCCCTGCGCCTCGAGCGACTCGATCACGCGGTCC
>CANPVD010000068.1 GCA_947581615.1 Candidatus Humimonas hydrogenitrophica
GCGTCCACGTCCCCGGCAATCGACAGCACGGCGTTGGACGGCCCGTAGTACTGTCCGAACCACTCCCTGACATCGGCCACGCTGGCCGCGTCCAGGTCCTCCATCGAGCCGATCACCGTGTGGTGGTAGGGATGCCCGACGGGGTACGTGTTGTGGGCAATGTAGGTGAAGACCTTGCCGTAGGGTTGGTTCTCGCCCTGCCTCTTTTCGTTCTGCACCACGCCGCGCTGCTCGTCGACCTTGGCCGTGTCGATGGCGCCGACCAGGTGGCCCATGCGGTCCGACTCCATCCACAGGGCCATGTCCAGCGCCGTGTTCGGCACGTTCTCGAAGTAGTTGGTGCGGTCCTCGTTCGTGGTGCCGTTCATGTCGGTGGCGCCCGCCCGCTCGAACGGCTTGAAGTACTCGTCGTCGAAGTTCTCCGAGCCGTTGAACATCAGGTGCTCGAACAGGTGGGCGAAGCCGCTGCGGCCATCGGGCTCGTTCTTGGAGCCCACGTGATACCAGATGTTCACGGCCACGATGGGCGCCTTGTGGTCCTCGTGGACCAGGAGGGTGAGACCGTTGCCCAGCACGAACCTCTGATAGGGGATGTCCACGGCGGCCGCCGGGGAACCCACCGACCCCCTGTCGGAGGCCCTTGAAGCCGCGGCCGTGGCCGTCGACTGAGCGGCCGTGGGTCCGGGCAGCACGGTGGCCGCCGCGAGTCCGAGGGCGACGAGCACGGAGCACGGGAAGCGACGGAGCATGGCTTCACCTCGCAGCGAGATTCTGTCTCCCCCGGACGGAGGTCCGGGGATCGATGGTGGGCGTACGGATCAGCGCGTCCGATGGCGGTCGACCTTAGAGACTGAAAAAATCTCGACGCCGAGCGGTCCGCGCAAGGCGCTGCCTGGAAGACGCCCTCTGCGACACCAACGTGTGGTCGGGCCGGGTCGTTCCGCCGCCATCCCCGCCCTCGTTCTCGGCGGCTTCCTCGCCTAGCTTGAGCAGCCATGGACTCCACGCACTTCGTCCTCGCTCCCGACGCCCCCTTCGACTTCGAGGGAACGGCATACTCCCACGGGTGGGTCGTGCTCGCCCCCAACGCGTGGGACGAGAGCAGCGGCACCATGCACCGGGTCCACCGGCTGGCGACGGGGCGGGTCGTCCGCCTGGAGCTCCGCGCCGGCGAGGGGTCGCGGAGCGGGGTGGCCGTCCGGGTCGAGCACCGCGGCCGGCTCCCGGCCGCGGACCGGCGCGCCCTGGAGGCCGATGTGAGGCACATGTTCCGCCTGGGCGAGGAGCTGCGGCCCTTCTACGCCCTGTGCCGCGGGCGCGGCCGCCCCTGGAATCGCGTGTGCGGGGGCCTGGGACGGCTCCTCCGCTCTCCGACGTTGTTCGAGGACACCGTCAAGACCCTGTGCACGACCAACGTCCAGTGGGGCGGCACGAAGCGTATGGTGCGGGGCCTCGTGGACGCCTTCGGCGATCCGTGGCCGGGGGATCCGTCCCTCCGCGCCTTTCCCAGCGCGGAGGCGCTGGCCGCCGTCCCGGCGGCCGAGTTCGACGCCCGCACGTCGCTGGGCTACCGGTCGGCGTACGTGCGCGAGCTGGCGGGGCGCGTCGCCTCGGGCCACCTCGATCTCGAGGACCTGGCTCGATCCGACCGCCCGACCGTCGAGCTTCGGGACGAGCTCCTGGCCATCAAGGGAGTGGGGCCGTACGCGGCGGCCACGCTCCTCATGCTGGTGGGGCGTTACGACGAGCTGGCCGTGGACAGCGTGTTCCGCGAGTTCGTGGCCGAGAAGTACTTCGCCGGCGAGCGCCCGTCCGATGCGCAGGCCCGGGCCGTGTATGACGGATGGGGCGAGTGGAAGTATCTGGCGTACTGGTTCGACCTGTGGGAGGGGGTGACGGAGGGGCTCTAGCGGCCCCTCCCCCGGCGAGCCGGCCTAGCGAGCCGGCGGCAGTGCCGGGAAGCCCGGCGGCGGCCGCCGGTGATCGGTGGCCTGCTCGTATGCATAGGCCAGCCTGAGGATCGTCCCCTCGTCCCACGGCCGGGCCAGGATCTGGAGGCCGGCCGGGTACTTCCCGTGGGAGAATCCCATCGGCACGGTCCCCGCCGGCATCCCGGTGGGCGGGGCGATGAGCTGGCTGTTGTCGCCGCGGTATTCGGCCGCGGCCCGGTCCAGGTGCGCGGGTGGATACGTCCAGGTCGGATACACGATCGCCTCGACCCGGGCGCTGTCCATGGCGGCCACCACGTCTCGCAGGAAGCTCTGTCGACCCGGGTTCTCCGCGTAATCGGGGCAGGGCGGGTCCCACTTCGAGGGCGGCACGTCGGCGGGGTACTTCGCGAAGTACTCGAGGTCCTGCTTCACGTAGGACGAGTACCGGCCCGTGTTCAGGACCTCCATCACGTCGTGTATGGGGGCCTCGGGCCCGAGGGAGGCCAGGTACTCGTGCATGTCGTACCGGAACCGGGGGCAGAAGTCGTCGTCCTTCAGGTGCGCCGCGAGGTGAGGGACCACGATCGAGTCGACGATCACGGCGCCTCCCGCGCGCAGGTCCGAGACGGCCTGGTCGAACAGCCGCAGGACGGAGCTGTCGCTGTTCGAGGGATCGGCCAGGGCGCGCAGCACCCCGATGCGGGCGCCCCGCAGTCCGTCCCGCTCGAGGAAGTTCATGTAGTCGGCCGCGACGTGGCCCCGGGAGGCCGCCGTGTAGGGATCGTCCGGATCGGGGCCCGCGATCACGCTCAGGACGCGGGCCGCGTCGGTGACCGTCCTCGCCATCGGCCCGGCCACGTCCCGGTCGAAGGCCAGCGGGATGATCCCGGCCCGGCTCACCAGACCGAGGGTGGAGCGGATGCCGAACAGGTCCAGGTGGGAGGACGGCCCGCGGATCGAGTTGCCCGTGTCGGTGCCCAATCCCACCAACCCGAAGCTGGCCGCCACCCCCGAGGCCGTCCCACCGCTCGATCCAGCCGGGACGCGGTCCAGCGCGTAGGCGTTGGCGGTGGTGTCGAACGAGGAGCTCACGGTCTGCTTCGCGCTGAACGCCCACTCGGCCATGTTCGTCTTGGCCACCACCACCGCGCCCGCCCGTCGGATGCGGCGGACGACCGTGGCATCGGTGGGCGGGACGTTGTGGAGCAGGGCGATCGAGCCACCCGTCGTGGGCAGGTCGTGGGTGTCGTAGTTGTCCTTGACCAGCATCGGCACGCAGAACAGCGCTCCGAGGGAGTCCCCTCGCGCCAGCCGCGCGTCCAGGGAGTCGGCCCGCTGGAGGGCCCGCGGATTGATCACGGTGATGGCGTGGAGCCCCGTGGAGTCGTCGTAGGCCCGGATGCGGCGCAGGTACGCCTCGACCACCATGTGGCAGGTCGTCCGTCCCGAGCGGAGGGCGGCCTCGACCGCCGGAATCGTCGCCTCGACCACGTCGACTGGAGCCGGGGCCGGTTTCCGCGAGCACGAGAGGACCAGGGGCACCAGGATCAGGGCGGCGAGCGGGCGGCGATGTCGCACGAGCGGCTCCTCCGGGGCGGTGATCGTGTGCGGCCACGCGGGCCGTGTCCCGGGAAGCTAGGGCGACGTGACGCCGGCGGGAAGCGACCGGGCCACGCCCGGAACGGAGGTTTCGAGGCCCGCGGACGGGGCCGAGAGGGAGGCTAGCGGTAGAAGCGGACCACGCCGGCGAGCCAGTCCACCTCCAGCGTCTCCAACTGCCCGAGGAACGACTGGCCGAGCAGGATGGAGCGCGCCGGGAGGCCGATGCGCTCGAGCACGGGCAGCACGGCCACGGCCGCGGGAATCGCTTCGAAGCGAGCACCGCCCAGGTCGAGGGCCTTGAGGGTGTCGGGCCAGGCCGGGATCGCGGCGCCGTCCAGGCCCGAGAGCATGGTGGGCTGGCCCGTCACGGGGAACATCCCCAGGTCGCTCGCCAGCTCTGGAGTGACCAGGGTCGTGGGCGAACCCGTGTCGAGCACGAGGGGGACCGTGTGACCTCCCACGACGCCCGGAATGACGATGAGGCCGGCCATCTCCACGAAGGGAACCTCGGCGCGAGCCCGGGAGCGCGAACGCCGGGCCTCCTCTTCGGACAGGAGCTCGAGCGATCCGTCACGGGTGGCCGTGGGCATGTGAATGCGCACGACGTCGGCACGGCCGAGCAGGTCCGTGCCGACGACGCCGGCGAAGCTGTGACGCTCGAGGGCCGGGAGATCGTCGAGCACATCCACGGCGGCGTCACGGAAATCGACGCCGCCGACCCTGAGCCCGGCCACCTGGATCGCGTTCACCCGGGACAGCTCGCCGCCCAGGGCCCGGGTGCCACGGTCCCGGCGCAAGTGCGGCAGGCGCAGCGCCGCCGGCGTCATGCGGGCCCCGCTCGCCATGGCCAGGATCAGGGTCGACAGCGTGGTGCGGTTGGCACCCAGGTCCAGGATCGCCTCGCCGGTTCCGCCCCCGGGCACCGACAGCGTGCCGGTGAGGTAGGGGCCCACGCCACGGATCGGCACCGTGCCCTCGACGACCCCCGGACCCCGCGTGCGGGCGTCGCTGGCGACCACGATGCGGTCGGGGCCCAACGCGGCGGCCGCCCTCTCGGGGAGCACCGGCGGGACGAGCGGATCGCGGGCCAGGGTCCGGCCCTCCCGGAGGAGGTAGCCGAGGAGAACGCCGTCTCCCAGCACGGTGATCCGGACCTGGCTGCGCCGGAGATCCGCGAGCGACACGCGAGGTGTACGGGTCGCGCCCAGGTGCTCGTCGCGGTAGGTGATCGACACCCAGCCATCGCCGCAGTGGACCGTGGCGGCGGCTCCCGGGCCGGGGTGGGCGCGGAAGGCGCGACGCTGCACGCCCTCCACCGGCGGAAGCAGGACGGCGACGATGCCGCTCCGATCCCCGAGAGGGAACGCCTCGATCGAGCCGGCGGCCAGCCCGTCCACGTCGAGGCGCAGCCCGGCCCCGTCGCGGCGCAGGAGGAAGAGGGGGCAGGTCGCCGGGCCGGGCCGAGCGGCCGGTCGCGGCCCGGGGGCGGAGCCGGGCACCGCGGCCCGGAGGTAGCTCCCCTCCCGGGAGCCCGGCCACAGGAGCGCCGCCGCGGCGACCAGCGCGGCGACCAGGCCGCGGAGGTGCCCGGACGCGGCGAAGCGCCCCGCCCGGGCGGCGGCGCCATCGATGGCGGGACGCGATGTCGTCTTGCGCTCGTCCATGACCACTCCTCCCCCAACATACAGGAAGGGGCCTCCGGATGCTTCGCGGGCCTTCTGCGGCGGATCGGTCGAACCGCGGGGCGGCCTGCGACTCGGTGCGTCGAGCGGCGTGGCCGATCGGCGACGCCGCGGTTGACCGTCGCGTGGCGGGCGGCGTACGCTGCCCCATGGACGCTGCACGGCGAGTTCGGCGCTACAAGGACGCAAGGGCCTTCCTTGCGAGGGCAGGCTCGTGGCTCCTGGAGCGCGAGGTCGAACACACGCTGCTTCTCGGCGTGACCCACCGCCTCGCCCGGTCGCGCCGGCCGGGGGCAGCGCCGACGTACCTGGCCGTCATCGAGGGTGGCGGGGGGCTGGAGGGATGCGCGCTGCGAACGCCGCCGTGGCCCCTCCTCGTGACCGAGGCTCCGGCCGAGGCTCTGTCCGCTCTCGTGGAGGATGTGGGCCGGGCCTACCCGGAGCTGCCTGCCGTGATGGGCCCGAAGCGCACGTCGGCGGCGTTCGCGCGCCGCTGGGCCGAAGCGCACGAACTGCGGGCGACGGTGGGCGTTGAGGAGCGTCTCCTCCGTCTCGATCGATGGCTGCCGCCGGCCCACCCGGCGCCGGGGCGCGTGCGGGAGGCGGCGGCGGCCGACCGCGACGGACTGGTCGCGTGGCTGGAAGAGTTCGCCCGCGAGGCCGACATCATGCTCCCGGACGCCGCCGCCACCGCAGACCGTCTGTTGGAGGAGGGCGCCGTCGTCCTCTGGGAGCATGCCGGCCGTCCGCGGTCCATGGCCGCCATCGGGGGCGAGTCTCCGCACACCGCCCGCATCGGCTACGTATACACACCCCCCGCCGAGCGGGGGAGGGGCTACGCCACGGCCTGCGTGGCGGGGCTCAGCGAGCGGCTCCTGAGGCGGGGCGTCGAGGCCGTGGTACTGTTCACCGACCTCGCCAACCCCACGTCGAACGCCCTGTACGCCCGCCTGGGCTATCGTCCCGTGGAGGACTCGACCCTGTGGAGATTCGGGCCGTCCCGCGCGAGAGGCGACGCTCGCATCTCTCATTCAACATGAGGTGAACATGGCCAAGATGATACGCTGCAGAGATCTTGGACTCGATTGTGACTACGAGGCACGCGCCGACGACCCGGAGGCGCTGCTCGAGCTGGTGCGTCACCACGCACGGCGGGTCCACAGCCTGGAGGAGATGAGCGAAGCCATGGTCGAGAAGATCCGAGCGGCCATGCGCAACGTGGGCTGATGCGGCGCAGGCCGCGCCCCGTCGCCTAGGACTCGACCCGTGCCAGCCTCAGTGAGTTGACCGTCACGCCGAGGGCGGCGCCCATGTCGCCCACGATGACGGCGAGGGCGAGGGACACGAGGCCGAGCGGCACCCCGGCCGCGAGGAGTCCCTTGAGCAGGAGCGAAGCGCCGATGTTCTGCCGGATGACGCCTCGCCCGCGGTGGGCCAGGCGGACCGCGTAGGCCAGGCGGGAGAGGTCGTCCCCCATGAGCGCCACGTCCGCCGTCTCGAGGGCCACGTCGCTCCCCGCCACGCCCATGGCGACGCCCACCCGCGCCGCCGCGAGCGCCGGGCCGTCGTTGACGCCGTCGCCGACCATGGCCACCGCGCCGTAACGCTTTTCGAGCCGGCGCACGATGTCGACCTTCTGCTCGGGGAGGAGGTCGGCGTGTACCTCGTCGATCCCGACCTCCGCGGCGATGGCCTCGGCCGTGGGCCGGTTGTCGCCCGTGAGCATGACGACGTGCTCGATCCCGGCCTCGCGCAGGCGTCGGATGGCGGGAGCGGCCTCGGCACGTGGCCGGTCCGCCACGGCCAGCAGGCCGAGCACGCGGCCGGGGAGGCCGACCAGCACGACCGTCTTTCCCTCCTTTTGGAGTCGCTCGAGGCGGGTCCCGTCCACGGACGCGCTCTCGAACAGGTCAGTGCGGCCGATCAGGTACGGCTCATCGTCCAGGCGGGCCGTCACGCCCAGACCCCGTATCCCCTCGAACGCCGCCACCGTACGAGCGTCGGGCTCCACGCCGCGTTCGCGGGCGCCGCGCAGGATGGCGCCGGCCACGGGATGCTCCGAGCGCTGCTCGAGCGCGGCGGCCAGGGCGAGGATCTCCTCTTCGCTCTCCCCGTGGAGCGCCACGACGTCGGTGAGCTCGGGATGTCCGTGGGTCAGGGTCCCCGTCTTGTCCAGCGCCACCGCCCGTACCTGGCCCAGGGCTTCCAGGTGCGTTCCGCCCTTGATGAGCACGCCCCGGCGGGCGGCGGCCGTGATCCCGCTCACTACGGCGACCGGCGTGGAGATGACCAGGGCGCACGGGCAGGCGATCACCAGCAAGGTGAGCCCGCGCAGGATCCAGGTCGTCACCTCGGCGCCGAAGGCCAGCGGAGGCAGGGCGGCCACGACCAGGGCCAGGACCACGACGCCCGGCGTGTACCAGCGGGAGAAGCGCTCCACGAACCGCTCGGTCGGGGCCTTCTTCTCTTCCGCCTCCTGCACCAGGTGGACGATGCGCGCCAGGGTGGTGGCCGACGCCCGCTTCTCGGTGCGGACGCGCAGGAAGCCGCCGGTGACGATCGTGCCCGCGAACACCTCGTCGCCGACCTCGCGGTCCACCGGCATGGACTCCCCGGTGATGGGAGCCTCGTTCACGGCCGAGCTTCCCTCGATCACCCGGCCGTCCACGGGGACCTTCTCGCCGGGCCGGACGACCACGACCTCGCCGACCCCCACGTCGTCGGCCCGCACGGCCTGCTCGGCGCCCCCGCGCTCGACCGTGGCCCGGTCGGGGGCGAGCTCCATGAGCGCCTCGATGGATCGGCGGGCGCGGTCCACCGAGTAGTCCTCCAGGAGCTCGGCGAACGAGAACAGGAAGGCGATGGCGCCGGCCTCCAGGAACTCCCCCAGTCCGGTGGCTCCCAGGATGGCCACCGTCATGAGGAAGTTCATGTCCAGGGAGAGGGTCCTGGCCGCCCGCAGCCCCTTGGGGAAGAAGTTCCAGCCCCCGACCAGCGCCGACGCCAGGAAGGCGAGGTCCCCGGCGTGCAGGGCGTGGCGGGGGAATCGGGCCAGGACGGGTCCCGGCGCCAGCCAGCTCAGCAGCAGGCCGACGGCGAACAGCCCGGCCGAAACGTAGGCCAGGACCGCCTCCCGGCTCCGCCAGGTCCCGGCTGCCGGCGCGGCTCGCCCGCGCGACACGCCGTCGCCCCCGTCCTCGAGGGCGTCGGCCACGTAACCCAGCCGCCCGACCTCGGCGCGGATCCTCTCCGGGGTCAGCCGCGCCGGGTCGAACTCCACGACGAGGCGTCGCGAGACCGGGTGCCCCTCCGCCTCCGTCACGCCCTCCAGGTGGATCAGCCGATCGCGGATGCGGCGGGCGCAGTCGGGGCAGTCCATGCCGCCGACCCGGAGCTGAAGGAGGCGGCGGCCGGCACCGTCGGCCGGGCGGCCGTCGGCGTCCCGCGCCTCGGTCGCGGCCGACCTACTCACGGACATGCTGCAGGCCGATGGCGAACAGGGAGGCGATGTGCTCGTCGTCCAGGCGGTAGTAGGCCATGCGGCCGTCCTTCCGGTAGCGTACGATCTTCATCTGCCGGAGCTGCCGCAGGTGGTGGCTGACCGCGGACTGGCTCACGCCGACCACGGCCGCGAGGTCGCACACGCACAGCTCTCGCCTGGCGAGCGCGTCCACGATCTGCAGGCGCGTCGGATTGGCCAGGATCTGGAAGGTGTCGGCCAGGTAGGTGAGGTGGTCCGCGTCCTCCTGCTCGCGGAGCGCCTCGTGGACCGCGTCCTCGTGCACGAGGTGCACGTCGCACAGGTCTTCGGCGGGAGCCTCATCGGGGTCGGTCTCGCTGTTCATGTCGCGTCTCGCTTCTCCTCTCGTCGGACGCTCCCGGCGGCGAGCCCCCGGAGTAACCGACAACGTATGAATACATGTTCAGATGATGAAGATTACGGCCTCGTCCTCGTAGGTTCAAGCGACCTGGGACGCGGGGGGGCGCTTGGCGGCCACGGAGGACCGGTCTAGCTTGAGGCCATGCCGCGCTCACGGTCGTACGCCGCCCTGCTCGCCCTGGGCCTCGTCGCCTGCGGCGGGGGAGGCTCCACCGTCGGGCCCACTCCGGCGTCCGAGCCCCGCACCTACGAGATGGGCTGGTCCGCGGTCCCGCCGCGGCCGAGCGAGGCGTCCTTCTTCGCCGCCACCAAGGCCGCGGCCGAGGTCTCCGACGTGGCCATCCTCCAGCAGCCCGTGCCCTGGGCCCAGCTGCTGGCCGGGGCGCCGATGGACTCTCTGGTCGAGGACCGGGGGGGCGTGGCGGACTACCTGCGGGCGCTGGGCGAGAAGATCGTCTTCCTGGTGGACCCGCTCGATGGCCTGAACCGGACCAGGGAGACGCCGGAACTGCTCGCCGTCGGCCGCAGCATCCTGGAGGCGGACATCCGCGCCACCCACGAGGCGTGGGTCCGGGCCATCGCCACCCGGATCCATCCCGAGTGGATGGGCCTGGCCTCGGAGATCAACACGCTGGCCGCGCACGGGGACTCGACCCTCTACCGCACGCTGGTCGGCATGATCGACAGCCTCGCGCCCGAGATCCGCTCCCTGAGCCCGGACACGAAGGTGTTCGTGTCCTTCCAGGTGGAGGACGCGTCGGGTTACTTCGGCGGGCAGGGCATCGACCAGTTCGCACTCATCGACGACTTCGACATCGACGCCCTGGGACTGTCCTCGTACCCGGTGTTCGTGTTCCCCACGCCGGCCGACGTCCCCGACGACTACCTGCAGCGCTTCCGGGACGCCACGAGCCTGCCCCTCATCATGGTCGAGGGGGGGTGGAGCTCGCAGAGCACCGACGCCTTCCAGTCCACCCCGCAGGAGCAGGTCGACTTCTTCCGTCGCTACGAGACGCTGCTCGACGGCGTCGACGCGCGCCTGTGGGTGATGCTCGTGTTCGCCGACCTCGACATCCCCTCGCTGGGCCTGCCGGCGGACCGCGCGGCCGGACTGGCCCCGTTCGCCCACATGGGAATCGTGGACTCCGACCTCATCCCGAAGCCGTCGTACGAGGTGTGGAAGGAGATCCACGACCGACCGCTGGGGGGGTGATGGGCCGGATCGTGATCCGGCCCCGGCCCGGGATGCGCGAGAGGCCGGCCGCACCCACCGGTGCGGCCGGCCTCTCGCGTCGAAGCCCGGTCGGCCGGAACCCGCTCACGCGGCCGGTCTCCCGGCTCGCCGGTCGTCAGGCCAGTTCGGCCACCTCGACCATCCCTCCGTGCTGGGTCAGGGTCCCGAGCACCTCGTCCTCCTCGACGGTTCCCGCCGTGTCCACCGTGACGAGCACGCCGCCCTCGGAGACGGCCTCGGCATAGGCCCGGGCCTCCTCGGGGCCGTACTCGGCCTTTTCCTCCAGCAGGCCGGCCAGCGCTCCCGTCGTGCCGCCCACGGCCGCTCCGGCGGCCGCGCCGCCCGCCACCGACCCGATCCAGCTCGTGAGCACGCCAGCCGTGATGAAGGGGCCCACGCCGGGAATGAAGGCTGCTGCGATCCCCATGATGGCGCCGGCGCCGGCGCCGACCTCGGCACCCCGGGCCGCTGCCTTCGCGTCTCTGTGCTCGCGATCCTCGCCCGAGTGACGGGTGAGAAGGCCTATGCGGTCCTCGTCGATGCCCTCGCTTCGCAGGTCGTCCACCGCCGCCTCGGCCTCGTCCATGTCGTCGAATATCGCCGTTACTCGCTGCATTCTCGGCTTCTCCCTCTCGAGTCGCTGTACTGCTCGCACTCGACATCGAGGAGCAACGCATGTGCCATCATTGATGAGTCGGACCGAATCCTCGCGCTCGCGTTGACCCTGCCGCGGCGCGGATCTAGCTTCGCGCCATGTCAACCACGAGATCGACCATCGCGGAGCTCTCCGGGCATGCCGGAGAGGAAGTCGAGCTCCTCGCCTGGGTGCGGAACTTCCGCTCCAGCGGGAAGATCGCCTTCCTCATCCTGCGCGACGGGACGTCGCTTCCGGACGGTACGCCCGAGGTCCAGGCCGTGGTCTCCCGGGGCGACGTCGACGAGGAGAGCTGGGAGGCCGCGAACGCGGCCCACTACGAGGCCAGCGTGCGTGTGCGTGGGCAGGTGCGCGCGGACGCCCGCGCGCCGGGAGGCTACGAGCTCTCGGTGCGGGAGCTCCGGGTGCTGGGCCCGTCGGCGGACTATCCGATCCAGCCCAAGGAGCACGGGCCGGAGTTCCTGCACGACCACCGGCACCTGTGGCTCCGCCATCCGCGCCAGGTCGCCATCCTCCGGATCCGGGACGAGGTCGAGAAGGCCATCCGGGACTTCTTCTACGATCGGCACTTCACGCTGATCGACACGCCCATCCTCACCGGCTCGATCGGGGAGGAGGCCGGCGAGCTGTTCGAGACCGAGTACTTCGACCTCGGCACCGCCTACCTGGCCCAGACCGGACAGCTGTACGTGGAGGCCGCCGCGGCCGCGCTCGGCAACGTGTACTGCTTCGGTCCCACGTTCCGGGCGGAGAAGTCCAAGACCCGGCGGCACCTGACCGAGTTCTGGATGGTCGAGCCCGAGATGGCCTGGACGGACAGCGAGGGCAACATGGCCGTCCAGGAGGCGTTCGTCGCCTTCATCGTGGGCCGGGTCCTGGAGCGCGGCCGCGCCGAGCTCGATGTCCTGGAGCGGGACGTATCGAAGCTCGAGGCCGTGACGCCGCCCTTCGACCGCATGAGCTACACGGAGACCGTCGAGTACCTGCGGGGGAAGGGAAGCGCGATCACCTGGGGCGAGGACCTGGGCGGCGAGGACCAGACCCTCCTCACCGAGGACCGGCCCAAGCCCGTGTTCGTGTACGATTTCCCCAAGGAGGCCAAGGCCTTCTACATGAAGGAGAACCCCGAGGACCCGCGCACGGTGAAGTGCGACGACCTGTACGCTCCGGAAGGCTTCGGGGAGGTCATCGGGGGCAGCCAGCGCGAGGACGACTTCGACCGCCTCCTGGCCAGGATCCGCGAGGAGGGCCTGCCCGAGGAGGCGTACGGCTGGTACCTGGACCTCCGCCGCTACGGCACCTTCCCGCACTCGGGCTTCGGCCTGGGCCTCGAGCGCACGGTGGGCTGGATGTGCGGCGTGCCCCACATCCGCGAGGTCATCCCCTTCCCGAGGACGATCAACCGCCTGACGCCGTAGGGCGCCATCACGAACGAAGGGCCGGCCGGCGGACGCTTCCCGCCGGCCGGCCCTGGCTCCTCGCTCCGGCGACGCCCGGGTGGGGTCCGCCGGACGGAGGGCGGCGCGCTACCGCCCGTCCATCCCCGCGCCCACGGGTGATCCCACCTGCTCGTCCGCGCCGGTTCGCTCGTCGATCGGCACGTACGGCCGCTCGTCCGCCCCGGTGTAGACCTGGCGGGGCCGGGCGATCTTCTGGTCCGGATCCTCCAGCATCTCCTGCCACTGCGCCAGCCAGCCCGAGACGCGCGGGATCGCGAACAGGACCGGGAACATGTCCACGGGGAAACCCATGGCCTGGTAAATGATTCCCGAGTAGAAGTCCACGTTCGGGTACAGCCTGCGGCTCACGAAGTACTCGTCTTCGAGGGCGACCCGCTCCAGCTCCAGGGCCAGGTCCAGCAGCGGCGAGCTGCCCGTCACCTCGAACACATCGCGCGCCATGGACTTCAGAATCCGGGCGCGGGGGTCGTAGTTCTTGTACACCCGGTGGCCGAAGCCCATGAGGCGGAAGTCGCCGGACTTGGCGCGGTCGACGAACTCCGGCACCCGGTCCTTCGTCCCGATCTCCCGCAGCATTCGGAGGACCTGCTCGTTGGCCCCCCCGTGAAGGGGTCCGTACAGCGCCGCCGCCGCCGCGGCCACCGACACGTAGGGATCCGCGTGGGACGAGCCCACCGATCGCATCGCGGTCGCGGAGCAGTTCTGCTCGTGGTCGGCATGCAGGATGAAGAGGACCTCGAGCGCCTTCTGGAGCACCGGGTTGGGCGGCTGCTTGGGCTCCCCGATGCTGAACATCATGTTCAGGAAGTTGCCCGCGTAGCTGAGATCGTTGTCCGGGTACACGAACGGCAGCCCCTTGGAGTGCCGGTACGCGAACGCGGCCAGCGTCGGCATCTTGGCGATGAGCCGCACGATCTGGGTCCGCCGGTTTTCCGCGTCGGAGATGTCACGGGCCTCCGGGTAAAAGGTCGACAGCGCCGCCACCGTGGAGACGAGCATGCCCATCGGGTGCGCGTCGTAGTGGAAGCCCTCCGTGAACTTCTTGATGGACTCGTGCACGTACGTGTGGAAGGTGATCTCGTGGGTCCACGCCTCGAGCTCGTCGCGCGTGGGCAGGCGCCCGTGCACGACCAGGTAGGCCACCTCCAGGTAGCTGCCGTGCTCCGCCAGCTCCTCGATCGGGTAGCCCCGATAGCGGAGGATGCCCTTGTCGCCGTCGATGTGCGTGATCGAGCTGTGGCACGAAGCCGTGTTCTTGAAACCGGGGTCGTAGCCCAGCAGACCGAAGTCGTCCTCGGACGCCTTGATGTTTCGGAGGTCGGCTGTCGGAATGGAGGCTCCGTACTCCGGATACGTACCGTAGGAGATCGGGACCTCGTACTGCTTCCCGGTCCGATTGTCCGTGATGGTCAGGGTATCTGGCATTGCCGTACCTCCTTCTGGATCTCGTGCCGCACCGGCTCCTCACAGCGACCGGCCGGGATCGTGTGCCCCCGCCGCTCGTCCGCGCGCTGCACCCAATAATACCGCAATCTGCGGGCCGCTCACCATGCGATCTGTAGGGAAATCACGGACCGTGGCGTGGGGGAATGCTCCCCGGCAGGCGTCGGTCGCCGGGTCGGGCGTCCCCGGCCGCCTTCACCTCGTCCCACAGGGCGTCCAGGTCGGCCAGGGACGCCGATGCGGGGTCGAGCCCCCGTTCCGACGCCAGCGCGAGCAGGGCGCGGAAGCGGGCCTGGAACTTCCGGTTGGCGGCGCCGAGCGCGTTGGAGGGGTGCACGCCCGCTCGGCGGGCCAGGTTGACGGCGGCGAACAGGAGGTCTCCCAGCTCTTCCTCGAGGCGGGGATGGGCGGGACCGGGGAGGCGTCCGCCGTCCGCGCCCTCCGCCGGCCCCGCACCGGCCTCGGCCAGCTCCGCCTCGAGCTCGTCGACCTCCTCGCGCACCTTGGCGAGGGGGCCGGCCACGTCGTCCCAGTCGAAGCCGAGGGCGGCGGCCCGCTGCTGCAGCCGAAACCCACGCGCCAGCGGCTCCAGGGTCGCGGGAACGCCGGCGAAGGGGTCGGCGGCGGTCCCTTCCGACCGCTGGCGCTCGGCGGCCTTGACCGCCTCCCAGTCCGGCGGCTCCTCCTCGTCACCGTAAACGTGCGGATGGCGGCGCCGCATCTTGTCCTCGAGTCCCGCCACCACGTTCGTCGCGTCGAACGCCCCCCGCTCCTCGGCCAGGACGATCTGGAAGGCCACGTTGAGAAGGAGGTCCCCGAGCTCCTCGGCCAGGGCCGCGTCGTCCCCGGCCGCCACCGCCTCGGCCGTCTCGTGCGCCTCCTCGAGCAGGTAGGGCCGCAGGCTCTCGGGCGTCTGCCTCGCGTCCCACGGGCAGCGCTCCCGCAGGAGCCGGACGAGGGCCAGGGCCGTGCCCAGCGAGCCGTCACCCGGGAGTCCGCGGGTCGCGTGCAGGGTCTCGCTCACCGGGCGTCGCTCCGGCCCCGCAGCACGCGGTCGAACCAGCTCGCCGTGGCGCGGTCGGCCTCGAGCCAGCTGGCGTAGCGCAGGAAGTCGTGGATCTCGTCGGGAATCACCAGCTCCTCGAAGCGGACGCCGCGGTCCCGGAGCCGCTGGACCAGGTCCACCGTCTGGTGGAAGTGGACGTTGCGGTCATCGTCCCCCTGGACGAGGAGCACCGGGCTCGTCCACCGGTCCATCCAGGCCACCGGCGAGGAGCGCCACGCCACGTGGAGGGCACGCTCCAGGTCGCCCTTCTCGTAGCGGAGCTCCCGGTCGGGGAGGTCGAGCCAGCTGCGGAGGGTGTACGTCCAGTCGTGCACCCCATGCATGTCGACCCCCGTCGCGAACACGTCCGAGTTGCGCGCCAGGGCGAGCGCGGTCAGGTATCCGCCGTAGGAGCCGCCCCAGATGCCGATGCGGGCCGAGTCCACGTCGGGGAGCGAGCGCAGGTAGCCGGCCCCGGCCAGCACGTCTCGGTACTCGGAGGCGCCCCGCCAGCCCGCGTCGGCCGGGTGGTGGAAGGCGCGGCCGTAGCCGATGCCGAGCCGGTAGTTCACCGAGAGGACGACGTAGCCGTGGTCGGCCAGGTACTGGTTCACCGCGTAGCTGTTCGAGTAGTACAGGAAGTAGTGCCACCCGAGCAGCATCTGCCTCGGCGGCCCCCCGTGCACGAAGATGACGGCGGGCTTGCGGCCGCCGTTCCCTCCGCGGTCGAACAGCTGCCCGTGCACCAGGACCCCGTCCTCGGCCCGGAAGGTGACGTCCTTCGGAACCGCCAGGTCGGCCGTCGGAAAGTCGGACGAGATCCGGTCCCGCCCCAGGAGCTTCGTCGGGCCTCCGGACGCGGGCACGACCGCCGCGAGCGGAGGCCGCCTGGGGCCCGCCGACACGAAGGCCACGCCGGACCCGTCGCCCGTCACGACCGGGTAGTAGGAGAGGTCCGCCCCCGAGGTGAGCGCCCGTGGCTTCCCTCCGGCGGGCGACACGCGGAACAGGTGGCGGCGATCCACGTCGCCGGGCGTCCCCCCGGCGTCGGCGTTGTAGACCAGGAAGCGCCCGTCCGGGCTCGCCGCCACGTACTCGACCATGAAGCGGCCGGGGGTGAGTAGGGTCGGCTCGGCGCCGCCGTCCGCCGGGACCGAATACAGGTGGGGCCATCCGTCCAGGTCGGCCAGGAAGGCCAGGCGGCCTCCGGCCATCCAGTGCAGGTTGGCCTGCCCGGCGGTCCCGGGGTAGGAGCCTCGCGGAGTGCCCGGCGAGGCCCACACCTGCCGGCCCCGCCCCGTGGCGGCGTCGGCCACCCGGATGGACCACGGCGTCGGGGTCTCCTCGAGGATGGGATCCGGTGGGCCGCCGCTGCCGTGTCGGCGGACGAAGACGATCCGCGTCCCGTCGGGTGACCAGCGCGGGCTGCCGTCCAGGCCCGTGGACGGATCGAGGAAGCGGACGGAGTCGGAGCCCATCCGGTACAGGCCGATGAAGGCGTGGTCGCCCCGGCCGCTCTGGAAGGCCAGCCGGCGCCCGTCCGGGGACCAGCGGAGGTCGCGGTCGCGTCCGCGGTCGTAGAACAGGGCGGCCGGCGACGCGGAGTCCCGGAGCGCGACGGCCCACACCGCGCCATCCTTCAGGAAGGCGAGGGTGTCGGACGTGGGCGAGGGGGAGGGATCGTCGCCCTCGGCCACCTTGCGCGGCTTGCCGCCCGCGAACGGTACCGCCCAGATGGCCACCTCGGGCCGCCCGGTCGAGGCATCCGGGTTGGGCGGCACCGGTTCGGACCAGTTCCCGCCGTGGTCGCCGCCCCGCACGTACAGGATCGTGGCGCCGTCTCGGGTGAAGGTGAGACCCGTGAGCTCCCGACCGTCGTCGGCCACGTAGTCCGTGACCCGGCGGGGCGCGAAGTCTGGACCCTCGGCCACGTACACGTTGCGAACCCCGCGCTCGTACAGGATCCACGCGATGCGGCTTCCCGTGGGCGAAGAAGCGATCTCGGAGGGGAAGGGAAATCCCAGGACCTGGCGTAGCGAGAAGGTGTCGGATCGCGCCGCGCGCGGGAGGCCGGTCCGGGTGAGGCGGCGTCCCGCCGCCATCGCCGCGGCGCGGGCGGTCCCGCCGCGCGCCGCCGTGGCCCGAGCGGCCGCCGGTCGCGGCCAACCGCCGGCCGCGAGGAGCGCGAGCAGCGCCAGCCCGGCCGCGCGCGTACCCCCTCCGTGATCGACCCGACCGTGCATGGTCCTCCTCCTTTGCCCGGGAACCCGTTCCGCCTGGCGACCGCCGCGCGAAGATGGCGGGCCCCGGGGCTCGCCGACAGGGCGAACTCCGGTTGATTGGCCCCGAGAGGCCCGGTATGATGGGCCGACCTTGAACACGGCACCGGAGGACGAGACGCGGCGCGCCTGGGTCGAGGTTGACCTGGGTGCGCTCCGACGGAACTTCGCCACGCTCGCGGAGCGTGCCGGAGGCGCGTCACGGCTCGTCGTGATGCTCAAGGCGGACGGTTACGGCCTGGGCGCCATCCCGGTGGCACGCGCGCTCGGAGACGCGCCGCCCTGGGCCTACGGGGTGGCTACCGTCGAGGAGGGAGCCGAGCTGCGCCGGGCCGGGATCAGGGGGCGCATCATCGTGTTCTCGCCGTGTCCACCCATGGACGCGGATGCGTTGGCCGCGGATTCGCTCGAGCCGGCCGTGTCCTCGCTCGACGCGCTGCGACGCTTCGGGTCCGCGGCGCGCGAGGCCGTTCCGCTTCCGGTGCACCTGGAGATCGACACGGGCATGGGCCGTCTGGGCCTGCTGGCCGAGGACGCGGACCGGTGGACCGGCGCGCTGGTGGCGGCCCTGCGGACGTACCCCCTGAGGCTGGCGAGTACCTTCACCCACTTTCATTCGGCCGACTCCGACCCGGATGCGACGCGGGAGCAGGAGCGACGCTTCCGGTCGGTGCTGGACGCCCTGCGGGCCGCGGGTGTGGACCCGGGCCTCACGCACGCGGCCAACAGCGCGGCCCTGTTCTCGGAGGGCACCTCGGACCACGATCTGACGCGCCCGGGCCTGTACCTGTACGGCGGCGGCCCGGGCGGCCCGGAGCCCGTGGCGTCGGTCCGTGCGCGGGTGCTGGACGTGCGGACGCTGCCCGCCGGCCACGCCGTGAGCTACGGCGCCACCTGGCGGACCGCGGGGTCCGCACGGCTCGCGACGCTGGGTATCGGGTACGGGGACGGGCTGCGGACCCGACTGTCCAATCGGGGGTTCGTCCTCCTGGGCGGCCGGAAGGCACCGATCCGGGGCGCCGTGTGTATGGATGTGACCGTCGTCCAGGCCGCGCCCGATGTGTCGGTCGCGCCGGGCGACGGGGCGACGCTCCTGGGGACGGACGGAGAGGAGAGGATCACGCTGGCCGAGCTGGCAGACGCGTACGACGCGATCGAGTACGAGGTGCTCACGGGACTGGGCGGACGCCTGTCCCGGGTCTACCTGGATCGGCAGCCTTGAGCGGGGCGGAGCGTGCCGAGCTGCTGGACCTGGCGCGGGAGGCCATGCGCTCGGCCTACGCTCCCTATTCGGGATTCCGGGTGGGGGCCGTGCTCGAGGCCGAGGACGGACGACGCTTCTCCGGCTGCAACGTGGAGAACGCCGCGTCCTCGGTGACGGTGTGCGCGGAGAGGGTGGCGCTCGGGACGGCGGTGCGCGCCGGAGCACGGCGCTTCCGGCGGCTGGCGCTGTGCGCCAGCGGCGCGCGCCCGGTGTCGCCCTGCGGCGTGTGCCGACAGGCTCTCTCGGAGTTCGGGGTCGAGACGCGGGTGGTGAGTGTGGCGGACGGGGGCGACGTGGCCGAGTGGACGCTGGAGGAGCTCCTGCCGGCCCGCTTCGGCGCCGGAGACCTGGGCTGGCGGTCGGTCGTCCGGGACACCGGGGAGGGGGCGTGAGCCCGGCGTTCTCGCCCGGCCCGGGGGCGCGCCGCGCACGCCGCCGCCGGGTTCGCGGAGCCGCGGCCATCACGCTCCTTGTACTGGCCGCGGCCTGCACCGAGCGCTCGATCACCTCTCCCAACGAAGGCTCGGCTCCGGGCTCCGGCGCGCCGACGGTCGAGATCACGATCCCGGCCGATTCGATGACGGTGTGGCGGGACACGACGTACACGGGCTTCGCCACGCCGGGGAACGTCGCTTTCTGGATCGGGGCGAAGACCGACTCACTCGAATCGCGGCCCTTGCTGCGGATCGCCACCATCCCGGACACCCTCACCATCGACTCGCTGGCCTTCGTGGCCGACACCTTCCGCGACGCCCAGCTCCGACTGACGTACGACACGACCGACATCGTCATTCCCGCGGGCGGTACGACCTTCAAGGCCTACGTCCTGAACCGGTCCTACGACGCCTCGCGGGCGACCTGGGACCAGGCCGCGGACGGGCAGCCGTGGGACAGCGCGGGCGGCGAGCTCGGACCCCTGTTGGCCACCCTGACGCTCAAGCCGCTGGGCTCCGACTCGGTGGTCAACGACACGATCACGGGCGACAGCGAGCTCCCGCCCGACTCACTGCTCAAGGCGTGGCGAGCCTCGGGCGGCGGCCACGGGATCATCGTCGTGCCCCAGGACGCGGGCACCCGGGTCCGGTTCATCCAGGCCGTGCTGGCCAGCAACTTCGACGCCGTGCACGGGGACTCGGTCCGGAAGCTCTACCAGTACTTCCCGGCTTCCGGGCAGACGTTCATCTACAGCCCGTCGCCTCCCGCTCCGTCCCCGTCGGAGCTCCGCGTGGGAGGCGTTCCGGCCGGCCGGGGCTACTTCGAGTTCCTGCCCCCCGACAGCATGGAGGGCTACCGGCTGCGCGGCGCGCAGATCAGCCGGGCCGAGCTCGTGTTCCAGCCCCTGGGGGCACCGGCCGCGCCCTTCCGATTGGAGCGGGCGGTCACGGCCCGGCTCACGGCGCTGGCGGCCGATTTCTTCCAGCTGGGTCCCAAGACGCCGGTGGCCGGCTGGTCGAGCGCGCCCACCTTCAGCATGGACCCGGACTCCCTGGCGACCGGCATGCCGGTGCGACTCGACGTGACGACGCTCCTGCGGAACTGGGCCGCGACGCCTGCCGACTCCACGCCGCAGAGAATCCGGCTGGGACTCGAGCTGCTGCCCGACGGGCAGACGCTCGGATACTGGTCGTTCGGGGGCGTGAAGGCCCCCGCCGACGCCCGGCCGCGACTCCGCCTTCTCGTCACGCCACCCGTACCTTTCACCGTGCCATGAGCCGGACAGGAAGAGGAATGTTTGGCGCCGCACACGCCCGGACCCAAGGCCCGTCGCGCACGGGGCGGCGGGCGTCCCGCCTGGCTGTCCTCGGCCTGGCGCTGGCCGCGGCGGCGGGTGGCGTCCGCTCGGCGTCCGCCCAGGCCGTGCCGACCACCGCGCTGGGCCTGGGATACCCGACCCCGCCGCTGGACGCCCGCGCGGCGGCGCTCGGGGGCATCGGCGTCGGCCTGCTGGGGGGGACGCTGTCGGTGCGCAACCCGGCCGACCTCATCGACTTCAGGGTGCCCGTCCTCAGCGCCACGACCTCCCCCCAGAGCGTGACGCTCAGGGGAAACGGGCTGAGCCCGACGCACGACGGCCGGAGCAACTTCCCCGTCCTCGGGATCGCGGTTCCGATCAGCGGCTTCGCCTTCGGGATCGGGGTGGGATCGGAGCTGGACCAGGACTGGTCCCTGAGCTTCGAGGACACCCTGCACGCGGCGAGCGGTGAGTTTCCCTACGTCGACCGTCGGGAGCACAACGGTGGCATCAGCTCCATAAACCTCGCCGCGGCGCGCCAGTTCGGGCCGCTGTCCGTGGGGCTCGCGTACGATCGCCTGGTCGGAAGCCTCCGGGAGACGTTCACGCGCCAGTTCCAGGCCGGCACCGACAGCACGGTGAGCCCCCCGGGGACCGTCAGCGACCGGGCCCAGTGGAACTACCACGGCTCGCGCTTCCGCGCCGGCGCGGGCGTCCAGCTCGGCGCCCTGGCGCGGGTGAGCGGCGTGTACTCGTGGACCCCGTCGCTGACGGCCGAGCGGGACAGCGTGGGCACCACGCGTACCTTCGACATGCCCCGCTGGTTCGCGGTCGGGGCGAGCGCCCGTCCGTTCGCGAACCTCCTGCTGACGGCGGGAGGGGGCTGGTCGGGATGGTCCGCCGCCGATCGGGAGGTGAGCGGGATGCGGGCCCGCGACGTCCACTGGGGCGGAGCGGGGCTGGAGTTCACCGGATGGAAGATCGGCGTCTTCCCGCTCGCCCTGCGGGCGGGCGCGCACTTCACGCAGCTACCCTTCTGGCAGATCGGTCACCAGCCCCTGGACGAAAAGGCGGTGTCGGCCGGCATCGGGACGCAGTTCGCCGGAGACCGGGGGCGGCTGGACTTCAGCCTCGAAGTCGGCAAGCGGGGGAACGCGCCCGCCACCGGGACGGCGGAGACCTTCCGGCGCTTCACGCTCACCTTCACGCTGCGCCAGATCCCCACGCCGGGCTTCCTGCCTTGATTGAAGGCCCGTTGATGTCTCCCGGGCTACGTACGCGGGCGTGGGACGCATGACACGGCTCCTCCCGCTTCGGCGTCCGCGTCGGTCCCCCGAGCCCGGCGCGGGTGCGCCGCGCCCGGCGGGGCCGCGCGTGTACATCGAGACGTACGGCTGCCAGATGAACATCAACGACACGGAGCTCATGGCCGGAAGGCTCGCCGAGCGCGGGTATGTGCGGGTGGAGGATCCGGAGCGGGCCGACGTGATCCTGGTGAACACCTGCGCGATCCGGGAGCACGCCGAGCGGCGGGTGCGAGGTCGGATCGGGCAGCTGCAGCGCTACCGGCGCGCGCGTCCCGACCTGGTGCTGGGGGTGACGGGCTGCATGGCCCAGCGCATCGGCCACCGGCTCCTGGAAGAGATCGACGGGGTCGACCTCGTGGCCGGACCCGACGGCTACCGTGACCTGGGCCGACGCCTGGACGGGATCCTCGACGGCGCGCTGGAGCGCGGACAGGCGCTCCTGGACCTCGATCCCGCGGAACACTACGAGGGAAGCCGGATCGCGCGGGAGAAGGGCGTGACCGCATGGGTCACGGTGCAACGGGGCTGCGATCACCGGTGCACTTTCTGCATCGTGCCCTACGTCCGGGGCGACGAGAAGAACCGGGAGCCGCCCCGGATCCTCGAGGAAGCGCGGCAGGCCGTGCGGGAGGGGTACACGGAGGTGACCCTCCTGGGCCAGACGGTGAACTCGTACCGGCACGGGTCGTGGGACTTCCCGCGGCTCCTGCGCGCCGTGGCCCGGGTGCCGGGCCTGAGGCGGGTTCGGTTCACCTCGCCCCACCCGAACGACGTGACCGAGGAGCTGCTCGAGGTCATCGACCGGGAGCCGACCGTGTGCCGGCAGCTGCACCTGCCCGTGCAGTCCGGCTCCGACCGGGTCCTCAAGCGGATGGTGCGTCGCTACACGTCGGCCGACTTCCTGGCCAGGGCCGAGCTCTGCCGCAGGAAGGTGCCGGGGATCGCCCTGAGCACGGACGTGATCGTGGGCTTCCCCGGCGAGGGGGAGGAGGACTTCGAGGCCACCCTCGCCCTCATGCGGGCGGTGCGCTTCGAGGATGCGTTCCTGTACCGATACTCGCCGCGCGAGGGGACGCCGGCGACGCGCTTCCCGGAGGAGGAATTCGTTCCGGGGGATGTGGCGCAGGATCGGCTGGAGCGGCTCATCGACCTGCACCGCGGCCTCCAGCGCGAGGTCAGCGAGCGCGAGCTGGGGCGCACGGTCGAGGTGCTGGTCGAGGGCGCGGCGCGCTCCGAGGGCGACGTGCTGGGCCGCACCGAGGGCAACAGGGTCGTGGCGTTCGCGGGCTCGACGGACGAGATCGGATCCTACCTGGGGGTACGGCTGGTCGGAACCTCGGGGGCCACGTTCACC
Organism: Candidatus Humimonas hydrogenitrophica; assembly: GCA_947581615.1. Classification (GTDB taxonomy): domain Bacteria; phylum Gemmatimonadota; class Gemmatimonadetes; order Palauibacterales; family Palauibacteraceae; genus Humimonas; species Humimonas hydrogenitrophica. The sequence goes on from CANPVD010000068.1 coordinate 22,869, forward strand.
GGAGAGCGCGTCGCGTGAGGGGAGAGTCTCGGTGAAGAACTGGGTGCGCATCCTGAACCTGATCGTGGCGGCGGCGCTGGCCACCGCCTTCGCCATCGCCAACGGCGGGCAGCACGTCACCGTGGAGCTGGGGCTGTTCGCGCTGCGCTCCGTGTCGCTGCCGCTGGTGGTGTTCGGGGCCGTGCTGTTCGGAATGGTGGCCGTCCTCCTGGCGGGCCTCCGCGGCGACCTGCGGAACCGGCGCCAGATGGAGAAGGCCCGCCGCCTGTTCGAGCGAGAGGACTAGCCGGGTCCGCCCGCTGCTCCCGGTGGCCTCCTAGACCGGCGCGCCCCGCGTCGCGGCCGCCGTGAAGGCCCCGCGCAGGCGACAGCGGAGCCCGGTGAGCCGGGCGCGGCCCGGTCCCCTCCTCCTCGGCGCGCTGGCGCTGCTGGCTGGCGACCTGTCCGGCCTGGCACCCGGCGCCCCATCCCTCCCCGCCATCCCCCTCCTCACGGGGGCGGCGTTCCTGACGCTGGCCCTCGTTCCCGGCTGGACGGCCCGGGGACCCGGCGCCGTCCGGGAGACCCTCGGGCTCCTCGGGGCCTGCTTCCTGGTCGGCCTGGCCCTCGGCGGCGGGGCCGCCGCCGCGGCGCGGAGGGGATGTGCGGCGGGCCTCGCGTCGGGTGACACGGTGGAAGCCCGGGGCCGGCTGGCCGGGCGGCCGGGCCCGACCGCCGGCGCGGGCGCACCGGGCCGGCGCGGACCCGCGCTCCTGCGCGCCGAGCTCACGGAGGCGCGGATCTCGTTCCGTGGCGGTCGCTGCCGGCTCGGGCGCCTCCGGGTGAGCCTGCCGGCGAAGGCCGTCGCCGCCTCGAGCGGGAGCTCCGGGCTCGCGGCCGGCACGATCCTCGAGGTGCGCGGCCGCTGGTGGAACGCGGGAGGCGGCGACCGGTGGCCCCGGTCACCCGGCAGGGCCGGGGTGCTCCTGGCCCGCTCGGCTCGCACCGGACCGCGCACCACTCCGGCGTGGCGCGTGCGGCTTCGGGCCGCGGCGGCGCGGCGCCTGCGCCGCCGGCTCCCGGCCGACGTGGCTCCGCTCGGCCTCGCGCTGGTGCTGGCCGACCGGAGCGGCCTGGACCCGCGGCTGGCCCGCCGCTTCGCCGAGGCGGGCCTCGCGCACCTCCTGGCCATCTCGGGCCTGCACGTCGGCATCCTGGCCGCCGGGGCCGCCGGACTCCTGGGGCTCGTGGGGCTTCGCCGCAGGCGGCACGCCCTCGCGGCCCTGCTCGCCCTTGGGTACGTGGCACTCCTGGGCTTCCCTCCGGCGGCGCTCCGGGCGGCGATCCTGGTGGGGGGCTGGGCCCTGGCCCGGACGCGCGGGAGTCCGGTACGACTGGGAGAGCTCCTGGGACTGGCGGCGGCGATCACGATCGTACTCGCTCCGCTCGCCCCGCTCGACGTGGGCTTCCAGCTCTCCTTCGCCGGCTTCGTGGGGTTGGGGCTCGGGGCGGCACTCGTGCGCCGGGTCCTGGCGGCGGGGATGGCGGCGGGCGGGCGCGTGGCGACGGCGGCGCGCCGCGGCCGGCGGCCGCTGCTGCCGCTGGCGGCCGGGGCGGGCGCCTTCGGCCTCACCGCGCTCCTGGCGGCGGTCCACTTCGGACGGGCGGCCCCGATCGCCGTGTTCACGAATCTGGTCGGCGTCCCCCTGGTGACGCTGGCACTGGCCGGGCTCGCCGGAGCCCTGGTCCTGCCCGCCTTCCTGGGCGGGGGCCTGGCGGCGGCCGCGGCGGGAGGGGCGCTCCGGCTCCTGGAGGGCGTGGTGGACCGCTTCGCGGCGCTCCCCTTCGGCCACGCCGAAGTGGCGCCGCCCGGGCCGCTGGCGTGGGTGGCGGCCGCCCTCCTGGTCGCGGCGGCCGTGCAGGCGGCAAGGGGACTCCCCGGGCGCGCGTGGATCCCCCTCGTGTGCGGCGGCCTGGCGGTGCTGGTGGCCGGCCCGGGCCTGTATGCCCTGAGGGCCGGTCCCGACGCGCTCCTCTGCTCGCTGGACGTGGGCCAGGGTGACGCGGCGGTGCTGAGAACGCGCCGCGGACACTGGCTCGTGTTCGACGCCGGGCCGCGCTCGGGCTCGTTCGACGCCGGACGCCGGGTGATCACGCCGTTCCTGCGCCGGCGCGGGGCACGTTCCATCGCACTGTTCGTGCTCTCGCACCCCCACCTGGACCACCTGGGCGGAGCTCCGGCCCTGCTGGACGGATTCCGGGTCGCGGGCGTGCTGGATGCCGGGAACCCGCTGCCCACGCCCGCGTACGCCGACTTCCTGGAGGAGGTGTCGGAGGAGGGAGCCCGCTGGCTGCCGGCCGGGCCGGGCGAGCGGATCCGGATCGACGAGGTCGAGCTCCTGGTCCTGGGTCCCGACCTCGAGGCCGAGCGGACCCGAGAGCAGACCGTCTCACCCGACGCCGCGGTGGAGGCCAACGAGGGGAGCGTGGCGGTCCGCGTGCGGATCGGGGGCTTCACCTACGTGAACCCTGGAGACGCCTCCGCGGTGGAGGAGCGCTGGCTCCTGGATCGCTGGCCGCCGGACTCGCTGCGGGCTATCCTCCTCAAGGTGGGACACCACGGGAGCCGGGGCTCCTCGAGCGCCCCGTGGCTCGCGGCCGTGGCGCCCCGCATCGCGTTCATCTCCAGCGGAGCCGGCAACCGGTACGGCCATCCCCACGCCGAGGCCCTGGAGCGGCTCGGGCAGGCGGGGATCTCGCGCATCTGGCGCTCGGACCGTCAGGGAACGCTGTGCCTCGAGGTCCAGGCGGACGGGGCGTGGCGGATGCCGGGCGGGAGCTGGAATCCGCCGACGCCGGGGCGGCCGGTGGCCGACCCCGACACCGTCATCGTGACACACACGCAGGAGCGTCGCTGATGGAGAGGTCCGTCATCACCCTGAACCGCTTCATCCTCGAGGAGGAGCGGCGGTATCCGGAGGCCACCGGGGCGTTCTCGAACGTGCTCCAGGACCTGACGCTGGCGGCCAAGCTCATCAACCGGGCCGTGAACCAGGCCGGCCTGGTCGACATCCTGGGCGAGACCGACCGGGAGAACGTGCACGGCGAGCAGGTGCAGAAGCTGGACGAGTACGCCCACGAGGTCATCGTGGCCGCCATGGACCACGGCGGCCACCTCTGCGTGATGGGCTCCGAGGAGGCCGAGGAGATCGTCCCGATCCCGGACCGCTTCCCGGTGGGCGAGTACGTGCTCCTGTTCGACCCGCTCGACGGCAGTTCCAACATTGAGGCCAACATCTCGATCGGGACGATCTTCTCGGTGTATCGGCGGGTCACCGATCCGGCCGTGACGAGGAACGGGACACTGGAGGACTGCCTCCAGCCGGGGACCGACCTGGTGGCCTCGGGCTACTTCCTGTACGGCTCCTCCACCATCCTCGTGTACACGACGGGCCGGGGCGTGCACGGCTTTACCCTGGATCCCTCGATCGGAGAGTTCCTGCTCTCGCATCCGAACATCACCTTCCCCGACCCGGGACAGAAGGTGTACGCCATCAACGAGGGCTACTTCGGGCGCTGGAGCGAGGCGCAGAGGAACCTGGTTCGGCGGCTGCGGGGTGATGCGGGGGGGGACGACGGGGACGGCTTCAAGCTCCGCTACGTCGGCTCGCTGGTGGCCGACTTCCACCGCACCCTCCTGTACGGCGGCCTGTTCATGTATCCGTCCGACAACCGACATCCCTCCGGCAAGCTGCGGCTCCTGTACGAGGCCGGCCCGCTGGCGTTCGTGTGCGAGCAGGCGGGAGGGAAGGCCACGAACGGCGAGAAGCGCATCCTGGAGATCCGGCCCGAGGAGCTCCACCAGCGCACGCCCCTGTTCATCGGGACGGCGGAATGGGTGGAGATGGCCGGCGAGCACCTGGCCCGGGAGGCCGCGGCCGGGGCCTGAGCGCGCCCCCCCGTCAGGGCAGCCAGGGACGGAGGGCTCCCTCATCCACCCCGACCCGCTCGGCCACCCGGGGTCCCACCTCCTCCAGGAGCCGCATCTTCTCGGCCCGGTGCAGGAAGGCGCTGCGGAAGCCGTCCAGCACCATCACTCCGATCTCGGGCAGGGTGAAGCCCAGGTGCTCGCGGGCCCGCACGTACTCCTCGGTCACCGTCGTGCCGCTCATGAGCCGGTTGTCGGTGTTGAGGCTGACCACGATCCCCGCGTCGAAGTAGCGCCGCAGGGGGTGGGCGGCGAAGCTCTCGACCGCCCGGGTCTGGACGTTGCTGGTCAGGCAGATCTCGAGCGGCACCCGGTGGTCGGCCACGTACTGCATGAGGTCGAGGTCCTCGTAGAGCCGCGTGCCGTGCCCGATGCGGTGCGCGCCGCAGTAGTGCAGGGCCTGGTGGATGGACTCGGGGCCGTAGGCCTCTCCGGCATGGATGGTGGCGTTGCAGTTGGCGTTGAGCACCGTGTAGAAGGCGTCCCGGTGCTTCTTGGCCGGGTAGTTGTATTCGGCGCCGGCCAGGTCGAAGCCCACCACGCCCCGTTCCTTGTAGGCCACCGTGAGGTCGGCCAGGTCGCGCGACACGTCCGGGTCCATGTTGCGGATCCCGCACACGATGAGCCGCGACTCGATGCCGAGCGCCTCCCGCGCCCGCTCCAGGCCCCGGAGCGGCGCCTCCACGGTCTCGGGCAGCGGCAGCCCCTCGCGCGTCATGAGGATGGGGGAGTAGCGGATCTCCATGTAGCGGACGTTCTCGGCGGCCGCGTCCTCGCACAGCTCGAAGGCGATGCGCTCGAGGGCGTCGGCGTGCTGCATCACCGACAGGGTGAGCTCGAAGCGCGCAAGGTAGTCCTCGAGACTGCGCGCGTCCCGCACATGCAGGTAGTCCACGAGCGCGGCCGGGTCCTCCGAGGGGAGCTCGACCCCCTGCTCCCGGGCCAGCTCCATGAGCGTGGCGGGACGGAGCGAGCCATCCAGGTGCACGTGGAGATCGGTCTTCGGGAGGGAGCGGACCACCTCTCGCACCTCCCGCACGGATTCCCCGGTCGGGTCGGAGGCCGCGCGCTCCCGGCTCATCGAGCGCTCGCCGGCGCGGCCGGGCAGGCGGTCGGAGCGGAGGCGCGGACCGGCACGGCTCGCCAGCGGTCCGGAGTCGGCGCCCGCACGGGCTGGGGCCGGTGCGCGAGGTAGCCGACGAGCGCGTCCAGGTCGGCGATGTCGGTCGGCGAGACGGACCGCGCCTCCCGGAGCATCGCGAAGCCCGAGCCGCCGCCGGCCATGAAGTCGTTGACCGTCACCGTGTACAGCGAGTCGGGTCGCACGGGCCCGCGCCCGTCCACGTGGATGGACAGGATCCGGCGGCCGGCCGGGGCGGAGGGCTCGAAGCAGATCGTGAGCCCGCTGACGTGGGCGTGGGGCCCGTCCTCCTCGAGCGCGTGCTCCAGCGCGCGGCGCAGCACCCGGCCGCTCAGCCGCAGGCGCACGAGCGCGTTGCCGAAGGGCTGGAGCTCGAACAGGTCGCCGTAGGTGACCGGACCGGCCGGGAGGCTCCGGCGGATCCCCCCGTCGTTCATGATCGCGGCCGCCGCGCCCGTGGCGCTGCGCTGGGCGTCGGCGATGAGATCGCCGAGCGCGTATTCGGATCCGCGCGTCCCCCTGGCGAGCGGCTCGGCCAGGACCGCGACGCGTCGCTCGACCCGCCCGGCCACCCGGGAGCGGAAGCGGTCGACCAGGCGGGCCAGAACCGGATCCGGCCGTAGGTCGCCCGGCCACGCCGTCGTCACCGTCGCGAGCTCGGCCTCGGCCGAGTCGACCTCGCCCCCGGCCAGACGCTCGCGGGCGAACGCGACCCCGTTTGCGTAGGACTGGACCACGGGCCGTCCGCGGACCCGGGTCCGGATGAGGGTGTGGGTGTGTCCCGCGATCGCGTAGTCCCACCGGGAGCGAGTGGCCCGCAGCGCGTCGAGGGCCTCCCCCTGGCAGGAACGACCGTGGTCCCGGCAGAAGCCTCCGGCGTGCAGCAGCACGACCACGAAGTCGACGTCCCGAGACCGCAGCACGGGGACGTAGCGATCGATGGCGGCGGACAGGCTCCGGAACTCGAGGCCGGCCACGTTGGAGGGCATGGTCGTGACCGGCGTGGAGCGGGTGGTGACCCCCACGACCCCGACCCGGACGCCGCCGCGCTGCACGACGGTCCAGGGACGATCCCACGCGGGGTGCCGGTCCGTCCCCTTCACGTAGATGTTGGCGCCCAGGAACGGAAACCCGGCCTGGTGGACCCGCGCGACCAGCGTGTCGATCCCCCAGTCGAACTCGTGGTTGCCGAAGGTCGCCGCGTCGTAGCCCATGCTGTCGAAGGCGGCGATCGTGGACCGTCCGCCGACGAGGTTGGAGATCGGCGTCCCCTGCATGAGGTCCCCCGCGCTGAACAGGAAAGTCGGGCACGGGGAGACGGTCTCCTCCCGGCGAAAGTACGCCTCCAGCAGGGCCGCCCCGCCCAGGGCGCGCCCGTGCGCCCACGCGGGCGTCGAGGGCAGGAGATGTCCGTGCGTGTCGCTGGTGGAGAGGATCAGCGCACAGGGAGAGGGGAGAACGGCGCCGGGCGAGGGGATGGGGACGCCGATGGGCGCCAGGAGGGGCCACGCCAGCAGGACAGCCCCGAGGAGCCTCCCGGCGCGCGGGCCGCCCTCAGCACGCACAGCTCTCGATCTCGTAGCCCGCCTCCCGGTCCAGGAGGGGCGCCTTGTAGTCGCCCGTCCAGCACGCCTCGCAGAAGGGCCCGTGCCCCTCGACGGCGGCGCGCATGCCCTCCAGCGACAGGTAGCCCAGGGAATCGACGCCCAGGTGCTCGCCGATCTCCTCGATCGTCTTCTGCGCCCCGATCAGCTCCTCGCGCGTGGGCATGTCGATGCCGTAGTAGCACGGGTAGCGGATGGGCGGCGAGGCGATCCGGAAGTGGATCTCCCGCGCCCCCGCCTCGCGCAGGAGCGCCACCAGGCCGCGGCTCGTGGTCCCGCGGACCAGGGAGTCGTCCACGACGACGATGCGCCGATCCTCGATGAGCTCGCGGACGGGGTTGTACTTGACGCGGACCTTGAAGTCGCGGCCCGACTGGGTGGGGTGGATGAAGGTGCGGCCCACGTAGTGGTTGCGGATGAGCGCCAGCTCGAACGGGGTCCCGGACTCCTCGGCGTAGCCCAGCGCCGCGGAGTTCGAGGAGTCGGGCACGGCGAACACGCAGTCGGCCTCCACCGGGTGCTCGCGAGCCAGCTGCCGACCGAAGGCGCGGCGGGCCCGGTCCACGCTGCAGCCCCAGATGCGCGAGTCGGGCCGGGCGAAGTAGACGAGCTCGAACAGGCACGGCGCCGGCTCGGCCGGCGGCAGGGGACGCATGCTTTCCACACGACCGTGGCGGATCCTGAGGACCTCGCCCGGCTCCACGTCGCGGACGTACTCGGCGCCGATGATGTCCAGGGCGCAGGTTTCGGAGGCCACGATGGCCGCCTCGGCCAGCCGGCCCAGCACCAGGGGGCGGAAGCCGCGCGGGTCGCGGGCCGCGTACAGGGTGTCGCCGACGCTGAGGGCCAGGGAGAAGGCGCCCTGGATCTGGGAGAGCGCGTCATCGACCTGGGCGCTCTCGGAGTCGCGGCGCGAGCGCGCGATCAGGTGGATGACCACCTCGGAGTCGCTGTCCGTCTGGAAGATGGCCCCCTCGGACGTGAGCCGGTCCCGGAGCTCGTGCTGGTTGGTGAGGTTGCCGTTGTGCGCCAGGGCGAGGGGCCCGCGGCGGTAGTCGACCAGGACGGGCTGCGCGTTGCGCAGGTCCGACGCTCCCGCGGTCGAGTAGCGGACGTGGCCGAGCGCCATCGAGCCCATGAGCCGCCGCATGGAGGCGTCGTCGAACACGTCGCTCACCAGCCCCATGCCCCGGTGCGAGCGGGCCGTGCCGTCGGCCCCGATGGCCACGATGCCGGCGGACTCCTGCCCGCGGTGCTGGAGAGCGTACAGTCCCATGAAGGTGAGGGCCGCGGCATCGGGCGAGCCGCTCACCGCGAATACGCCACACTCGTCGTGCGGCTTGTCGTCGCCTTCGATGATCGGAAGGGGTCGGTTCACCATGGCCTCGGGCCCGGTAGGGTTCGTCTCACGTGGTGAGCCCCGCCTCGTGCTCCATGCGGCGGGGAAGGGCACGGTCGTACACGGAGGCCGCCTCGGGGGCGTCCACCGCGGCGGTGCGGCCGGCGGCCGCGATGCGGATCGGACCCCCGCGGGGACCCACCCGTCCGGCCCGGGCGGCGGCGACGCCGCGGCGCCCGGCCAGCTCGAGCAGCGGCTCCAGGTCGCCGGGCGCACACGAGAGCGCCGCGCGCGACTGGCTCTCGCCGAACAGGAGCGCGGCGGCCGAGACGCCGTCGCCGGCCAGCTCGGTCTCCACGCCCACCGGGCCTCCCTCGGCCAGGATGGCGCATTCGGTCAGGGCCACGGCCAGGCCCCCATCGGAGACGTCGTGCGCGGAGCGCAGGAGGCCCCGGCCGGCGGCCTCGACCAGGAAGGCCACCAGCGCGGCGGCTTCTTCGAGGTCCAGGGCCGGAGGCTCCCCCGCCACCAGGCCGTGGACCGTGCGCAGGTACTCGGACCCGCCCAGCTCCTCCCGCGAGGTACCCACCAGCACCACCTCGTCGCCGGGCGCCTGGAAGGCGGACGGCACACGAGCGGTCACGTCGTCCAGGACCCCCACCATGCCGATCACGGGCGTGGGGTGAATGGGCCCGGCCGGCGTCTCGTTGTAGAGCGACACGTTGCCGCCCGTCACCGGCGTGCCCAGGGCGCGGCAGGCCTCGCCGATGCCGGCCACGGCCTCGCGGAGCTGGTGGTAGACGGCCGGCTTGCGCGGGCTGCCGAAGTTGAGGCAGTTGGTGACGGCCAGCGGCCGGGCGCCCGAGCAGGCCACGTTGCGGGCCGCCTCGGCGACCGCGATCGCGGCCCCCCGGCGCGGCGACAGGTGGACGTAGCGGCCGTTCCCGTCCACGCTGGCCGCGATCCCCCGCGGCGTGCCCGCCAGCCGGAGGATGGCCGCGTCCGAGCCGGGCCGCACCACGGTGTTGGTGCCCACCGTGGTGTCGTACTGCTCCCAGATCCAGCGCTTGGAGGCCACCGAGGGAGCGTCCAGGAGGGCCAGGAGGGCGTCCCGAGCCTCCTGGTCGGACCCGAGCTCCGCCGCATCCGTCAGGTCCCGGCCGCGCAGCCGGCCCACCGCCTCGTCCTCGCGCGCTTCGTACGTCACCATGGGAGGCTCGCCCACGAGCGGCGTGAGCGGGATCTCGGCCACGACCTCGCCATCGTGGCGCACGCGGAACAGGCCGTCGTCGGTGACCTTCCCGATCACGGCGCTCCCCAGCTCCCACTTCTCGAGCACCTCCCGCACCGCGTCCTCGCCGCCCGGCTCGGTGACGACGAGCATGCGCTCCTGCGACTCGGACAGGAGGATCTCGTAGGGCGTCATCCCGGTCTCACGCACGGGGACGCGGGCGGTGTCGATCTCGATGCCGGCCCCGGCGCGCTCGGCCATCTCGGTGGCGCTCGAGGTGAGGCCGGCGGCCCCCATGTCCTGGACGCCCACCACCAGGTCGCGCTCGATGAGCTCGAGCGTGGCCTCCAGGAGGAGCTTCTCGGTGAACGGGTCGCCCACCTGGACCTGGGGGCGGCTGTCGGCGGTCTCCTCTCCGAGCTCCTCGGAGGCGAAGGCGGCGCCATGGATCCCGTCCCGGCCGGTGCGCGAGCCCACCGTCAGCACCACGTTGCCCGGCGCCCCGGTGCCGGCCCGCGTCAGCCGGTCGAGCCGTACGAGCCCCAGGCACATGACGTTCACGAGAGGGTTGCGCTCGTACACCGGGTCGAAGACCGTCTCGCCGCCCACGGTGGGGATGCCCACGCAGTTCCCGTAGTCGCCCACGCCGCGGACCACACCGTCCAGCAGGTAGCGGGAGCGCGGCGAGTCGAGGGCCCCGAAGCGCAGGCTGTCGAACAGGGCGACGGGCCGGGCACCCATGGTGAACACGTCGCGCAGGATCCCGCCCGAGCCCGTGGCGGCGCCCTGGTAGGGCTCCACGGCCGAGGGGTGGTTGTGGGACTCGATCTTGAAGGCCAGCCCCCAGCCGCCGCCCACGTCCACGACCCCGGCGTTCTCGCCCGGTCCCTGCACGACCGCCTCGCCCTCGGTGGGGAGGGTGCGGAGGAGCGGCTTCGAGCTCTTGTAGCTGCAGTGCTCCGACCACATGGCCGAGAACACTCCCAGCTCGGCGAAGGTGGGCTCGCGCCCCAGGATCTCCAGGATCCGGTTCCACTCGTCGCGGCTGAGGCCGTGGTCGGCGGCGAGCTCCGGGCCCATGGCCGGGCCGGCCGTGGCGGTGCCGGGGCTCATGAGGCGGCCGCGGCCGTGGCGGCCAGGGCCGAGCGGAACACGCCGAGGCCGTCGTTCGAGCCCAGGATGGCGGCGTAGGCGCGGTCGGGGTGGGGCATGAGCCCCACGACGTTCCGGGCCTCGTTGCACACCCCCGCGATGGCCCGCAGCGAGCCGTTGGGGTTGGCCTCCGGCGTGGCGTTCCCCTCCGCGTCCACGTAGCGGAAGACGACGCGGCCTTCCTCCTCCAGCCGGTCCAGGGTGGTGGCGTCGGCCACGAAGCGCCCCTCGCCGTGCGAGAGCGGCATGCGGAGGACCTGTCCGCGGCGGTAGGCGCCGGTGAAGGCGGTATCCGTGCGCTCGACCGACAGGTGGACGTCGTGGGACAGGAAGCGCAGCGCGGCGTTGCGGGCCAGCGCTCCCGGCAGGAGGCCGGCCTCGCACAGGATCTGGAAGCCGTTGCAGATCCCCAGCACCGGGCCGCCCGCGCGCGCGAAACTCTCGACCGCCTTCATGATCGGGCTGAAGCGAGCGATGGCGCCGGCCCGCAGGTAGTCGCCGTAGGCGAAGCCGCCCGGCAGGAGGATCGCGTCCGCTCCGCCCAGGTCCCGGTCGCGGTGCCACAGGTAGAAGGCGTCTTCTCCCAGGCCCTCCTCGACGGCGCGGTGACAGTCGGCGTCGCAGTTGGAGCCGGGGAAGCGGACGATCCCGAACCTCATGCGCTCCCTCCGCCGGTCGCGGCGCTACCCGCGGCCGGCCGCACGGCGACCGCGAAGTCCTCGATCACGGGGTTGGCCAGGAGCTCCTCGCACATGCGCTCGGCCTCGTCGCGCGCCGCGGCCTCGTCCTCGGCCTCCAGCGACAGCCGGATGAGGCGGCCGGCCCGCACGGCCGAGGCGCCTCCGTAGCCCAGCTCCCGGAGCGCCCGTCCGATCGTCTGGCCCTCGGGGTCCAGGATCCCCTGGCGGGGCACCACCCGGATCTCCACGTCGAAGATGTCTATGACGTCCCTCCTTCCACTGGCTACGAGTCGTAGTCGGGGAGCTCCCGACCCGTCAGCCGGCGGTACGCGTCCAGGTACCGCTCGGTCGTGGCCCGCACCACGTCGTCCGGCAGGTCCGGGGCGGGCGGGTTGCGGTCCCAGCCGCCGTCCCCGACGAGGCCCTCCAGATAGTCGCGCACCGGCTGCTTGTCCAGCGAGGGCTGCGTGCGACCCGGCTCCCACGTCTCGGCGGGCCAGAAGCGCGAGGAGTCCGGCGTGAGCACCTCGTCGATCAGCAGGATCTCTCCGCTCCGCAGGCTGGTTCCGAACTCGAACTTGGTGTCCGCGATCAGGATGCCCCGCTCGCGCGCCGCCGCCCTGGCGAACCGGTACACGGCGAGGCTGAACTCGCGGAGGATCTCGGCCGTGTTGAGCCCCAGCAGCTCCCGCATGCGCGCGAAGCTGATGTTCTCGTCGTGGCCGGACTCCGCCTTGGTGGCCGGCGTGAAGCGAGGCTCGGGGAGCTCGTCGGCCTCCCGCAGCCCCTCGGGCAGCGGCTCGCCCGCCAGGGTGCCGTGCTCGCGGTACTCCTTCCAGCCCGAGCCGGCCAGGTAGCCCCGCACCACACACTCCACCGGGAACGGCTCCGAGCGCTCGACCAGCATGCCGCGACCGGCCCACGCCTCCCGGCTGGCCTCGAGCTCCGAATGCAGGCGAACGATCCGGTCGGGCTCGGCGGCCAGGCAGTGGCCGTGGACGATGTCCGCCGTCTCGCCGAACCAGTGGCGGGAGATCTGGGTCAGCACCGTGCCCTTGCGGGGGATCGGCTGCGGCAGGACGCAGTCGAAGGCGCTGATCCGGTCGCTGGCCACCATGAGCAGCGTGCCCGAGTCCACCTCGTACATCTCCCGGACCTTGCCCCGATGCAGGAGGGGCAGGGGGAGCTCCGTCTTCCGCACGACCGCCATCTCGCTCCTTACGTCGTCTGAGCGCGCGGGACCCCCGCGCGCGGCTGGTGCCGGTGCCGCAACGGCCTTCTACACCCGCAGGGTCACGGTCTCGCCGCTGCCGTCCGCGCCCTCGAGCAGCGGGTCGACCCGTATCCGCAGGAAGCGATCCACCTGCTCCGGCGCGCGGCCGACCAGGCCCTCGGGCCGTGCCAGCGCCTCGAGGCGGTCCCGGTCCAGGCCAAAGGACGGGTCCGCCGCCACGCGGTCCAGGAAGTCGTTGTCGGACGCGCCCTCGTCCAGGCGGCGCCGCGCCTCCATGGCGTGGCGGCGGACCCGCTCGTGCAGCTCCTGGCGGTCGCCCCCCGCCTCCACGCCGGCGAGAAGCACCTCCTCGACGACCAGGAAGGGGAGCGCCCGCGCCAGCCGCTCGCCGATGACCGCCGGGTGCACGACGAGACCCGCGCCCACGTTGGCCACGAGCTGGAGGACGGCGTCTGCGCACAGGTAGGCCTCGGGGAGGGCGATGCGCCGGTTGGCGGAGTCGTCCAGGGTCCGCTCCATCCACTGGACCGACGCGGTCCACGAGGCGTCCAGCTCGAGGACGCACAGGTGACGCGCCAGGGCGCAGATGCGCTCGGAGCGCATCGGATTCCGCTTGTAGGGCATGGCCGAGGAGCCGACCTGGCGATCCCCGAAGGGCTCCTCGACCTCCCCGAACGCCTGCAGCAGGCGGACGTCGTGTCCGAAGCGGGCCGTGCTCGCCCCGATCCCCGCCAGGGCGGCCAGGCAGCGCTGGTCGACCTTGCGGGGATAGGTCTGCCCGACGACATCGTACACGCCCGGGAACTCGAAGCGCTCGGCCAGGATCTCGTTGAGCCGGTCCACCTTCTCGCCATCGCCCAGGAGGCGGAGAAAGCTGGCCTCGGTGCCGGTGGTGCCGCGCGCGCCCCGCAGCCTGAGATCCGCCAGGGCCCGGTCGACGGCCTCGACGTCGGAGACGAGATCCTGCATCCACAGGCAGGCCCGCTTGCCCACCGTGGTGGGCTGGGCGGGCTGCAGGTGCGTGTAGCCGAGGGTGGGCTCGGCGGCGTGCTCGCGGGCGAAGCGGGCCAGCGCTCCCACCGCGGCGAGCAGGCGGCGGCGCACGAGCCGGAGCGCCTCGCGGTGCTGGAGGAGCCCCGCGTTGTCGGCCACGAAGCAGCTGGTGGCGCCGAGGTGGATGTGGCCGCGGGCCTCGGGGGCCACCTCGCCGAAGTGGTGCACGTGGGCCATGACGTCGTGGCGAAGCTCGGCCTCGATCTCGGCGACCCGCGCCAGGTCCACCCGGTCGCGCGCCGCCCGCATGGCGGCGATCGCCTCACCGGAGACGGACACGCCGAGCTCGCGCTCGGCCTCGGCCAGGGCGATCCACAGGTCCCGCCACTGGAGGGCCTGGCGACGCGGCGAGAACACCGCGGCCATCTCGGGCGAGGCGTACCGATCGAGCAACGGGTGCGGGTAGGCCTCTGGTCGATCGCTCACGTTCTCAATCCTCCGTGCCGCGCGCCGCGGCCGATCAACGGAGTCCGAAGGAGGTCACGAGGGACTCCCCGTTCCGATACAGCCACACGCGCACGAAGCCGCGCTGCGTGGCGGTCTTGAACAGCTGGGCGGCGTCATCGGCCGTCTTCACCTCGCGGCGGTCGATGGCCACGATCACGTCACCCTCCTGCATGAGCGTGGCACCGGCCACGTCGGAGCTCACGTCCACGATGAGGGCGCCCTGGTCCACGCTGAGGTGCCGTTCCACGGCGATCTGGGGCGTGACCGTGACCAGCTGCAGGCCGCGCAGCACCTCGACCCGCTGCGCCTCCTCCGAGGGCCGCTCGCCCACCCGGAGATCGACCTCGCTCTCCTTTCCGTCGCGCAGGTAGCGGAGCTTCGCCGTCGAGCCGACGCCCACGTCCAGGAGCGCCACCTCCCAGTCGAGCGGTCCCCGCACCCGGTCGCCCTCCAGGGTGAGGATCACGTCGCCCTTCCGGATCCCCGCGCTGGCGGCCGGGGAGCCGGGCGCCACGCGCCGGACGACCGTGCGGGCCACCAGGCTGTCGGAGGTCACGGTGGCCACGTCGAGGCCGACGTACGGCCGGCGAATGCGCCCGAACCTCCGCAGCTCGTCGGCGATGTGGAGGGCCCGGTCGATCGGGATCGCGAAGCCCAGCCCCTCGGAGCCCCCGGACCTGGAGATGATGAAGGAGTTCACTCCCACCACCCGCCCGTCCGCGTTGACCAGGGGCCCGCCGCTGTTGCCCGGGTTGATGGCCGCGTCGGTCTGGATCATGTCCGCGTACAGGACCTCCCGGTCCCCGTTCCCCCGGTAGTCCCGGTTGACCCCGGACACCACGCCGGTGGTCACGGTGGCCTCCGTGTTGGAGAGGTAGAAGCCGAACGGGTTCCCGATCGCGATGGCCGGCTCGCCGACCATGAGGTCGGAGGAGGCGCCCAGCGGGGCGGGGGGCACCCGGCCCGCCGGGACCTTGAGGAGGGCCACGTCGGTGAGGCCGTCCGCGCCCACGAGCTGGGCCGTGTATCGGTGACCGGAGGCGTCGACCACCACGATGCGGCTGGCGTTCTCCACCACGTGCGCGTTGGTGAGGATGTAGCCCCGGTCGTCGATGGCGAAGCCGGAGCCGAGGCCGCGCACCTGGCGCTGCGTCCCGAACGGGAAGAAGCCGAAAGGCCCCTGGCTCTGGGTCGTCTCGGTGGAGACGACGTTGACGCTGACGACGGAGGGCATGACCCGCCGTACCGCGGTCACGGTCGGGGTGTGGCGCGGGTCGGACGAGGGCACCGTGTCGGAGGGCTCGGCGGTGCGGGCGCGCCGGGCGAAGGAGCTCCCGAACGAGGGGGCGTCGCCGGCGTCCGCCTCCGCGCCATCGGTGCCGGCGTCCCGGGCCGCGGCGGGCTCGGCCGAAGCCGTCTGCCCGGCGTCCGCGGGCACGGCCGGAGCCCGCTCCCCTCCCGCGCTCCGCAGCAGCGTACCGAGGCCGAGGCCGCCCGCGAACAGCAGGGCCGCCGCGCCGGCCAGCGCCAGGATCCGGTTCGCTGCCTTCAACCCGTCCCCCTCACGTGGGCTCTCCGGTCACGCTGGATCTCCGGGCTCGTCGACGGCGGTGAGGCCGGGGACGCCCGGGCGCCGGTTCCAGGCCGTACCGTACCGCACGCCGGTCAGGTAGAGTCCCTGCGGGGGCGCCGGGGCCGGCGGTCGCCAGGCGCCCGATCCGCCCAGGAGCCCCGCCATCTCGTCCGGGCCGCGCCGCCCGGTCGCGATCTCCACCTGCGTGCGCACGAGGTATCGTACCATGTGGTGGAGGAAGCGGTTCGCCACGATGAGGAACCGGAGGTCGCCGAGGGTCGTCCTCGACCATCCTGCGGCCTCGACGATGCAGGTCGTGCCTCGCTCCTCCTGGCCGGACTTGGCGAACGCCTCGAAGGAATGGCGTCCGAGCAGAGTCGCCGCCGCGGCGGCGAGACGATCCGGCCCCGGGGCCGGATACACGCGCCACACACGTCCGGCGCGCAGGGGGGAGGCCGATCCCGGCCCGGTGGCCAGGAAGTACTCGTAACGGCGGGCGGTCGCGTCGTAACGCGGATGAAATTCTCGCGACGTCTCGGTAAGTTTCTCGATCCAGATTTCGTCGGGCACGACCGCGTTGAGCGCTCGCCGCATCTCCGCGGCTCGCCACCGCCGCGGCGCGGAGAACGAGATCTCCTGGCCCGCGGCGTGCACCCCGCGGTCGGTGCGGCCGGCCGCCAGCGTGCGCGCGGGCGCGTCGAGCAGCCGGGACAGGGCGGCCTCGAGCTCGCCCTGCACGGTGCGTCTCCGCGGCTGCACCTGCCAGCCGTGGAAGGCAGCGCCGTCGAAGTGCACGGTGGCGCGGAACCAGGTGCGGGTCCGTTCCTGCACGGCGCCAAGCTACCCGGCGCCGTCGCGGGGTGTCAAGCTGGAACCGGCGGCGGCGGAACGGGTTTCCAGCAGAGTCGAGGGTGGAGGAGCCGGTCGCTCGGGCGGAGGTGCGTGGAGGCGTGACGGACAGCATGCGGGAACGGGCGGCGGGAGGGGCCCTGTCGGCCGCCGAGGCCGAGCGGGCCTTCGGCCGCATCGTGCGGGGCGAGGAAGACCCGGAGGACACGGCGGCGCTCTTGCTGGCCATGCGCGAGCGGGGCGAGACCCCGGCCGAGGTGGCGGGGGGCGTGCGCGCCCTGCGCAGCGCGATGGTGGAGGTGGCGCTCCCGGCGGATGGCCTGGTGGACACGTGTGGTACCGGCGGAGGGCGGTTCACGACCTTCAACATCTCCACCGTGGCCGCCCTGGTGGCGGCGGGCGGCGGCGTGCCGGTGGCCAAGCACGGCAACCGGTCCTTCACCTCGCGGTGCGGGAGCGCGGACGTGCTGGAGATCCTGGGCGTGGCCATCGACCTCCCGGCGGAAGCGCTGGCCGAGGTGTTCGAGGCCACCGGCTTCTGCTTCATGTTCGCGCCTCGCTTCCATCCCGCCATGCGTCACGTGGCGCCGGTCCGCAGGAAGCTCGGGGTGACGACGATCATGAACCTCCTGGGCCCCCTGACCAGTCCGGCCCGCGTGCGTCGGCAGGTGGTGGGCGTTTCGGACCCCGACCGGCTCGAGCTCATCGCCGGAGCCCTGCTGGAGCTGGGGCACGAGCGGGCGCTCGTCGTCCACGGCGACCCGGGCATGGACGAGCTCAGCCCGATCGGGATCACGCGGGGGATGCGGCTGGACCGCGGGCGCCTGGAGCCGTTCGAGCTGGACCCACGGGCGCTCGGCTGGGAGGCCCTGTCGCGCGACGACCTGGGGGGCGGCTCGCCCGAGCGCAACGCCGCGCTCGCGGTCGGCATCCTGGACGGCTCGATCCGGGGTGCGGCCAGGGCGGCGGTCGTGCTCAACGCGGCGGCCGCCTTCTGGGCGGCGGGGCGCGCGGACAACCTGGAGGAGGGCGTGGACGGGGCGAGGGCCTCGCTGGAAGGGGGACGGGCCTTCGGGGTCCTCGAGCGCCTGCGCTCGCTCACCGCCGAGCGGGCCGGCTGATCGACGGCGCACGCCGCACCGGACCACCCCGCTCGCCAGGGTCAGTACTTCCGGATCACCCCGACGACGACGCCACGGATCCGGACCCGGTCCGCGTCGAACAGGAGGGCGTCGAGGGCCGGATTGGCGGGCTGGAGGCGCACCCGGCCGTCCATCTCGTGGTAGAACTTCTTCATGGTGGCGTTCTCCCCGTCCACCAGCGCGATCACCATCTCACCCTCGTGCGCCGTCTCGCGGGACTGGACGATCACGTAATCCCCGCTGCGGATCTGCTCGTCGATCATCGAGTCTCCCCGCACGCGCAGCACGAAGTGCTCGCGGCGGGAGCCCGCCACCATGTCCTCGGGGACGGTCAGCGTCTCGGTGTCCTCGATGGCCTCGATCGGCTCGCCGGCGGCCACCAGCCCGAGCAGCGGGAGGTCGGTCGTTCCCGATCCGTTCGCGCGGCGGGCGAGCTCGATGGAGCGGCTCTCGTTGTAGCTCTTCCGGATGTAGCCCTTGTCCTGGAGGTTGCAGAGGTGCTCGTGGACCGTGGCCAGGGACCGGTAGCCGAAATGGTCGGCGATCTCCTCGAAGCTGGGAGAATAGCCGTTGCTGTCGAGGAACGTCTCGACGAAGTCGAGGATTTCCTTCTGTCGCCTGGTGAGGGCCATCGGCTCCGTCCCCGTGGTGTGCCGGTCGCGTCTCGACGCCCCCGGGCCGCGGCGCTGCTCGCCGGGCACCGAAGGGAAACCGAAAGCAAGGTACCCGAACAGGCCCCGAAACGCAAGCACGCGCGTGACGGCGCGGGGCTTGCGCGTCCCGTGAGCCGAGGAGGGCACACCGAGAGGGCGCGCTCGCGGCTCTGCCGCGGCGGTCCACGGACCGCGGCCGCGCGCCGGCACCCTGGACACCACACGGGAGGAGATCGCGTTGCTTCTGGATGAGATCGTCGCCACGAAGGCGGAGGAGGCCTCGGCACTGCGTCGCTGGGAGGATCACCTCGAGGACCGGGCGGAGTCGGCCTCCGCGCCCCGGGACCTGGAGGCCAGCCTGCGGATGGGAGCCGACGCCGATGCGGTCGCCGTGATCGCCGAGTTCAAGCGGCGCTCGCCCTCCGCCGAGGACCTCGCCCCGGAGGCCGATCCCGGGGTGGTGGCTCGGAGCTACGAGGAAGGGGGGGCGGCGGCGATCTCGGTCCTGACCGATGGTCCCCACTTCGGGGGGTCCCTGTCCGACATCGAGAAGGTGCGGGCCGCCTGCTCGCTGCCCGTGCTGCGCAAGGACTTTCTCCTCGATCCCGTCCAGGTCCTCGAGGCCAGGGCGGCCGGAGCGGACGCGGTCCTGCTCATCACCCGCATCCTCGACGACGCCCGCCTGCGGGACCTCCTGTCGACCGTCCAGGCGCACGGCATGACGCCCCTGGTCGAGGTCCACGACGACGAGGAGCTGCAGCGTGCCCTCAGGGCCGATGCCCGGGTCATCGGGGTCAACGCCCGCGACCTGGCCACCCTGGAGGTCGACATCGGTGGAGCCCGGGAGCTCCTGTCCCGCGTGCCCCCGGACCGGATCGCGGTGGCCGAGAGCGGGGTCACGGGAGCCGAAGACGTGGCCGACCTCGGCGCCGCCGGAGCGGACGCCGTCCTCGTCGGCACCTGGCTCATGCGGTCGGGGGCGTCGCGCGTGTCCGAGCTGACCGGCCAGCCACGCTCGCCGAGGGGCCGCGCGCGCGGATCCGGCCTCGCCGCCGAGCCGAGCGGCGGCTGAGCGGCGTCCGCGGCGGGCGGGTGGACGGGCCCAAGGGGGCTCCCCGGGTCAAGATCTGCGGTCTCACGCGGCCCGAAGACGTCCGTGCCGCGGCGGCGGCCGGATCGGACTACGCGGGCTTCGTGCTGGCCGGAGGGCCGCGTCACGTGGAGGCGGTCCGGGCCCGGGAGCTCCTCGAGGCGGGTCGGGAGGCCGCCCGCCTCGGTGGCGGACCGGAGCCCGTCGCGGTCCTGGTGGACGCCGCCGTGGCGCAGGCGCGCGAGGCCGCCGCGGCGGCCGGTGCGCGAATCGTCCAGCTCCACGGGTCCGAGACGCCCGAAGCCTGCGCCGCCCTCCGGGAGGCGGGGCTGGTGGTGTGGAAGGCCCTCCGTCCACGCTCCCTCGAGCGGCTTCGCGACCTGGTCATCCGGTACCGCGGCTGCGTCGATGCGCTCCACGTGGAGGGCTGGTCGCCGCGCGCGGCCGGCGGCACGGGCACGGGGTTCCCGTGGACGTGGATCGGAGCCCTGCGCGAGGAGGGGATCCTGGCCGCCGCCGGGGGACCCGGCCGTGGGCAGCGGGGCGCGTCGCCGGCAGTGAGCCCCGCCGCCGTGCCCCAGCTTCCGCGCCTCGTTCTCGCGGGAGGACTCACCCCCGACAACGTGGCCGAGGCCATCCGGCGGGTACGGCCGGACGCGGTGGACGTGTCGAGCGGCGTGGAGGTCCGTCCCGGCGTCAAGGACCCCGCCCGGGTCCGGGCGTTCGTCGAGCGTGCGCGAAACGCGCTAGGTTGAGGCCGGATCCCCGCACCAGGAGAGAGCCGACGTGACGACGACAGGCGGCGCCCCCGCGTCCGGGACCGGGGCGGGGCGCTTCGGCCGCTTCGGCGGCCGCTACGTGCCCGAGACGCTCATCCCCGCGCTCGAGGAGCTGGAGGCCGCCTACGCGGAGGCGGCGACGGACCCGGAGTTCCTCGGGCGGCTCGCGGAGCTGCTGGCCGACTACGTCGGCCGGCCGAGCCCGGTCTACCGGGCCGACCGGCTGGGCGAGGCGCTGGGCGGCGTGCGCGTGTGGCTCAAGCGCGAGGACCTGAACCACACGGGCGCCCACAAGATCAACAACACGCTGGGCCAGGCGCTCGTGGCGCTCCGCATGGCCAAACGGCGCATCATCGCCGAGACGGGAGCGGGGCAGCACGGCGTGGCCACGGCGACGGCGTGCGCCCTGTTCGGCCTCGAGTGTGTGGTCTACATGGGCCGGGAGGACATGCGCCGGCAGGCGCTCAACGTGGAGCGCATGCGGCTCCTCGGGGCCGAGATCCGGCCGGTGGACTCGGGCCGCGGGACGCTGAAGGACGCCACCAACGAGGCGATCCGCGACTGGGTCGAGAACGTCCGTGACACGCACTACATCATCGGCTCGGTGGTGGGACCCGACCCCTATCCCCGCATGGTGCGCGATTTCCAGCGCGTCATCGGGGACGAGGCTCGCCGGCAGCTGGCCGACCGGGACGTCCGTCCCGCCGCGGCTTTCGCGTGCGTGGGTGGCGGCTCCAACGCCATCGGCCTGTTCACGGCCTTCCTCGACGACGGGGAGGTGGAGCTGGTGGGCGTCGAGGCGGCCGGAGAGGGACTGGAGAGCGGCCGCCACGCCGCGTCGCTGGCCGCCGGCTCGCCAGGCGTCCTGCACGGGTCGCTGAGCTACCTGCTCCAGGACGAGGGGGGCCAGGTGGTGCCCGCGCACTCGGTCTCCGCCGGCCTGGACTATCCGGGGGTCGGGCCGGAGCACGCCTGGCTGCGGGACACGGGACGGGTGCGCTACGAATCGGCCACGGACGGCGAGGCCCTGGCGGCGTTCCGCCGGCTCACCCGACTGGAGGGCATCATCCCCGCGCTGGAGAGCGCGCACGCGCTCGCGGGCCTGACGGCCGAGGCGGACCGCTGGCGGGACCGGGACGTGCTCGTGTGCCTGTCGGGCCG
Source organism: Candidatus Humimonas hydrogenitrophica (assembly GCA_947581615.1). Lineage (GTDB taxonomy): Bacteria > Gemmatimonadota > Gemmatimonadetes > Palauibacterales > Palauibacteraceae > Humimonas > Humimonas hydrogenitrophica. Next base: position 43,964 of record CANPVD010000068.1, read on the forward strand.
GGGGGACAAGGACGTCGTCGAAGCGGCGCGGCTCCTGGCCGGCCAGGATTCGGAGTGAGCGCCGCCGTGGGCTCGGGCCGCCTGGCCGCGGCGTTCGAGGCCCGCCGGGAGGCCGGGGGCGCCGCCTTCATCCCGTATCTCACCTTCGGGTACCCGTCGCCGGAGGACACGCCGCGCCTGCTCGGGCGCCTGGCCGACGCCGGGGCGGACGTCATCGAGCTCGGGGTGCCGTTCAGCGACCCGCTCGCCGACGGACCCACCATCCAGCGGGCCGGCTGGCGGGCCCTGGAGCGCGGCGCCACGCTGGCGGCGGCGCTGGAGCTGGTGGAGCGGGTGGCCGCCGGCCTGCCGCCCCTGGTCCTGTTCAGCTACCTGAACCCGATCCTCCATGCCGGCGTGGACGCCTTCCGCGAGCGGGCCGCGGCGGCCGGCGTGGCGGGGGTCCTGGTGACGGACCTGCCGGTGGGGTCGGACCCGGACCTCGAGGCCCGGCTGGCCGGCGCCGGCCCGGACCTCATCCGGCTGGTGGCGCCGACCACCAGCGAGGCGCGGGTCCGGGGCATCGCCGGCACGGCCTCCGGCTTCCTGTACTACGTGTCGCGCACGGGCGTCACGGGCGCGCGCGCCAGCCTCACCGACACGCTGGCGGAGGAGGTGGGTCGGCTGCGCGGGCTGGTGGATCTGCCGGTCGCGGTCGGGTTCGGGATCTCCCGGCCCGAGCAGGCCGCGCAGGTCGGCCGGCTCGCGGACGGGGTCGTGGTGGGCAGCGCGCTCATCGACGCCCTGGGCCGCGACGAGGAGGCGTTCGCCGAGCTCGCCGCGGCGCTGGCGGAGGCCGCGCACGGAGCCCGGTCCACCTGACGGCCGGGGCGGCGACCTAGCGGGCGGGCCTCAGCTTCTCGAGGAGGGCCTCGCTGGGCTCGACGAACACCGTCTGCACCCGCTCGGGCACCACCACGCCCGGCGGCGCCTTGCGGGGGCTGCGCACGTACTTCCTCCGCGTCCAGTCGACCCCGACCGTGCCGCTGTGGCGCGCCTCGCTGTGCACCGCGGCGGCGACGGCCGCCTCGAGGAGGTCCCGCCGGGGCGGATTCGCATCCCTTCGGCCCCAGCGCAGGATGACGTGGGCCCCCGGCACCTGCCGGGCGTGGAGCCAGATGTCCTCGGTGTGGGAATGGTGGAAGGTGAGCTCGTCGTTGTGCCGCGCCCCCCGGCCCACCCGGATCTCGAGTCCGCCCGAGGAGAGGTAGCGGCGGTAGGGCAGGCGGGAGGCGTCGGCCGCCCCGCGGCGCCCCGGCCGGCCGGGGCGGCCGCCGGCCAGCTCCCACAGCGCCTCCGACGGACTCGACCCGGCCAGGGTCTCCAGGCCGGCGCGCAGCTCCGCGAGACGCCCGCGGACCCGATCCAGGACGCCGGGAAGCCGCTCGGCCGCGCGCTCCCGCCGCGCGGCGAGCTCGTACAGCCGGTCCGCGTTCTCGGCGGCCGACAGCGCCGGGTCGAGCTCGATCTCGCGGGGGTCCCCAGCGAAGCCCTCCAGCGTGACCCGTGCCGCTCCGCGGGGAATCTCCGTCAGGCGCGCCAGGACGAGGTTGGCGTCCTCTCGGAGGAGGGCGGGATCGGGACCCTCCTCCAGCTCACGCTCTAAGGCGGCGGCCCGGCGCTCGGTGCGCTCCGCCGCGGCCCGAAGCGCGGCCTCGAGCTGCAGGGCCTCCCGGTCGGTCGTGGGGCCCGCCTCGTCCCGGGCTTCCGTCCCGTCTCCCTCCGCGGCGGGTCCGGGCCCGGAGGCGGCCGGGGGGGACCAGGGACCAGCGGCCGCGGCCCGGGCGAAGGCCGCGAGCAGCGAGTCGACCGGGACCGCGTCGGAGCGGCCCAGTCGGTCGGGGTAGGGCTGGGCGCCGGCCTCGCCCGGCAGGAGCCACGCGGCGGGCTTCCCGCGCGGGGCGGCCGCGCCCGCGACGGCGGCCAGGCCGAGGAGGCCGAGGTACCGCTCCCGGGCCGCCTCCAGCTCGCCTCGGGCCGCGTCGGGTTCACCTCCGGCCGCCTCCCCGAGGATCCAGACGGCGGTCAGGCCGCTCGTCCACGCGGCCTCGCGCAGAAGCGCGGCCGTGCGTCGCCCCGGCTCCTCCTCCGCGAGGAGGGCTCGCCACGCCTCCGGGTCGGGAGGCGCATCGCGCCACCGCCGGGGACCGCCGGGGAAGGACGGCGGTCGGTAGGGACGGGCGCCGCGCAGGTCCCGGTCGCCGGCCTCGCGCGGCCACAGTGCCGCCCTGATCCGCCAGCGGCCCGACTCGTCCGTGCCGTTGGCCGCGGCTCTCCCGGCGGCTCTCGGAGCTCCCGGAGGGGGGGCGCCGGGGCCGGCCTCCTCCACCAGCAGGAGGTTCCACTGGTTGGTGAGAAGCTCGGCCACCAGGCGGCCACGGCGTCCGCCGCCCTCCAGGTCGAGGACGAGGACGCGCTCGTCGGGCGGAGACCACGCCCCCGTCAGTCGGCTCCCGTGCAGCTCCACCGCGGTCACCTCCGAGAGGGCCTCCCGGGGGTCCGCGCCCGACGAGCCCCTCCCGGCGAGCACGAGGGCCTCCAGCGCGCCCGGGTCGGCCTCCAGCAGGAACCCGGCCTCGGGATGGAGCAGGAAGAGCAGAGAGGGCCCCTGGTCGAGCCGCAGCTCGGCCGCGCGCATCCCGCGGTGCAGGCGCAGCTCGCGCGCCCGACGGCCTGTCGTCCACTCGCCCAGCTCGCGGGCCAGGCAGCGGACGAGGACGGGGTCGTACTGCAGTGGCACGGAACGCGCCTCCTCTCTCGGTTGGTACGCCGCCAGGGCGGGAATATATTCAGGCCGCCCGGTCGTGCGCGCACGCCGGGGGTCCGGGTGGAGTCGGTCGCCCGCGACCGTTCTGCCCGAACGGATAGCGGGGGAGGTCGAAGGTGACGAGCCCACACAGCCAGGAGAGCCGGCGCCGCGTCACCACACGCGAGCTGGTCGCCATGAAGGAGCGCGGGGAGCGCATCGCGATCCTCACCTGCTATGACCACCTGTTCGCCCGCCTGCTGGACGCCTCCGGTGTCGACGTCGTCCTGGTGGGGGACTCGCTGGGCCAGGTGATCCTCGGCTACGACTCGACGCTGCCGGTCACGCTGGAGGCGATGATCCACCACGCCTCGGCCGTGCGGCGCGGCGTCACCCACGCGCTCGTGGTGGTGGACCTGCCCTTCCTCTCCTACCAGGTGAGCGACGAGGAGGCCCTGCGCAGCGCCGGCCGGATCATGAAGGAGACGGGAGCCGAGGCCGTCAAGCTCGAGGGGGGCGACGAGGCCGCGGTCTCCCGGGTGCAGGCCCTCGTGCGGGCCGGCATCCCGGTCATGGGCCACCTGGGCCTCACGCCCCAGTCCGTGCACAGCTTCGGTGGGTACGGGGTACGTGGACGGGAGCCGGAGGAGGCGACGCGCTTGCGCCGACAGGCGGCGGCGCTCGAGGAGGCCGGCTGCTTCGCCATCGTCCTCGAGCTCATGCCGACCGGGCTGGCGCGCGACGTGAGCCAGTCGCTGCGCATCCCGACGATCGGCATCGGAGCGGGACCGGACTGCGACGGCCAGGTGCTGGTGCTCCCGGACATGCTGGGGCTCAACGAGGGCTTCGAGCCCCGGTTCCTCCGCCGGTTCGGGGCGCTGGGCCCGGCCGTCCACGAAGCGGTGGACGCCTACGTGGAAGCGGTGCGCGAGCGGACGTATCCGGATGCTTCGGAGAGTTATGACGGATGAGGCGGCGCGGCCGATCGCCGTGGACAGGCCGGAACCCGGCCCGGAGCGGCCGGCGGCCGCTCCTCCCTCGCGCCCTCGCGTGATCCGGGACCCCGACGAAGCCAGAGACGCGGCCAGAACCCTGCGACGCGAGCGCGGCAGCCTGGCCCTCGTGCCCACGATGGGCTTCCTGCACGAGGGGCACCTGAGCCTGCTGGACCGGGCCCGCGAGCAGGCGAGCGCCGTGGCGATCTCGATCTTCGTCAATCCGACCCAGTTCGGCCCGGACGAGGACTACGAGGCGTACCCGCGCGACCTGGAGCGTGACGCCCGCCTGGCCGCCGAGCGCGGGGCCGACTTCGTGTTCGCGCCCACCGCGGCGGCCATGTACCCGGGCTCTCCCACGATCACGGTGGATCCCGGGCGCCTGGCCGACCGCCTGTGCGGCCTGGGCCGCCCCGGTCACTTCCGCGGCGTGCTCACGGTCGTGCTCAAGCTGCTCCACGTGCTGGAGCCGGACGTGGCCGTGTTCGGCCGCAAGGACTTCCAGCAGTCGGTCCTCGTCCGCCGCATGATCCGGGAGCTGGACGTCCCGACGCGGATCGAGACGGCCCCGATCGTCCGGGAGCCGGGCGGTCTGGCCATGAGCTCGCGCAACACGTATCTGTCGCCCTCCGAGCGACGGGTGGCGCTGTCCCTGTCGCGGGGGCTGCGGCTCGTGCGCGAGCGCTTCGCCGCCGGCGAGCGGGACCCGTCCGCCCTCGTGTCGCTGGCCCGAGCCACCATGGAGACGGCCGGCGCCGTGGTCGAGTACGCCGAGGTGGTGGATCCGCGCGAGCTCGCGGGGGTGGAGGAAGCGTCCGCGGAGGCGGTGTGCGCGGTCGCCGCGCGGGTCGGATCGACCCGCCTCATCGACAACACGCCGCTCGGCGGGAACAGCAGCCTGGACGCCCCCGGGCGTCCGGGGGCACCCGAGTGACACGACGATCCGATCGGAGAGCCGATAGAGACCATGCGACGTACCCTGTTCAAGTCGAAGATCCATCGGGCCACGCTGACCGGGACGCCCGCCTCGTGACCGTTCCCCGCGCCGCCGTCCCGCATCCGCTGGTCGCGGCCGCCGGGCGTGACGGCCGCCTCCCGGAGTGGGCGCGCTGCGGAGAGGCGAGGCGGGCCCACATCGAGCGCGTGGCCGGCCTCCTGGCGGCATGGGCCGAGAGGCTGGACCTCCCGGAAGCGGAGCGCGTGCGCTGGGCGGCGGCCGCGCGGCTGCACGACGCCCTGCGCGACGCGTCGCCCGCCGAGCTCCGCCAGGAAGCGGCGCCCGACTGGCCCGCCGCCCTCCTGCACGGCCCCGCCTGCGCGGCGCGCCTGCGGGCGGAGGGCGTCGAGGACGAGGATCTCTTGCGGGCCGTGGCTTACCACACGGTCGGGCACCCGGAGTTCGGACGGCTCGGCGAGTATCTCTACCTGGCCGACTTCCTGGAGCCGGGACGCTCCTACCTACCGGACGTGCGCGAGCGGCTCCGGGCCATCCTGCCCACGGAGCGACTGGAGGCCCTCCTGTCGGTCGCCGGCCTCAGGCTGGCCCACCGGCTCGAGGTCCGCGGCGCGATCCGCCCCGAGACGGTGGCCCTGTGGAACCGGCTGGTGGAGGAGGCCGCGTGAAGGGGCGCCTGGGGACGGTCGTCACGGTGGTCGTGCTCCTCGGCGTGGGCTTCCTGCTCGGCTCCTTCTGGCTCCAGTGGCGAGGAACCCGGCTCCGGCAGCCCGGCTCGGAGGTGGAGGGCACGCCGGTCACCGTTCCGGAGGGCTTCGCTTCCCGGGCCCGGGTCGAGGTCCTCAACGGCTCGGGGGAGCCGGGCGCGGCCGGGCGCGCCGCGAGCCGCCTCCGCGCCATGGGGTTCGATGTCGTCTACTTCGGCAACGCGTCCAGCTTCGGACACGCTCACACGCGGGTCCTGGCGCGATCGACCGACCGCGGCGCGGCTCGCCGGGTGGCGGACTCGATCGGCCTGGACAGCGCCATCTCCCGCCCGGACACCAGCCTCTACCTGGACGCCACCGTCATCCTGGGGGACGACTGGCACGACCTGCTCGAGGTGCGCTCCCGGAGCCAGAAGCCATCGGAGCGACCGGCGAGCCTGCTCGACCGCATCCTGCACGCCGTCCATCGGTGAGGCCGGCTCGCGCGCCCGGAGCCGCCGCGCGTCGACGGCCCCCGCCAGGGTCGTCAGGACGCCGGGTCGCCGTGCTCCAGTCGGAGCTGGCCGCAGGCGGCCGCGATGTCCCGGCCCCGGGGCTCACGCACCGCGGCGCTCACCCCGCGGCGGTGCAGGGCCCGGGCGAAGGCCTCCACGCGCTCCGGGGGGCTGGATCGCCAGGGCCGGTCGGGGATCGGGTTCCACGGAATCAAGTTGATGAAGCACATGAGGTCGGATGTGATATCAGCAAGAGAATCAGCGAGTTCTGTGCTGTCGTTGATCCCCTCGATGAGGGTGTACTCGAAGGTCACGCGACGGCCCTTCCGGTCCAGGTACTCCCGCACGGCGGCCAGGAGCTCGGGCAGGGGGTAGCGTCGCTCGATCGGCATGAGCGCGGCCCGGAGCTCGGAGAGGGGCGCGTGCAGCGAGACGGCCAGGCCGAAGGGCTCCGGCCGACGGGCCAGCTCGAGGATCCCGGGCACGAGGCCCACCGTCGACACGGTGATGCGGCGAGCCCCCACGCCGAAGCCCTCGTGCAGGACCTCGAGCGCCGCGAACAGGGGCTCGGGGTTGGCCAGGGGCTCGCCCATGCCCATGAAGACCAGGTTGGTGATGGGCCGGCCCATCTCCTCGCGCGCGAAGCGGAGCGAGTCGCGGTACTGGGCCACGATCTCCGCCGCCGTGAGGTGGCGCCGGAAGCCGAAGGACCCGGTGGCGCAGAACCGGCAACCGAGCGCGCAGCCGACCTGCGACGACAGGCACAGCGTGAGTCGGTCCCCGGCGGGGATGAGGACGGACTCGACCTGCTCGCCGTCCTCGAGTCGCCACAGGTGCTTGACCGTGCCGTCGGACGAGCGCGCGGTCCACGCCGCTTCGAGCGGCGTGAGCCGGAACGCCGCGCCGAGCTCGGCGCGCAGCTCCGTGGGAAGCGTCGTCGCTTCGTCGAACGAGCGCGCCGCCTGCCCGTACACCCAGTGCTCGACCTGGTCGGTGCGGTAGGCGGGCTCTCCCCGCGCCTCGAGCCAGCTGGTCACGGAGCGGCGGAGCTCCTGCGGCGCGAGGCCGAGCAGGGCCGCGGGTCCGGTCGTTTCCGGGAGGGTCTTCTGGCTCATGGCCCGTCGATGAAGGTAAGCTGCGCTCGCTTGCTGCGGCCGATGGCCGCCGGTATACTCCGGAGCCGTAGTACGCGGAACCGGCCGGCTCCGTTCCTCGTTCCCCGCCCCCGCTTCCGGAGCTCCCCGGGAGGCCACCCTTCGTGAGTCCTTGATGCGCAACGTGCGTCCGTGGCGTCTGGTCGCCGCCTGGGTGATCGTCATCCTGATGGCCACGACGGTTCCGTTTCCGTCGGGACTCATCGAGACGGGCCCGTTCCCCTTCGACAAGGTGGTCCACTTCGGGCTCTACGCGGTCCTGGGCTGGACGGTGCACCGCGCCGTGAGGGCGGGGGGCGGACGGCGACCGCTCTCGATCCTGGCGGCGTGGGCCGTGGGGATCGCCTTCGGCGCGCTGGACGAGCTGCACCAGCACCTGGTGCCGGGCCGGGACCCGTCGGTGGCGGACTGGGCCGCGGACGCGGCGGGCTACACGGCCGCCTTCCTGGCCTCGTCCGTGCTCGCCAGGAAGAGCTCGAGGAAGGAGCAGCGCTGACGGTGGAGTCAGGAGGGCAGGTGGAGAGACCGAGCGAGGGCAGGGAAGCGACATCGTACCGGGATGCGCGCTGCGCGACGGCCGGCCGATCCTGGGTCGGCCGGCCGGTGCGGCTGGCCGGCTGGGTGCACCGGCGGCGCGACCTGGGCGGGCTGCTGTTCGTGGACCTGCGGGACCGGAGCGGCCTCGTGCAGCTGGTGTTCGGCGAGGACTGGACCGAGCCGGACGCGCTCGAGCTGGCGCACGGTCTGGGGCCCGAGGACGTGGTGCGCGTCGAGGGAGAGGTGGAGCTGCGCCCCGAGGAGGCGCTGAACCCCGACATGGCCACCGGGGAGATCGAGGTGCACGTCCGCCGTTTGGAACGCCTGTCGGCGGCCGACTCGCTCCCGATCCTGGTGGCCGTGCCTCCCGAGGAGAGCCTGCCCTCCGAGGAGCTCCGGCTCCGGCATCGGTACCTGGACCTGCGCCGCCCCGGGATGGTGCGGCACTTCGAGGTTCGCCACCGGGCGGTGGCCGGTGCCCGCGCCGCGCTGGACGCTGAGGGCTTCCTGGAGGTGGAGACGCCGCTCCTCACGCGGCGCACGCCCGAGGGGGCGCGCGACTACGTGGTCCCCAGCCGGCTGCACCACGGGGAGTTCTACGCCCTTCCGCAGTCCCCGCAGCTCTACAAGCAGCTGCTCATGGTGTCGGGCTTCGACCGCTACTACCAGGTGGCGCGCTGTCTCAGGGACGAAGACCTCCGGGCCGACCGGCAGCCGGAGTTCAGCCAGATCGACGTCGAGATGTCCTTCGTCGGGGTGGACGACGTGCTCGGCGTCGGCGAGCGCATGCTGGCGGGCATGTGGCGCCAGGGCGTGGGCCTGGAGCTCGAGCTCCCCTTCCCGCGCATGACCCACGATGAGGCCATGGAGTCGTACGGGACCGACAAGCCGGACCTGAGGATCCCTTGGCGCCTGGAGGACTTCACGGAGGCGCTCGTCGGCACCGGCTTCCGCGTCGTCGATGGCGCGGTCGAGGCCGGCGGACGCGTGCGTGGCCTGGTCGCGAAGGGCGGGGCGCGACTCTCCCGCAGCGAGGTCGACCGGCTGGCGGCGCGCGCCACCGAGCACGGAGCCGGCGGGCTCCTGTGGCTCAAGTCGAGCGAGGACGGCTGGTCGGGGCCCATGGCCCGCTTCATCGACGACGAGCGAGGCGGGCGGCTGGCCGCGGAGCACGGCGTGGAGGTCGGCGACGTCGTCCTTCTCGTGGTCGGCGGCGACGCCGAGACATCCCGCCCCCTGGACGCGGTGCGGCGCGCCGCCGGGGAGGCGCTGGACGCGGTGGACCGGAACGCGCATCGATGGCTGTGGGTCACGGACTTTCCCCTGTTCGAGCGCGACCCGGAGACGGGCCGGCCCGCGGCGGCGCATCACCCCTTCACCCTCCCCGCGACCGACGATCCGGCGCGGATCCGCGAGGACCCCTTCAGCGTGAAGGCCAGCGCCTACGACGTGGTGTACAACGGGGCGGAGTTGTGCAGCGGAAGCATCCGTTGTCATGATCCGGTGCTCCAGAGAGCGATCCTGGCTACCCTGGGCCTCGGTTCCGAGGAGATCGAGGAACGCTTCGGCTTCCTCCTCGAGGCCTTCCGCTACGGCGTTCCGCCGCACGGGGGGTACGCGCTGGGGGTGGATCGCACCGTGATGCTCATGCTGGGAGCCGACTCGATCCGGGAAGTCATCGCTTTTCCCAAGACCACCGCGGCACGCGGGCTCATGGAGGGCGCGCCCTCCCCGCTGGCCCCCGGGGAGCTCGAGGAGTTCGGGCTGCGCTTCGCGGAGGGGCCGGGCGCTCCGCGAGGAGCGTCGCCGTCGTGAGCGGCTCCTCGTCCGAGGCTCCCGTGGTTCGCACGCGGCTGTCCGCCGAGGGAGCCGACCAGCTCCTTCTGGCCGGGATCAACGACGTCCACCTCTCGGCCCTCGCGGACCTGTTCGACTGCCAGGTCGTCCTCCGCAACGACGAGCTCATCCTCTCCGGTCCGGCGGAGGGCGTGGAGGCGTGCCGTTCCGTGGCCGAGCGCATGCTCGAGATGGCCCGCCTGCGCCGCTCGTTCGGGACCGAGGACATCCGGCGCATGGCCGCGATGCCCGCGCCCGGCTCCGAGAACGGCGGGGGTGCGCCGCGCGAGGACGCGCTCGTCCTGCCCGGCGTCCAGAAGGTGATCCGCCCCAAGTCGGAGGGGCAGGGCGAGTACCTCCAGGCCATCCGCGACAATGACATCGCGGTCGGCATCGGTCCCGCCGGGACCGGGAAGACCTACCTGGCCGTGGCCATGGGGGTGGCCACGCTGTACCGGAAGCGGGTGCGGCGCATCATCCTCACCCGCCCGGCGGTGGAGGCCGGCGAGGCCCTGGGCTTCCTGCCCGGGGACATCCGCGAGAAGGTGGATCCGTACCTGCGGCCGCTGTACGACGCGCTGGAGGACATGATGCCGCCGGAGCGCGTGCGGCGGGCCATCGAGGAGCACACCATCGAGATCGCGCCGCTCGCCTACATGCGCGGCCGGACCCTCTCGGACGCCTTCATCATCCTGGACGAGGCCCAGAACGCCACCACCTCCCAGATGAAGATGTTCCTGACCCGCCTGGGCCTGAACTCGCGGACCGTCATCACGGGTGACAAGACGCAGATCGACCTGGCCCGTCCCGAGGACTCGGGCCTGCTCGAGATCGAGGAGATCCTCACCGGGATCGAGGGCATCGAGTTCGTCTACCTCACGGACCGGGACGTCGTCCGTCACCGGCTCGTGAAGGACATCATCCGGGCCTACGCGGAGAGGGGCGGCGAGACGGGCCGCCGGGACGGATGAGGCGGTGAGCCTCGGCTCGGCGGCCATCCGCTGGCGTCGCGCGCTGCGATCCCTCAGCGGCTCGCCCGGGAGCGACTGGCGCTCCCTGCTGGTGCACCACGGCGTTCGCGCCGGCTTCGTGGTGGGCGCGGCGGTGCTGCTGCCTTTCCTCTTCCCGCGCACGTCGCTGCCCAGCTTCGCCCACCTCGAGGAGGGCATGGTCGCCCCCGAGGACGTCATCGCGCGGGTGCCGTTCCAGGTCATGAAGGACCCATCCGAGCTGGCGGTCGAGCGCGAGGAGGCCGCCAGCAGCGTGGCCCCCATCCTGACCCTCGACCCCGCGGCCGCGGACTCGGCGGCCACCGACGCGATCCGGCTGTTCACGCAGGTGGACAGCGCCGCCCGGACGCCCGGCGCCGATACCTCCTCCATCCGGGGCGTGCTCGCGCAGGCCGGGGTGACGCCCACCCCCGAGCAGCTCCAGTACCTGGCCTCCTCGGGACGGCGGTCCCGGCTCCGGGACGCCCTCGTGTCGGCGTACCGAACCCTGTTGCCACGGGGGGTGGTGAGCCGGGGTGAGCTCGGAGACGTGAGCGCCGGACAGGTGGTCGTGCGCAGCCAGAAGGGGGACCGCCTGGTGGCCCGGGACTCCCTGCTGACGACCGGCGGTTTCTACGAGCGTGCCGCGGCCCGCGAGTCGGAGGAGCTCGGCCCCACGGGGCAGCAGCTCTTCCAGACGCTCCTCGTCCGCTACGTGCAGCCCACCCTGCGGCTGGACAACGCCGCCACCCGGGCCGCCCGCCAGCAGAACCGGGACGCCGTGCGGGCGGTGGAGGGGTCGGTGCTGCAGGGCGAGCGCATCGTGGCCGCCCACGAACGCGTGAGCCGGGACCAGGTGCGAAAGCTCCGCGCCTACGAGGCGGAGCTGCGGCGCCAGGGCCAGGTGACCGGCGGCTATACGCCGCTGCGCACGGCGGGCTCGGTGCTGTACGGCGTGCTGATCCTGGGCCTCCTGGCCGCCGTCCTCCTGTCGCTGCGGCCGCGCATCTACCGGGACCTGCGCGGCTTCGTCCTCGTCGTCGGCCTCGCCTTCACCGTGGTCGTGGCGGGCGGGTATGCGGCGAGCGCCGCCATGCCGGCGGTCGCGGTTCCGGTGGCCTTCGCCGCGCTCGTGGTGGGCGCCCTGTACGACGGCCTCCTCGGCGTGATCGTGGCGGCGGTGGTGGCGGCGCTGGCCGCCGGGCAGCCGCCCCTGGCCGGGTCGACGACGCCCTTCCTCACCTTCGTGGCCGGGGCGGCGGCGGCGATGGGGGTGCGCGGGGTGCGGCGGCGATCGGACAGCTGGATTCTCCTGGCCGTGGTGACGGCCGCGTACGTGGTCGGCGCGTCCAGCCTCGCGCTGACGCGCTCGCTGCCGCTCCACTCCCTGCTGGTCACGGCGGGGTGGGGAGGACTCAACGCCGCCCTGTCGACAGTGGTGGCCATGGGGCTGGCCGTGCCGGCGCTCGAGAGCTTCACGGGCATCATCACGGACCAGACCCTGCTCGAGCTCTCCGACCTGGACCGGCCGCTGCTGCGCAGGCTGTCGCGGGAGGCGCCCGGCACCTACGCCCACTCGATCGGAGCGGCCAACCTGGCCGAGGCGGCCTGCTCGGCCATCGGCGCCAACGCGCTGCTGGCCCGCGTGGGCGTGTACTATCACGACATCGGCAAGATGGCCCGGCCGCAGTTCTTCATCGAGAACCAGCCCCCGGGCCGCAACCCGCACGACCGGCTTCCGCCGGAGAAGAGCGTGGAGGTGCTGCGCGAGCACGTGCGCGAGGGGCTGCGCCTGGCAGAGGAGGCCCGGCTGCCGGGGGCGATCCGCGACTTCATCGCACAGCACCACGGCTCGCAGCGGATCAGCTTCTTCTTCGAGAAGGCGCGTCAGCAGGGCAGGGACCCGGACCCCGAGGCTTACCGGTACGAGGGTCCGAGGCCGCGCGGAAAGGAGACCACGGTCGTGATGCTGGCCGACGCCGTCGAGTCGGCCACCCGTACGCTTTCCGACCCGACGCCGTCCGGCATCCGGACCCTGATCGAGCGACTGACGCGGGGCCGGCTCGAAGAGGGCCAGTTTGACGAGAGCCCGATCACGCTGGGGGAGCTGGTCCAGGTCAAGGAGGAGTTCGCCCGGGTGCTGATCGGCATGTACCACCGCAGGATCGACTATCCCGGCTCCGACACGGCCCCGCCCGCCGCCGAGGAAGCCGGGCCAAAGGAAGCCGGGGACGCCGAGCAGCCCGAGGAGGCCGGCGAGCCCGTGCGGGCCGCGGAGGCCCGGAGGCCCGGGGAGACCGCGAAGCCCGGGCCCGACGGCGACCGGCCCGCGGAGCGCCCCCCGCACGTGGGGACGTGACGGTAGGGGTCCGGATCGAGCTGTCCGGGCTCGAGGCCTGGCCCTCGCTGGCGGAGACCGGCCCCCCCGTGCTGCGCGGGATCCGCCTGGCCCTCGAGGCCGCCGGCGCGCCGCTCCGGGGCGAGGTCTCCCTGGCTTTCGTCGACGCACGCGCCATGGCGGAGCTCAACCGGCGGTGGCTGGACCGGGAGGGGCCGACCGACGTGATCGCCTTCGACCTGGGCGAGCCCGGCGCCGACGGCGTCCGCGAGCTGGTCGGCGACGTGTACGTGTGCCCCGACGTGGCCGTGGCCGCCTCGGCCGAGCCCGGAGGACCCGGGCCCGCGGAGGAGTTGGTCCGCCTGGCGATCCACGGTGTCCTCCACGTCCTCGGGCACGACCACCCGGAGGACGGGACGCGCTGGGAGTGCGACATGTACCGGCTCCAGGAGAGCCTCCTGGCGCGGGCGCTGGAGGCCGGCGACCGAGAGACCTGAGAGGGGAGGCGCCCGATGCTGAGCCGACTGCGACGCTACCTGGTCACGGGTCTCATCGTGGTGGCCCCGATCGGGATGACGGTGTGGGTGCTGGTGTGGCTGTTCGAGCACCTGGACGCCATCCTCGGGCAGTGGCTGCCCGTCCCGGTCCGCTTCCCCGGCGTGGGCCTCCTGGCGCTCCTGGTCATTCTCCTGTTCGTGGGCTGGATGCTGCGCTGGGCCGTGGGGCGCCGGCTGGTGAGCTGGTGGAACCGCCTCCTGTCCCGGCTGCCGCTCACCCGCCGGGTGTACAACGCCTCCTCCCAGATCGTCCAGTCGCTCCTGGACCGGGACGAGAACGTCTTCCAGAGCGTGGCGCTGATCGAGTACCCCTCCCCGGGGTCGTACGCGATCGTGTTGGTGACGGCTCCGGCGCCGAGCTCGGTGGGCAGGCTGCATCCCGGAGAGGATCTGGTGAGCGCGTTCCTGCCGACCACGCCCAACCCCACGACCGGCTACCTGCTCCTGGTGCCGGCCGAGCGGCTCAAGATCGTGGACATGACCGTCGAGGACGCCATGAAGTTCATCATCTCCGCCGGTGTGGTGGCGCCCGAGCCCGACCAGCCCCGGATGCGAGGCCTCAACGTCGAGCGGCTCATCCGTGACGCCGGGAAGCGCCGCCCGTGAGCGAACGTCCGTCGGCCGAGGAGACGCGCTCCACCGTCGTGCGCATGCTGACCTCCGGAGACGACGAAAGTCTCCGCGCGTACGCGGCCTCCCTGCATCCCAGCGACCTGGCCGACGTCCTCGAGCACCTGGAGGAGTCCGACCGGGTGCGGCTGCTGTCCCTCCTCCCCGCCGGGCCCGCCTCGGACGCCCTGGCCGAAATGGAGGACGTCGAGCAGCCCGGCGCCCTGCTCGCCCAGCTCGAACCCGCGCGCATCGCGGAGCTGGTCTCCGAGCTGGCGGACGACGACGCCGCGGACCTGATCGGCGAGCTCGAGCCGGAGGACCAGGCGCGCGTCCTGGCCTCCGTGCACGACCCGGTCGAGATCGAGGAGCTCCTCCACTATCCGCCGGAGACGGCCGGCGGGATCATGACGCGGGAGCTCGTGGCCGTGTCCTCGGAGCTCACGGCCGGGGCTGCCCTGGCATCCATCCGGCGCCAGGCGGCCCAGGTGGACGAGTTCTTCACGATCTTCGTCGTGGACCCCGACGGGCGGCTGCGGGGCGTGGCCAGCCTGCAGGGCCTGGTGCTCAGCGACCCGGACCGGCCCATCACGGAGCTCGTGGAGGAGCCTCCCGCCGTGGTGCCGGTCCACATGGACCAGGAGGAGGTGGGCCGGATCCTGTCACGCTACAACCTGGTCTCCATCGGCGTGCTGGACCCGCTGGGTCGCCTGGTGGGCCGCGTCACCTTCGACGACGTCATCGACGTCATCGAGGCCGAGACGACCGAGGACATCCTGCGCTTCGCCTCGGTGTCCGAGGAGGAGGAGCTGCGGGGCTCCACGCGCGACGCGGTCCGCAGCCGGCTGCCGTGGCTGCTCATCAACCTGCTCACCGCGGTGATGGCGGCGGCCGTCGTGTACCTGTTCCAGGGCACGATCCGCCAGCTGGTCCTCCTGGCGGTGGCCATGCCGATCATCGCGGGCATGGGGGGAAACGCCGGCACCCAGGCTCTGGCGGTGACGGTGCGGCGCATCGCGCTCTCGGACGAGACGACCCGGGAGCTATGGAGCGTGGTGGGGAAGGAGCTGCTGGTCGGGCTCATCAACGGGCTGGTGCTGGGGCTGATCGGGGCGCTGGCGGGCGTCCTCCTGGCGGGGAGGCCCCTGTTCGGGCTCGTCGTGCTCCTGGCCATGTGGGGGAACCTGGTCGTGGCCGGGTTCGCCGGCGCCTTCATCCCCATCTTCCTGGAGAGCGTGGGGGTGGACCCGGCCGTGGCCTCCTCGATCTTCGTCACCACCTTCACGGATCTGTGCGGCTTCTTCCTGCTCCTGGGGCTGGCCACGGTCGTGCTGCTGTGAGCGGGGTGCCCGCGGCCCGTGGGCGGCCGCCGCGGCGATTGCCGCGTCCGGAGCGGGGCGCCAACTTGGAGCCGCGATGAGCACGAGGACGGAGGACGGGACGGAGGACGGGACGGAGGCGCCGGAGACGCGGCGCGAGAGGGCCGCGAAGGTCCCGACGCCGGGCGGCTCGGGCGGCGAGGAGCTGCCCGAGCGCTTCGTCGTCGTCGCACGCCGCTTCCGGGCCGGGGACCCGCGCGGGCTCGCCCGGGCCATCACCCTGGTCGAGAACGAGGTGCCGGGCTTCGAGCGGCTCCTGGACGAGCTCCACGAGGGAGTGGGCCGCGCCCGCCGCATCGGCATCACGGGCCCTCCGGGGGCGGGCAAGTCGACCCTGACCGCCGCTCTGACGCGCCTGTTCCGCGCCCGCGGACTCACGGTTGGGATCGTGGCCGTGGACCCGACCAGCCCGTTCACGGGCGGGGCCCTGCTCGGGGACCGGGTGCGGATGACCGACCTGGCCACCGAGGAGGGGATCTTCATCCGCTCGATGGCCAGCCGCGGCTCCCTGGGCGGCATGGCCACCGCCAGCCGCGAGGCGGCCGACCTCATGGACGCGTTCGGATTCGACCGGATCCTCCTGGAGACGGTGGGTGTCGGCCAGTCGGAGCTCGAGGTGGCCCAGGCGTGCGACACGGCCGTGGTCGTGCTGGTGCCCGAGTCGGGCGACGGCATCCAGGCCATGAAGGCCGGCCTCATGGAGGTGGCCGACCTGTTCGTGATCAACAAGGCGGACCGCCCCGGGGCCGACCGGCTGGCGGCCGAGATCGCCATCATGCAGCGCATCCGGGCCGGCCGGACGCCGGGCGGCGGGACGGGCCACCACGGGGCGGGGTCGGCCGCGGCCGGCGACGGTGGTGACGCCCGGGCCGGCGAGGTGGAGACCGGCCGCCGCGAGGCGCCCGTGCTGCAGACGGCCGCCTCGAAGGGGGAGGGGATCGAGGCGCTGGCCGGCGCGCTGGATGAGCACTTCGGGTTCCTGGAAGACACGGGAGCCCTGGAGCTGCGCCGCCGCGAGCACCTGGTCGAGCACGCGCGCTCCGTGCTGCGCCGCCGGTTCGAGCGTCGGGCGGACCGGCTGTGGAGGGAGCGCGGGTCGGAGATGGAGGAGGCGCTCGGGGCGGGCCGGCTGAGCCCGTACGCGGCGGCCGATGCCGTCGAGCGGGCGGCCGCCGATGCCGTGGAACCGGCGACCGACGAGGACTGACCGCCCGCCCGCGCCGGGAACGCGGCGCTGCGGGGACCGTATAGCTAGTGGGCCGCCGCCGGGTCTCTTCCCGGTACCGGGCGGCCGGGTGCACACCAGGCTGGGAGCCACCCCATGGGAAGCGTGATGGACGATACCCGGTCCCGGGAGGCGCTCGAGCGCGAGCTCGAGGCCCGGGAGAGCGAGGTCGAGGCGCTGCGCGCGGAGCTCGCGAGCTGGCGCGAGGCCTACGAGGCCGTCCCCAAGCGGGGCGACGCGGCTGGCTTCACGACCGTGTCGGGCCGGAAGGTGGCGCCCCTGTATACGCCGCTGGACCGGGACGGGTTCGACTACGCGCGGGACCTGGGCTTCCCGGGCGAGTTCCCGTTCACGCGGGGCCCCTACCACAGCATGTACCGCACCCGGCTGTGGACCATGCGGCAGTTCTCCGGCTTCGCCACCGCCGAGGAGACGAACGAGCGCTACAAGTTCCTGCTCGAGCGCGGCCAGACCGGGCTCTCCGTCGCCTTCGACTTCCCGACCCTCATGGGCTACGACTCCGACGACCGCCTGTCGGAGGGCGAGGTGGGGAAGTGCGGCGTGGCGATCACGAGCCTGGCCGACATGGAGACGCTGTTCGACGGCATCCCGCTGAGCGACGTGTCGGTGTCGATGACCATCAACGGGCCGGCCATCATGCTGTACTGCTTCCTGCTGGTGGCGGCCGAGAAGCAGGGGGTGCCGTTCGAGGAGGTCCAGGGCACGATCCAGAACGACATCCTCAAGGAGTACATGGCGCAGCACGCCTGGATCTACCCGCCCGAGCCGGCCCTCAAGCTCATCGTCGACACGTTCGAGTGGTCGGCCGAGCACGCGCCCAAGTTCAACACGATCTCGATCTCCGGCTACCACATCCGGGAGGCCGGCGCCACGGCCGCCCAGGAGCTGGCCTACACCCTGAAGAACGGCTTCACCTACGTGGAGCGGGGGATGGAGCGCGGGCTGGACGTGGACGCCTTCGCCCCGCGGCTGTCCTTCTTCTGGGACGTCCACAACGACTTCTTCGAGGAGATCGCCAAGTTCCGGGCGGCGCGCCGCATCTGGGCCCGTCACCTGCGCGAGGTCTACGGGGCGCGTGAGCCCGAGAGCTGGCGGCTCAGGACGCACGCGCAGACGGCCGGCGTGACGCTCACCGCCCAGCAGCCCGTGAACAACGTGGCCCGGGTGGCCTACCAGGCCATGGCCGCGGTCCTGGGCGGCACGCAGTCGCTGCACACCAACGCCCTCGACGAGACGCTCGCCCTCCCCACCGAGCAGGCGGTGCGCGTGGCGCTCCGCACCCAGCAGATTCTCGCCTACGAGACCGGGGTCGCCCACTCGATCGACCCCCTGGCGGGATCCTACTACGTGGAACGGCTCACGGACGAGCTCGAGGAGGAGGCCGAGGAGATCTTCCGGGAGATCGACTCCCTGGGCGGCGTCGTCTCCGGGATCGAGAACGGTTACTTCCAGTCCCAGATCGCCGCCTCCTCGCGCCGCTTCCAGGCGGAGGCCGAGTCCGGCGAGCGGGTGGTCGTGGGCGTGAACGAGTTCGTGGAGGACGAGGAGACCCCGATCGAGATCCTCAAGATCGGCGAGGAGGCGGCCGAGAAGCAGGAGGCGCGCCTGGCCGCCCTGCGAGAGCGCCGCGACGGGGCGGAGGTCGAGCGCCTGCTGGACCGCCTGGGCGAGGCGGCCCGGGCCGACGAGAACCTCATGCCCCCCATGCTGGACGCCGTCCGCGCCTACGCCACCCTGGGCGAGATCCGGGCCACCCTGGAGGAGGTGTACGGCAGGTTCCAGGAGCCGGTGAGCTTCTGACCAGTCGGCTGCCCGAGCCCGAAGGCCTCAGCCCATTCCGTCGCTACCCCGAGGTTCGCCGTGCGCAGAAGTAGCCGTTGGGTGTCGGTGGCCTCCAGAAGCCGACAGCCCATGTGCCCTTGAGGCCCATGGAATCGGCTGCCCATACGACCCAATCGGGAGCTCGCCGCGGCCGAACGCTTCCGCTCCGTTCGATCTCTCCTTGTTCCAAGAAGACGGTGCTGTCCCTTCCCCGCGAACCTACCACCTGCTTGGGCAAGTCCACAGATTGAACAATGCGGGCCGTTGCTGGCTGTAGCGAATCTGCCTCACCTTTGTCCAGGGCGAGATCAGTGTGTCCTTCGACGATCCAGGAGAGACCCTTGAGTATTTCAGGGCCTTCGCGTGACCATCGCTCGAGGGTCAAATGGCCAGACACATCGGAGCCTTTCTGCTCACCAGCCGCGATGTACATAGTCAGTTCATATGTTCCGGGCAGCCACCCAATCTCGACGACCGAGCCCGCGAGCGTATCCGGTGGACCACAACCTCGGATATCCGCCGCTGCCTCCTGTCGTGACTTCTCTTGCCTTGATGGGCTACAGGCGATCACCGACGCTGCCATCACGACGCTGACGATGCCGACTAGGTTCCGCCTTACGCACCGCTTGCTGCCGCCCTCGCATTCGTCCTTCAGCCTCATGATCTTCTGAGCGCCTCATTGTGGCCAGGAACAAGTCGTCCAACTGGAATCGATAGGGGTATAAACGTAGAGCAAACCGGAGATGATTATGTGAGTCGTGTGCCGAGTCTTTGTCGTGCATGTATCTCGAAGGCTTGGAGCGCCGCCGCCCCAATGCGTATGAAAGTCTCCAGAGGCGCCTGCGTAGAAGGGCACGTGCACAGTGTCTCCTCCCGGTCTGCCGGAAACGGTTACGTGCAATGGATCGCTCCACGGAGCCCCGTACCAGCCGCCAAATTCCTGCCTGTTTAGCCACGACCGCCTGTAGAGATTACCTGCCTGCTCGAGGAAGCTCGCGTTGAATTGACAATTGAACGTGTCGGCCCGAGCAGCCGCGGCTGCTCCACCCCCCGGAGGTCCAAACGCGGCAAAGCCGGAATTGGGGCCCGCACCGTCACCGTCGCCCCCGAGGCCGGGCGCTGAGGAGGCGCCATAGCCACCGGCGGCACCCGCACCGCCGCCACCGCCCTGGACGAGGACCTTGAGCTCCGTCGCGTCGTCGCACCACGGATCGGGAGTCCAGGTGAAGTAACAGTCGAGGCCAGAGGGATCCGTCCCGTTCGTGGGACTGTTCCCCACGTAGGCGTAAGGGTTGATCCCGGCCGAGAGCCCCAGCGGATCCTCGCTGAGGAAGCGTCCGAGCTCGGGGTCGTAGGAGCGGGCGCCCATGGCGTAGAGGCCCTCGTGCCAGTCGAGCATCGAGCCGGCCCAGCGCAGCCAGTTGGACACGGTGGTCGAGCCGTGCTGGGCATTCCCCCAGGGATCGTAGCGGTAGTCGTTGGCCACGCCCGAGTCGCCGAACAGCCCGAGGACGGAGCCGAGGTCGTCGGTGGCCAGGTAGTAGGTCTCCTCGTCGGCACGCAGGCTGTGGGGCAGGGCGCCGCCGGGGAAGTAGGCGTAGGTGGCCTTGAGCGCGGTGGCCCCGGCGTAGACGGCGAACAGGGAGCTTCCGTCCCACAGGAAGTGGAGGACGTAGCCGGTCTTGCCGCGCTCGACGCGGCGGCCGAAGCCGTCGTACTCGTAGCGCCAGACGGTGTCGCCGTCGGCGAGGCTGTCGAGCCGGCCCGTGGGGCTCCAGTAGAAGCTCTCGTTCACTCCGCTTCCCGACTTGGAGGTGAGCCGGCCGGCGGCGTCCCAGGTGAGGCTGTAGCCGGCGAAGGAGCTCGGCCGGTCGGCCGTGTCGATCACGGCGCCGTGGTCGGTGCGATTCCCCACCGCGTCGTAGGCGTAGAGCGCCGAGTCGGCGACCGTGTAGCCCGAGTTGAAGCTGCAGTCGTTGGGATCGATCGAGCCCGGCGTGCAGGTCACCCCCGCGTTGGCCACGCGGTCCACGTACCCGGTGAGCCGGCTCTCACTGTCGTACGTATAGGCCCGGCTCGTGTCCTCGCTCGCCCCCCGGTAGACCGCGGTCCGCCGGCCGAGCGAGTCCTCGCTGAAGGCCTGCCCGAACTTCGCCTCGAGGACGGAGCTGCTCCACGAGAGGGACCCCGTCCGGTGGGAGGAGGCCACGCCGCGCCACAGCGTGTCGCCGGTCGGGTAGATCACTTTCGTGGTCTGGCGGTCCGCGTCGTAGGCGAAGGTCGTCGCCTGCCCCCCGGCGTCGATGAGGGAGTCCAGCCGGCCCTGGTCGTCGTACCGGTAGCCCACCGAATCGGTCCACGGGGTCGTCGCGGCGATCTCGGCCCGGCGGCCCTCCCCGTCGTACCGGCTGTGGAGGACGTAGCGGGTAGAGCCCCGGCGGGTGATCTGGTCCACCACGCGGCCCGCGGCGTCGTAGGTCACCGTGTCCGTGCTCGCGGCGTTGGAGGCGGCGACGAACAGGCCGTCGGGGTCCGTCGTGAACGTGGTGGTGTCGCCCCCCTCGGCGCGCCACGCCAGTTGGCCCAGGGCGTCGTAGCCGAAGCCCACGGTCTGACCCACCCGGTTCGTCCAGCTCGTGATCCGTCCGTTCGCATCGTAGGCGTACGCGTCGGCGTGGCCGGCGGGATCGGTGCGCCCGGTGATCCAGCCCAGGGCGTTCCGGTCGAACGAATAGGTCTGTCCGAGGGCGTCGGTCACTCCCGTGACGTAGAGCGAGTCGTACGACAGGCGCGTGGTGTCCCCCAGGGGGCCGACCGTGAGGGTCATCCGGTTCAACGTGTCGTAGGCCGTGGTGGCGGTGTGACCGTCGGCGTCCGTGACCTGGACGGTCCGGCCGTAATCGTCGTAGGCGTAGCGCGTGGTCCTCGCCTCGCTCGACAGCGTCGAGTCCACGCCCGTCTTCACCGAGTCGGTGTTCATGGAGCCGGCCGGAGCGTAGAACACCCTCAGCTCGTGGTGCTCCGGGTCGATCCGGGTGAGGAGGCGCCCCAGGGAGTCGTAGGTGAAGCGCGTGGCCGCGGCCGCCGAGCTTCCGACGCGCACGCTGTCGACCCTGCCGTCCGTGTAGTCGAGCCACCGCGGCGTCACGTCGCCGTAGAGGCGCGTGGGCAGGTGGGGAGCGAGGGAGTCCTCGTAGGCCAGGTGGACGGTCCGGTCGCTGGCGCGATCCGTCTCCTGCGTGAGGTCCGGCCCGTCCCACGTGTAGTCGACGGTGTCGCCGTTCGGGAGGATCGCCTGCGTGAGCCGGGAGTCGCCGTTCCGAACGAAGTGCGTGGCGGATCCCAGCGCCGGATAGATCCAGGTCGGCGCCAGGAACCTGTCGACCTGGAAGGAGGTCGTGTCTCCCTCCGGGTCCACGATGGCCGGTCGCGCGGTCCCGGACGCTACCGAGGTCGCGGGACTCGAGGACGTGCCCTCTCCGGAGTCGCTCACCATGTGGGCCACCTGCCAGGCCAGGGAGGCGTACCGGACGACCGGGCGCATGGACGCGCTGTCGGCGACCACCTCGGGCAGGGTGTCGGCGGCCAGCCGGCCGGCGAAATCGTAGGCGAAGCCCCAGTCGTTCCCGCCGCGATCGGTGCGCGTGAGCATCCGGTGGTCGGCGTCGTAGGTCGCCCGCAGGGCATCGACGCCCTCGGGGTACTCGATGTGATTGAGGTCCCCCGCCACGCTGATCGTGACCTTGACGTGCCGGCCCTCCGGATCCTCGATCCACGCCAGCTTCCCGTCGTACCCGTACCCGATCGTGAACGACTGGCCCGTCGGGTCCGTGACCGTGTGCAGGCCGTGCGTGTTGTACGCGTACGTGGTGGCGTTGCCGAACCGGTCCGCCGCGCTCTGGAGCCGGCCGTCGCTCGAGCCGAACGTCAGCACGGTGCCGTCCGGGTAGGTGCGGGTGTAGGTGGAGTCGCTCGCCTTCGCGAGGATGGTGAAGTCGCCGTCCGGCGACGTCCAGGTGCTGTCGTCGAGCCACGTGAACCGGGCTACCGAGCCGTCGCCCTCGGTCACCGCGATCGCGCTGTCGGGCTCGAAGTGGAGCTGCTGGAGGCCCTCGATCCACCAGCCCGCGCCGTAGGGTCCGTCCCGCTCGTCGTCGAGCAGCACCCACACGGTCC
This sequence comes from Candidatus Humimonas hydrogenitrophica, assembly GCA_947581615.1. GTDB lineage: Bacteria > Gemmatimonadota > Gemmatimonadetes > Palauibacterales > Palauibacteraceae > Humimonas > Humimonas hydrogenitrophica. The sequence goes on from CANPVD010000068.1 coordinate 66,542, forward strand.
TGTCCGTGTAGGTCGTGTCGGACGCGAACAGGCTGTATACGCGGACCACGTACTTGAGAGCGCCCGTGGAGTCGGGCGGCGGATCGAACACCGCGCCCAGGCGCCGCCAGCCGCTCGCGTAGTCGAAATAGGCCGCGGTCGATCCATTGGACAGCTCGACCCACGTTCCCGCGGCGTCCTTGACCTTGAGTTCGTAGACGTCCGGAGCGAGGGCTCCCGCCGGGTTCTCGACGTTCACGTCGATGAAGGCCACCGGGTGGGCCATGCTGCTCCTGTACAGGAGCGAGAGGGCACGGCCCCGGTCCCGGCTCACGTAGGCGGGTGTCCGGTAGCGAACCGAGGCATCGAAGCAGTCGGCCACGCACCGGCTCACATCGTGGTAGGCGCTGTTGTGGAAGGAAAGGCTCACCACGGGCGGCAGGGGGCCGGTGTAGGCATAGATCGCCGTGTCGGCTCCCTGGTTGCCGGCATCGTCCGCGATCGTCGCGACGAGCGTGTCGGAGGCTGCGCCGAGCGTGATCGTGCCAGTATCGACCTTGACCACGCCCGTTCCCGTGCTGTCGTGGGTGGCGAAGCTCGACGTCACATCGTCGCCGTTGAGCAGGATGGAGCGGCCGGAAAGATCCAGCGACCGGTCGTCCGACCAGGTGATGTGCACGGAGCGGCTCGTGCTTCCGTAACTCCCGCCGTGCGGCGAGAGGGTGACTACCGGGTCCGAATCATCCAGCACGTAGACCGTCGACCGGCTCGTGCAGTTGCCGGCCACATCGCAGATGTGGGAGACCAGCGTGTTGCTGCCCGACGAAAGCGTGAGCGTACCCACCGATTTCTGCGCGCTGCTCCCCGAGCATGAATCGGCCTCGCTGGTGAGCGAGACCGCCGAACCGTTCAGGGAGTCCGCTTCGGTGGTCCCGTCGAGCAGGCTATCGTCGCAGAAGTGGATGGTGACGTCGAGGCTGGAGTCGTTGAACAGCCCGCCGCCGGGAGAGAAAGAGATAGTGGGCGGGATCGAGTCGTCCAGGCCCTGCGCGTGTAGGGCTCCCACGCCGATGAGGAGGGCGAGCAGGCCGACTGCGACAGCGACCGGAGGACGGGCTCGCGCGACATGAGAGCCTCTCGGGGGGGGGGGCGTGCGGCAGGACGGACGATGCGGGCGACGGTCCGATACGACGGTCAGGATGCGGTGTCATGAGGCCATCCTTCGGCAAGCGGACGAGCTTCCCGGTTCGGGAAGATTCCCTGGCTTTGCGGCCCCGTCTCACGACGGGCGCGTCGTTTCGAATCGCGCCTCTACTTGGAGCCGGCCGACGATCGGCTCGAGACTCATACCGATACGATACGGATAGCAGACTCGGGCGAAATAGTCAAGGCTCTCGGAGGCGTTTTTTCGATTCCTGACTCCACAACACGCATGGTGACATAGGCTTATGAATGACGGACACGGCGGTGGTATCGGCCATCGGCGCGACCGATTCGCGAAATGAACGGGTCTTGCGCCCCGGGGGACGCGACGCCAGCCGCACGGTTCGGGGTCGGATCGACCCGGGGGCCACGAGGTCACCACGGCGCGAGGGCCCGGGTGGAGCGACCTGCCCGCTCCCTCGACGGAGCGCCCCTCGAAGCCCTACCTTGCTGGGTTGGAAGCGGAGACGACGCGGCGCGGCCCGGGTGGCCTCGCCTGGACGATAGCATCGGGACGCTCATGGCCGAACGAAAGATCCGGGTCCTGGTGGCCAAGCCCGGCCTGGACGGACACGACCGCGGCGCCAAGGTGATCGCCGCCTCCCTGCAGGACGCCGGCATGGAGGTCATCTACACGGGCCTGCACCAGACGCCCGAGCAGATCGCCTCCACGGCGCTCCAGGAGGACGTCGACGTGGTGGCGCTCTCGATCCTCTCCGGGGCCCACATGACCCTGTTCCCCCGCGTGAAGGAGGAGCTGGACGAGCGCGGGCTGGACGACGTCCTCATCACCGGGGGCGGGATCATCCCCAAGGAGGACATCGAGGCGCTCGGGGAGCAGGGCATCGGCCGGCTGTTCGGGCCGGGCAGTCCGACGACCGACGCGATCGACTACATCCGCTCCTGGTACGAGGAGAACCGCGCGGGCGTCGGGGAGGCATGAGCCCCGAGGGCGGCGGCCGGCTTCGCGCCCTCGCCGCGGAAGTCCGGGCCCTCGAGGAGCGGC
>CANPVD010000069.1 GCA_947581615.1 Candidatus Humimonas hydrogenitrophica
GTGAGCCTGGATGGCGGCCCGGGCCACACCATCAAGTCCGACAAGGGCAGCTTTACGTTCTCGGACGTCCCGGTCGGGACGCACTCTGTCTCGCTCAGCGTGCCCGGCGAATGCACGGTCACGAGCCCCAACCCCCAGGAGGCCGACGTCTCGTTCGGCCAGACGATCGGCGTGTCGTTCAAGACGAACTGCCCCTGAGTCCGGGCGGCGGTTCGGCGGAACCCTTCAGAACGGTGACGCTCGAGGCGCCGTCCGGACTAGCGGTTCGGCAGGGCGAACGTGAGCAAGGTCCGTCCGGCCACGATGGAGACCCGCTCGTGGCCTCCCACCCGGTAGGCGATGGGCGCCGCCACGATCCGACCGCCCACCCGCATCCGCCAGAGGGTCCGGCCCGTTCGAGCGTCGAGCGCGAAGACCCTCCCGCCGTTGCCGCCGAACACCAGCCCCCCGGCTGTCGCCAGCAGTCCGCCGATCGAGGTGGCCGGGAAGGTCCTCTTCCACACGATGTGGCCATCCTCGGGATCCAGGGCCCGAATCCCCAGGTGGTAGGCACTCCCGGCGGGCGTCAACGCCGAGCTGGCCACGTACCGTCGGCCCGGCTGGTAGCTGGTCGAGGATTTGTAGAAGACGCTTTGTGAGAGCGAGACGGGCACGTACATCAGCCCGGTGACCGGGCTGTAGGCCGGCGACCACCAGTTCGTGCCTCCCAGGAACCCCGGGCTGACGAGGCTACCCTCCGCGCTGGGATGAGCCGCCGGATTGAGCACGGGTCGGCCCGACGAATCGATGCGGGTCGCCCATGTCTCGGGAACGAAGGGAGTGGCGTGCAGGAACGCTCCGGTCGCGCGGTCGAGGGCGTAGAAGAAGCCGTTCCGGTTGGCCCACAGCAGCAGGTGCCGCTGCCGCCCGCCCAACCGTCGGTCCACCAGCACGGGGACTTGCGCCGCATCCCAATCGTGGTCCCCGTGGGGGGTGAACTGGAAGTGCCAGCGCAGCTTCCCGGTCGTCGCGTCGAGCGCCACGACGGAGTTGGTGTACAGGTCGTCGCCCTGCCGCTCGTCGCCGTCGAAGTCGGGACCGGGGTTGCCGACCCCCCAGCAGATCAGGTTCAGATCCGGATCGTACGACCCCGTCAGCCAGGTGGGTCCGCCCCCCGTCTTCCACGAGTCACCGGCCCAACTGTCGTTCCCGGGCCGGCCGGGTCCCGGTATCGTATAGAACCGCCACAACCTGTGTCCCGTGGCTGCGTCGTAGGCGTCGATGAATCCGCGGATGCCATTCTCTCCACCGGCCACGCCCGTGATGACCTCGCCCTTCACGGCCAGCGGCGCCGACGTGATGCTGTAACCCTTCGAGGCGTCAGCCACCTGAACGTCCCATGCCACCCGCCCCGTCCGGGTGTCGAGCGCGACCAGGTGCGCGTCCAGCGTGCCCAGGTACAGCCGGTCGCCCAACGCCGCGACGCCCCGGTTGACCCGGCCGAACTCAAGCTCCAGGTCGGACGGTACGGAGCGCGCATAGGTCCAGGCCACCCGCCCGGTCCGTGCGTCGAGCGCGACGACCGACGCCGGCGGAGCCGTCACGAACATGGCGTCGCCCACGACGAGCGGCGTGGACTCGAGGGGGGAGGCCGACGCCGGCATCTGGTACATCCAGGCGACCCGAAGTCGCTGGACGTCGGTCGTGTCGATCTCCCTCAGGTCGGTGAAGCGTCGGCCGTGGTAGTCACCCGAGTACGTCAGCCAGTCCGTGGAGTCGTCTCCGGCTCGCACCAGCTGTCCGGGTGTCACGGGCGGCGAGGACACGGAGTCCCAGAAGGCCGGCGTGGCCCCCGAGTCGGTTTCCGCCGACGGCGCCGCGATGGAGCGGATGTAGGACGCGACCTCCCAGAGGGAGTCCCCGGAGAGTCCGCTCGCGGGCATGCCGGTGCCCTCGAGACCGTCGGCGATCGTCCGATACAGGGTCCAGTCGGACGCTCCGTGGCGCAGGGGGGTCCGGGACAGATCCGGTCCGTTCCCACCCCGCCCGTCCGCGCCGTGACAGACGGCACAGTGAGCCCGGAAGATCACCCGACCCGCGTCGATGTCGGCCGGCGACGTCCTCGGATTGTGGATCCACTTGTAATGACCCGTCGCCAGGTCCCGAACCAGCTTCACGGTGGGCGCGGACTCGAGCGACGTGGGTCCCATGGCCCGGACGGCCTCGCTCCAGCTGACGCCGGCGAGCCGATGATGGAGCTTCAGGGATAGAATTCGGCCGCGCCACCCCATGTTGTGTCCGAGAAACACCGCTGCGCCCGCGAGAGCCACCACCGCTGCCGCAGCCCAGGGGAGCCAGCGCCGTCGACCTTTCCGCATGTGCCTCCTGCTCCGGAATCGACCTCGTGCTCGGGCGCGGGGAGAGGATCCGATCCGGCTCCTCTCCCCGCGTGCCTCGGGCTACATCGACCCCCCACCCACCACGAGGATCACCCGCCGGTTCTGCTCCCGACCCGCAGGCGTGGCGTTGCTCGCCACCGGGTTCGACTCGCCGAACGCCTTCACGGTGAACCGCGAGGCGTCCAGCTTCGGGAAGTGCTGGACCAGGTAGTCCCGGACCGTCTCCGCGCGCCGCCGGCTGAGCCGCAGGTTGTAGGCGTTGCTCCCGACCGCGTCCGCGTACCCCTGGACCTCGATCTCCACGTCCGACATCTGGGACAGAGCCTGGCCCACGAGGTCGAGCGCCACCGAGGAGCCCGGCCGCAGGGTCGCCCGGTTGAAGTTGAAGTACACGCCGAGCTGGTCCAGGCGAATCGGCACGTTCTTCAGGATGATCAGGCCCGGCGGGCAGCCGCGATCGTCGACCTTCTGGCCCGCGGCCGTGCCCGGGCACTGGTCGATCCCGTCGTACACGCCATCGCCGTCCGTATCCGACGGACACCCCCTGGCGTCCACCGTGGCGCCCGGCGGGGTGTTCGCGCACTGGTCGATCCCGTCGTACACCCCGTCGCGATCGGCGTCGCTCGGGCAGCCGCGGTCGTCCACCGTGGCGCCCTTCGGCGTGGCCGGACACTGATCGACCCCGTTGGGCACCCGGTCACCGTCCGTGTCCAGGGCACAGCCGTGCTGATCCACGATCGCTCCGGAGACCGTGCCCGGGCACTGATCGGCGCCGTTGGGCACCCCGTCTCCGTCGTCGTCCAGCGGGCACCCGCGCATGTCCACGGGATAGCCGCGCGGCGTGTCGGGACAGGCGTCGCTGGCGTCGTCCACGTTGTCGTGGTCGGCGTCGGACGGCCCTCCGACGAACAGCGACAGCCCTCCGCTGAGCTCGAGCCCCCACAGGTCGGGATGCGGGACGGCGGAGCCGGCCAGCCGGTCGCGGATGTCCCGCATGGCGTTGGGGATCTGGTGCCAGCGCACGTCGCCCCGCAGCGCCAGCTTCGGGCTCACGAAGTAACGGAAGCCCGCCCCGTACAGAAAGGCCAGTTGCGTCTCGGAGGAAATCGCGGTGGGCTTGAAGATGGCGGCACCGACCCCAACCTCCGGGAAGATCTGGAGGTTCTGCATGGGCTGGATGTTGTAGCCCAGGACCCCTCCGAGCAGGAACAGGTTCGTGTTGCGTGACCTGTCGCCCGTGACGAGGACGGTCCGGAGGAGGCTGTTCGAAGCCTCTCCCTGGAGGAACAGGTTGAAGGGGAAGTTGTAGCCGATTCGGCCACCGAACAGCGCTCCGCGCTGGAGCTGGTCCGCGCGTCCGTCCGGCTGCCACTCGGGCTCGTCGTTGAACTGCCCGGTATAGGCTCCGAACGTCCAGGCGCCGGTGCCCCACTTGAGGGGCTTCGGACCCCGCGTCGTGTCCGCCGTCGCCGACGGGCTGCCGGCGCTTGCCTGGGCCGCCACCGGCGCCGTGACCGCCGCGACCAACGCGAGGGCCACGACCGGTACCATCCAGCTCCGCTTCGAACATGGCGTAAGTTTCATGTCAACCTCCCGTGCTATGCCGTCGCCCCGGAGACGAGGTCGGCCAGGCGTTCCACACATCGATCGATGCGAGCGTACACCTCCGCGAACGTCTCTCGGGATTTCCACATCGGATCCCGGATCACCCGCCCCTGCCCCCCCTCCGGATCGAGATCGGCGAGCACCAGGGCCCGGGTCGTCCCGAAGCGCCGGAGCATGGCTCGCCGCTGTCCGGGCTCCATCACGACCACGAGGTCGGAGGCGCGAACGACGCCGGCCTCGATGAGCCGGGAGGCGTGCCGCCGCAGTCCGACGCCGCGTTCGTCCGCCGCGGCGACGGCCCGTTGGGGCGATCGGCGGCCCTGACCGACGAAGCCGGCCGACTCGACGCGGATCCGATCCGAGAGCTCGGGAGTCAGCCGTTCTCGGAAGGCCCGGGCCGCGTAGGGGCTGCGGCAGAGATTGCCATGACAGACGAACAGCACACTGCGGACGGGCAGCAGAGCCCGGACGCGCCGGGATGTCCACCAGCGGCGGAGAGGGTGGAGCCATGCGGACAAGAACGTCGGCCGGGCCCCGGCCGACGGCGTCGCCCGGCCGGCGGCCGAAGGGCTCGCGGAGGACCGGGCGGCCGGCGACCGCACGGCCCGCGAGACGCGGCGTGGACCGGCCGGACCGGACCCATCCGCCGGCTCCGAGGTCCGCACCCTCCCCTGCCGTCCGCTCGAGACGGACGGTGCCGAGGCCCTGGCTCTCTCCGACATTACGACGTTCCGGCGATCCGGACGCCGCCGCCCGCCCTGCGCGCCAGGCGGAGCGCGGCGTGGGCGGCCGCCAGTCCGTCGCTCCGGATACGGTCCGCAGCCTCGTGGACGGCCGGCCTGCCCGCCTCCGGACCGGCCGGGAGGATCTCCCGGATGCCGGCGCTCAGGAGGCGCGGCTCCTCGGCGAGCTCCGCCAGGTCCGATGCCACCCGGTTGAGCCGCTGCATCATGGCGGTGGCCCCCTCGGGCGAGGCGCCGTATGCCAGGATCACGACATCTCCCTCTTCGGACCCCGTCCAGGCGTACGCGTCCGAGGAGCGCAGGGAACGCGCGCACACGTCGGCCGTGACCCGTCTCTGTCGCGCCAGGGTGTCCCCGACCGCGGGGGTCGTCGGTCCGGCCACGATGCAGGTCAGCGCCTCTCCGCGCCTCTCCGCCAGCGACGCCAGGATCCCGAACGACCTCCAGGACTCGTCGAGCCCCGGCAGCCCGATTCGGCCGAGATCGGTCGTCGGGGCCGCGGTCTCGGCCACGAAGCCGACCTCGGCCAGCTTGCGGAGCTGGGCGAGGAGAGAGCTGAAGAACAGGGGCTCGGTGAGCACCAGCCACGCTCCGCCCTCGAACACTTCCGCCTTTCGGGACTCCTCGAGGGGCCCCGCCGAGCTCACGACCACGGGCACGCTCCACGGGAGCGCGCCACGGTACAGCTCGCGGCACATCCGACGCGTGGCGATGCCGGCCAGCTCGTAGTCCAGCAGCACCAGACTGGGACGCCACTCCGACCCGGCCTGCAGCAGCGCGGCGTCGTCCGAGACGACCTCGAGGACAAAGCCCTCCGGCTCCAGCAGCGTGCGCAGGGCGGCAGCGTACCAGTCCCGCCGAGTACCGACCAGCAGGCGCACGACCTCGGGACCGCGGAACGGTGCCGGCCGCACGTCGCTCGACTCGAGTGATCGATCCGGTGCGCTCACGCCCCCTCCGCCGGCTTGGCCCCGTCACCCGAAGACGAGGCCGGCGTCTCCGGCTCCGTCACCACGACCACCGTTCGCAGCATGACGCGCAGATCGAACCACACGGAGCGTCGGCGCATGTACTCCAGGTCGTATTCCAGCTTGCGCCGAACATCCTCCACCGACTGGTCGGGCGTCCGGTTCACCTGCGCCCAACCCGTGATCCCGGGCGGAACCCGGTGCCTGAGGGAGTACCCGTCGATCTCGTCTCGCAGGATCTGCACGAAGCCGGGACGCTCCGGGCGCGGACCGACGACCGACATGTCCCCCTTGATGACGTTCCAGAACTGCGGAATCTCATCGAGGCGGTGTCGGCGCAGGAAGCGTCCGACGCGCGTGGTGCGGCCGTCGTTCTGGCTCGCCCACACCGGCCCGGTGCCCGACTCGGCGTTCACGTGCATCGTGCGGAACTTGTACATGACGAAGGGTCGACCCCCGAGGTCGCCGGTGCGACGGCTGCTCGCGGTCGACTGGTCCCGTCGACGACGGTCGAGCCCGATCCGGAGCTGCCGGTACAGGATGGGACCCCGACTGTCCAGCTTGATCGCGACCGCGACCACCAGGATGACCGGGGAGAGAACGACGAGGCACAACAGGGCCACCAGCACGTTGATCGTGCGCAGGAGCGCGTCGTGCGATCGACTCAAGCCCGGTTCACTCGGCGACGTACGTGCCTCCTCGCGGGTGGTCGAGCCTCCCGGGCCCGACGAATCTCGGAACCAGCGGCGTCGGCGCGGCCGCCGCCTGTCCCGCCCGACGTCCAGCGTCAGCTCCGAGGACACCGCCCCGTTCTCCTCTCTCACGTCCCTCCGTCCTCTCGCACGTAGCGGCTTCCCGGTGAGGGGGTGGTCTTCGGCCTCGCAACCTGCACAAGCTGTGCTAACAGCTGTATATTGTGTAACCCGCTCATACGGCATGCGTTAGCGAATGGCCTCGCTCCCGGGGTCACGGCCCGCCGTTGCATCCTGCCCACATCGATGTGAGGAGCCGGCCCCGCACGGCCACGCGGTGATCCGACGGACCGCCGGCCCCTCCGCGGCGGGCCCGTCCCTCCGCCGTCAGTCGCCCAGGCCGTAGTCCCGGATCTTGTAGAGGAGGGCCCGATAGCTGAGGTCGAGCAGATCGGCGGCCCGGGTGCGGTTCCCCTCGGTCACCTGGAGGGCGCGCTCGATGAGCTGCGCCTCCAGTCGCGCCGTGTGCTTCTTGACCGAGAGCTCGTCGGGCGGCAGGGCCCCGAGGTCCGCCTCGAGCCCCATTCCCGGAGCCGGCAGGAGCTCCTGGACGAGCGCGGCGCCCAGCTGTTTCTCGTCGGTCAGGACCATGGCCCGCTCGACCATGTTCTCGAGCTCACGCACGTTCCCGGGCCAGCTGTAGTCCAGGAGGAGCTTCATGCCCGCGGGGGCGAACCCCTCGCTGCGCAGGTTGAGGACGCGGTTGAACTTGGCCACGAAGTGCCGGCACAGGGGCGGGATGTCCTCGGTGCGGTGACGGAGCGGGGAGAGGTGGATGCGGACGACGTTGATCCGGTAGTAGAGCTCGCTCCTGAACTCGCCCTCCTTGACGAGCCCCTCGAGGTCGCGGGCCGTCGCGGTCACCACTCGCACGTCTACCTGGCGGGCCGTCGACGAACCCACCCGGCGGATCTCCCCCTCCTGCAGGGCGCGCAGCAGCTTCACCTGGAGGTTCAGCGGCAGCTCGCCGATCTCGTCCAGGAAGAGCGTGCCGCCGTGCGCCTCCTCGAACAGCCCCGCCCGATCAGTGGTCGCCCCGGTGAAGGAGCCCTTCACGTGACCGAACAGCTCCGACTCCAGGAGGTTCTCCGGGATGGCGCCGCAGTTGACCGGGATGAAGGCCGCGCCCTTCCGGGGGGACATGTCGTGGACCAGCCGCGCGATGAGCTCCTTCCCCGTGCCGCTCTCCCCCGTGATCAGCACCGTCGAGGGATGGCGGGCCACCTTCTCGGCCAGCCGCACCGCGTCCTCCATCGCCTCGCTCTTGGCGACAATGGCCGGGTACCGGTGCTCGACGCTGATCGCCTCGCGAAGCCGGTTGACCTCCTGCCAGAGCTTCTCGCGCTCCTCCGCCTTGCGAAGGACGAGCAGCGCCTCGTCGGCCGAGAACGGCTTCGCCAGGTAGTCGTACGCGCCCCGCTTCATGGCCTCGATGGCCAGCTCGGTGCTCCCGTAGGCCGTGATCATGATCACCAGCCCCTCGCCCCCCGCCTTCCGGTACTCGTCCAGGAACTCGAGGCCCTCGAGGCGCGGCATCCGGACGTCACACAGGAGCAGCTCGGGGCCGGTCTCCAGCGCCAGGTCGAGTCCCTCGCGGCCATCGGAAGCCGTAAGGACCTCGTAGCCCTCCTCCTCGAGGATGAGCGAGATGGAGCGGCGCACGCCGGGGTCGTCGTCGATGATGAGGACCCTCACGGGCTCTCCTCGCGCGATTCGGGATCGGGAACGGGGCGGCGGGTGTCCTCGGCCAGCGGAAGGAGCACGGTGAACACCGTACCTCCACCGCGCCGATGCGACACCTCGATCGTGCCCCCCAGGCGATAGGCGAGGCGCGCGGACACCGCCAGGCCCAGTCCGGTACCGCGGCCGGGCTCCTTGGTGGTGAAGAACGGGTCGAACACCCGCTCGAGCTGCGCGTCGGGGATCCCCGGGCCGTTGTCGGCCACGGCGATCTCCACGAGCCGTTGGCCCTCGTCGAAGTGGGGTCGCGGGACCTCGGCGGGCCGGCTCCGGAAGCGACGCAGGTGGGAGTAGTCGACCTCTTCGGGGTCGTCCTTGCGCCGTGCGCGCAGCCCCTCGCCCGCCGCCCCCTCGTGTCGGACCACGGAACTGGTGACCCGTATGGACCCGGTGCGACCGGACGACCCGGCCTCCGCGCGCGCGTCCCCTCCGGACTCGCCGCCGCCCACCGATCCGTCGGGATGAGCCTCCTCCGCCTCGCCGAGACCCTCCTCGACGGCGTCGCAGGCGTTGAGGAGGAGGTTGACGAGAATCTGCTGGAGCTGATCGGGATTGAGCCTCACGTCCGGCAGATGGGGAGCGAGCTCGGTGGTCACGTCGACCTCCCTGAAGCGCCCCTGCACGGAAAGCAGGGAGACCGTCTCGGCCACGATCTCGTTCACCTGGACCAGCGCCGGAGGTCCGCTCTTGGGACGCGCGTAGTCGAGGAGGCCCGCCACGATCCGGTCGATCCGGTTCGATTCGTGGACGATGCCCTCGATCCACTCCCCCTCGGCGCCCCGGCGCCGGCCCACGTCGGTATACGCCAGGACCGAGTTGAGGGGATTGCCGATCTCGTGTGCCAGGCCGGCCGCCAGCCGACCTACCGAGGCGAGCTTCTCCGCCTGGACCAGCTCGTTCCTGGCTTCGGTGAGGGCCCGGTTGGTCTCGTCGAGCGAGCGCACGTTGTGCGCGAGCATGCGCTGGTTCTCGATCAGGCGGGTCGCCATCGCGTTCACGGCCTCCGCCAGTCGCGTCAGCTCCTCCGGGCGCTCCACCTCGATACGGTGCCACTGCTCTCCCTGCGCGATCCGCTCGGCCTCGGACACCATCCGCCCCAGCGGCTCGAGGAACAGGTGGCGGAGCAGGTAGTCACCGAACAGGAGCAGCACCGCCACCTCCCCGAACGCCAGCACCAGCAGGGCGGCCCCCATCAGGCCGGGCGACCACCCGATCGGAATCCACACGAGCACCACGGCCATGCTGGCCAGCAGGGCGGCGAGGAGGAGGACGGCCAGACCGGCCAGCAGCTGGCCACGCAGGGATCCCGTCGGGACCGAGAGCGTGGGAAGTCGCGACATGCGGGCAAGGTACGCCCCTCCAGTCCGGGTCGCCACATGGAGCCCGGGCGGCTCGGGAGGAGCCCGCGCCACGTGTGTGGCGTCCTCGCGTCAGCCGCCGGCGCGGACGCCGCCCGCCCGCGCCCCATCGAAAATGCGCGGATGGGTGCTTCAGGCCACCATTCTGACACGATATACGACTAACAACGCATGATAAGCGATGTTTAGGACCAATATCGCGCGCATACTTGACGATTCGGCACATGTCATGCATCCTGGAGCGTGCCGACCGGCGAGGACCCGGTCGGCAGCAGGAGCGTTCACCCGTCACGGAGGAAATTCGATGACCCAGGACATGCTGTTCGCCGCGCCCGCGGAGCACGCCGCCGAGACGCAGTACGAGCACTACGGGAAGAAGCTGGGCGGAGCGCCCGAGCCGGCGGGCATCCTCGAGCTGTGCCGGGCGCTCAACGTGCGCTTCCTGCGCCTCACCTTCACGGACATCCTGGGCCACACCAAGAACGTCGAGGTGCCCGCCAGCCAGTTTCAGAAGGCGCTGGATGGCGAGATCATGTTCGACGGCTCGTCGATCAAGGGCTTCGTGCGGATCGAGGAGAGCGACATGCTCCTGGCGCCCGACCTGGGGACCTTCCGGGTGTTCCCGTGGGGGAACCCCGAGGCCAGGGTCGCCCGGCTCATCTGCGACACGCGCAACCCCGACGGTACGCCCTTCGACGGCGACCCGCGGCTCGCCCTCAAGCGGGTGGTGGCCGACGCCGCCGGCATGGGCTACGCGATGATGGCCGGCGTGGAGGCGGAGTTCTTCCTCTTCCGCCGCGACGAGGAGGGCAACCCGACCACCCTCACGCACGACGCCGGCGGCTACTTCGACCTCACGCCCGTGGACCTGGGCGAGAAGGCGCGCCGCATGATCGTGAACGATCTGGAGGCGATGGGCTTCGAGATCGAAGCCGCCCACCACGAGGTCGCCCCGGGCCAGCACGAGATCGACTTCAAATACGCCGACGCGCTGGTGACCGCGGACAACCTGTCGACCTTCCGGTTCATCGTTCGCAACGCCGCGCTGGCGCATGGACTCCACGCCACCTTCATGCCCAAGCCCATCTTCGGTCAGAACGGGTCGGGCATGCACACGCACCAGTCGCTGTTCGCGGGCGACGACAACGCCTTCTTCGACCCCGACGGGGAGTTCGAGCTCTCCGAGGCCATGCGCTGGTACATCGGCGGGCTGAAGAAGCACGCGCGTGCCATCGCCGCGATCACGAACCCCCTGGTCAACAGCTACAAGCGCCTGGTCCCGGGGTACGAGGCGCCGGTCAACATCGCCTGGTCCCGTCGCAACCGCTCCCCGATGATCCGGGTCCCGGAGCGGCGCGGGAAGGGAACGCGGGTCGAGTTCCGCATGCCCGACCCCTCCTGCAACCCGTACCTGGCGCTGGCCGTCCAGCTCGCGGCCGGGCTCGACGGGCTCCGCAACAAGATCGACCCGGGCCCTCCGGTCGACACCAACGTGTGGGAGCTCTCCGAGGAAGAGCGTGCCCGTTACGACATGGACACCCTTCCCGCCAACCTCGGCGAGGCGGTGGCGGAGCTCGAAGCGGACGAGGTGCTCCGGGATGCGCTAGGCGAGCACATCTTCCGCAACTTCACGTCCGCCAAGAAGAAGGAATGGTCCGAGTACATCGCCCAGGTCAGCGACTGGGAGGTCGGCAAGTACCTGTCCACCTACTAAGAAGGCACGCGGGTCTCTCCGGGCGGAGAGGCCCGCCGCCGACCCGGGGGCGGCGTTCCCGCCCCTCGGGGATCCCGGGACGACGCTAGGCGTCGTCCCGGGCCAGGGACCGGGAGCCGATGGCGTGCACGGCCACCATGAGGGCGGCCAGGTTGGGCTCGGCCACCGAGCGCACGTCCGCCAGCACGTTCCGGATACGAGCGAGCTCCGGCGCGTGGGTTTCCCGGAACCGCGTCAGGACCTTCTCCACGCTGGACGAATCCAGGCCGTCGAGCTGTCCCAACAGACGGGCCGCGATGCGCATGCGGGCGGTCTCGAGCTGCAGGGCCAGGGTCTTGGAGGCCCGCTGCTCCCAAAGGTCCCGGCCCGCGCTGGAGCCCAGCCGGGCCTGAAGCCACGGGAAGTCGACATCCTCGGCGATGCCGAAGAAGATCTCGCCCACGAGGACCGCATCCAGGTCGTGCTCCCGCGCCAGCTCGGCCACCGGGAGCAGCGCCTCCAGGTGGTCGAAGCCCGCCAGCTCCTCCGCCACGTCGTCCGGCAGTCCGTCGGTGGCGTGCAACCTCTGCTGGGACTCGAACTCCTGCAGCCCGGAGCCGGTCAGCAGGCGGGGCAGCGCCTCCCGGAGCTCGTCCACGCGGGCGCCGTACGCGTCCACCCGCTGCGTGATGGACCATGCCGGGTCGGTGTTCGCCAGGAGCCACCGGGTGGCGCGCCCGAGCGCATCCGACAGGCGCAGCTGCCAGCGCCCGTACACTCCGGCGGGCACCCTCGCCTCGATCGCCTCGAGGCCCTGCCGCAGCCGGTCCGCGCGCCCGATCCGGTAGGCGGCGTACCAGTTCAGCGCCACCTCCTCGGCCGGCCGTCCCGTCTCCCGGACGAGCTCCAGGTGCCGGGTCGAGCCCATGAGGTCGACGAACAGGTTCGTGAGGCCCGTCGCAATGATGCGGGGAGCCAGACGGTGCCGCTCGAACCTGTCGGGGCCGGCGATCTCGGCGGCGTGCGCCGGGAAGTAGTCGCGCAGGAGCTCGGAGAGCGCCGGGTCGCCGGCGAGGTCCGTGTTCTGGAGGCGACGCTTCAGATGGAGCTTCGCGTAGGCGAGCAGCACGCACAGCTCCGGCCGTGTGAGGTGCCGGTCCGCCTCCTGGCGCTCGATCAGCGCCTCGGTCGTCGGCAGCGACTCCAGCGCCCGGTCCAGGAGACCTTCGCGCTCGAGGGTGACCAGGGCGTCACCGAACTCGGCGGGGGCCTCCCGTACCCGATGCTCGTCGAGGCTGATGGCCAGGCTCTGGCGCTCGTTGTGCTCGAGGACGTCCTCGACCACGTCGTCCGTCACCTCGACCAGGAGCGCGTTGCGGGCCTCCGGGTCCAGGAGACCCGCTTCCACGGCGGGCGCCAGCAGGATCTTGAGGTTCACCTCGTGATCCGACATGTCGACGCCCGCCGAGTTGTCGAGCGCGTCGGTGTTGATCCGCCCACCGCGGAGCGCGTACTCGATCCGGCCCCGCTGCGTGAATCCCAGGTTGCCGCCCTCCCCCACCACTCGCGCCCGCAGCTCGTCCGCGTCCACCCGGACGCCGTCGTTGCCGGGGTCGCCGACCTGCCCGTGGGTTTCGTCGCTCGCCTTGACGTACGTGCCGATGCCGCCGTTCCACAGCAGGTCCACGTCGGCGCGCAGGATGGCCCGGATGAGGGTCTCACCGTTGACTTCCTCGTCCTCGAGGTCGAGGACGTCGCGGGCCGCGCTCGAGAGGGGGATGCGCTTGGCGCCGCGCTCGAACACCCCGCCGCCCTCGCTGATCCGGGCGGGATCGTAATCCGCCCAACTGGAAGAGGGCAGCGCGAACATCCGGCGGCGCTCCTCGAAGCTCGTGTCGGGATCGGGGTCGGGGTCCAGGAAGATGTGCCGGTGGTCGAAGGCGGCCACCAGACCGATCCGGCGGCTCAGCAGCATGCCGTTTCCGAACACATCGCCGCTCATGTCCCCGATGCCGACGACCGTGAACGGCTCCTCCTGGATGTCGACGCCCATCTCCCGGAAGTGCCGCTTGACGGACGCCCACGCTCCGCGGGCCGTGATCCCGAGCTCCTTGTGGTCGTAGCCGTGCGAGCCGCCCGAGGCGAAGGCGTCACCGAGCCAGAAGCCGCAGGCCGAGGCCAGCTCGTTGGCCGTGTCGGACAGGTCGGCCGTGCCCTTGTCGGCGGCCACGACCAGGTACGGATCTTCGCCGTCGCGGATCACCGTGTCCGGCGGGTGGACCACCTCGCCATCGACGATGTTGTCCGTGAGGTCGAGGAGCGAGCCGATGAACTCCCGGTAGCTGGCCACGCCGGCCTCGCGCAGGGCGGCCCGTCCCTCCGGCGCGCGCTTCACCACGTAGGCTCCCTTGGCTCCCGCCGGGACGATGACGGCGTTCTTGACCTGCTGCGTCTTGACCAGCCCCAACACCTCGACCCGGAAGTCCTCGCTCCGGTCGCTCCACCGGATCCCGCCCCGCGCCACCGTGTCCATCCGCAGGTGGGCGCCCTCGGTGTGCCCGCTGTTCACGTAGATCTCGTAGCGGGGACGCGGCGACGGCAGCACCTCGATGCGCCGACCGTCGAACTTGAGCGCGATCGTCCCTTCCTCCCTGGCGTGGCTCGACGTCTGGAAGAAGTTCGTGCGCACCGTGGCCTGGACCAGGTTGAGGAGCCTGCGAAAGGTCCGGTCCTCCTCGATGCCCTCGATCGTCTCGAGCGCGTCGCGGAAGCGCTCCCGGAGCTCGGCCACGGCGGGACCCGGCTCCTCGGTGCGGCCCGGATCGTGGCGGGCCTGGAACATCTCGAACAGGAGGCGGGCCGCGTCCGGGTGACCGGTGAGGGCCCGGCGCACGCCGGCCCGACTCGACACGGCGCCGATCCGGAACGCGTAGCCGGCGTAGGCCCGCAGGAGCGCGACCTGACGCCAGTCGAGCCCGGCCGACAGCACCAGCGAGTTCAGCCGGTCGTCCTCCGCGCGGCGCTGGCGCACGGCCCGGAACACCTCGACCACCCGGTCGGCGGCGTCCCGCATCTCGATCTCCCAGCCCGCCGGCGTCTCGACCTGGAAGGTGTGGATCGTCCGGCCCACGCCGCCGGCCTGGCCGAGGTCGTACTTGTCGGCGCCGATGACGCGGAAGCCGAGGTTCTCGAGGATGGGCATGAGGTCGCTGAGGACGTACATGCCCCGCGGGGAGAAGACCTTGAGCGTCCAGGCGCCCTCCCGCCCACCCTCGGCCGGCTCGAGCGAGAGCTGCTGGAGCCCCGTGGCGGCCAGGTTCTCCAGGCGGCCGATGTCCTCGACGGCCGTCTCCACGTCGATGGTGGCCTTGTACTCGGCCGAGAAGTCCTCCTGGTGACGGTCCGCGAGGGCGTGGGCGGCATCGACGTCGTGCGTGCGCTCCAGGGCATCGGAGAGCCGCTCGTCCCAGCTGCGCACGGAGCGGCGGATCCTGTCCTCGAGCGCGAGCACGTCGACCGAGGCGATCTCCTCGAGCTCGGTGCTCAGATAGAAGTGAAGGCGGGCCTGGTCGCCGCCGTTCATGGCCAGGTGGTAGTCCAGCACCTCGCCGCCATACGCCTGCAGCAGATCCTCCCGGACCTGGCGGCGCACCTCCTCGGAGAAGCGCTCGCGGGGAAGCATGACGAGCACGTTGACGCCCCGCGCCAGCGGGTCCGGACGGGCCAGGACGCGGATCTCGTCGGAGCCCTCCGTCGCCATCACTTCGCCGATCACGCCCAGGAGCTCCGGCACGGACGCCAGGAAGAGCTCTTCCTTGGGGATGCTGTTGAAGATCTGCACGATCTGGTTGTAGTCGTGCGATCCCCTGGACGCGCCCTCGGCCTCGAGGATCTCCTTCAGCTTGCGCCGCAGGATGGGGATGTTCGAGGCGTCCTCGGCATACGCCTTCGCCGTGAACAGGCCCAGGAACCGCCGCTCACCGACCGCCTCGCCTTCGGGGCCCAGCTTCTTGATCCCGATGTAGTCCATGCGGGCCCGACGGTGGACCGGGGACTCGGCGTTCGTCTTCGAGACGATGAGCAGCGGGCCGCCGAGCACACGCGCGCGCAGGTCGGCGGGCAGGTCCTCGACGCGCCGCGGCTCCGCGTACCGGGAGGTGCTCTCCTCCCGGAGGATGCCCAGGCCGGTGCCCGCCTCGACCGAGATCCAGCGAGTATCGTTGCGGCTGCCCAGGTCGTAGGCCCGGTAGCCCAGGAAGACGAAGTAGCCGTCCTCCAGCCACGCCAGCAGCTCCTGGACCTCCGAGAGCTCGGCCGCCCGCCACGGCACGCGCTCCTTCTCCTCCTCGAGGTCCGCGCTGATCTCGCGGCAGCGCTGCATCATGGCACCGAAGTCGTCGGTCGCGAGCTGCACCTGCCGCAGGCGGTAGCGCAGGTCGTCCTCGAGCTTCCGTGCGACCCGGGGCTCGACCCTTCCCTCGACCTCCAGGTACACGACCGAGGTGTGCGGTCCCCCGGCATCCCGCCCCCGCACCGACACGATCCGTCCCTCCTCGTCTCGCTCGATGGCCACCACCGGGTGGAGGAGATGGGTGATCGCGAGGTCCTCCCCGTGCAGATACTCGCGCAGGGTGTTGACGATGAAGGGCCGGTCGGGCATGACCGTCTCGACCACCGTACGGTGCGACCGGTCGGGCACGGGTCTCACCCGCACGCCGATCTCGCCCAGGCCGCGTTCCTGCACGAAGTCGAACAGGGACGCCAGGTCGGCCGCCAGGGCTTCGGGGTCGCGTCGTTCCAGGAGGTCGGCCGAGGCGCGCGCCAGGAGACGCCGTCCGAAGCTCTCCAGCGCGTCGCCCGATGCGTCGGGTCGCTCGCCGGCGAGCAAGTCGATCACCCGGTCGATCCACTGCTTCGTGGAGGCCGTCTGCTCCATGAGCGGGTCGCGGGAGGAGGTCGTGGGAGTCCGGTCAGGTCCGTCGCGGAGTCGTCATGACGGTGGAGGATAGAGGGGAGGCAGCCTCGGAGCAACGGCCCACCCGTTGCCGGCCTCCGGACCGAGCCCGATACTGCACGCCACCCGGCTTCGTAGACGCCGTCGCCCGCGCCGCATCGGCGACCGGGCCACCTTCATTCGAACGCACGCGAGACATGCTCCTGAAGAGATGACACGTCCCTGGAGGTCGCGACCTCGGAAACGGGCCCGGCACCTTCCGTGGTGGCGCCGGATCACCCGCTTCCTGCTCGATCGCGACGTGGACGAGGACTGGGTCATCATCGTCTTCGCCGCGGCGATCGGGGCCGGAGCCGGCTACGCCATCGTGGGCTTCTACGCCACCGTCCACCTGATCCAGGCGGGGGCGGACTGGTCCGTCTCCCACCTCGGCCTGCCCCTGGATCCGCGCTGGGCCGCCTTCCTCCTGGTCCCGGTCGGCCTGGGCGTGGCCCGCTGGATGCGTTTCGCGCTCGCCGGGGGCGGCAGCGGCGAGATGGTCCCCACCCTGATGGTGTCGGTGGCTCGGCAGCGAGGAGAGCTTCCCGTCCTGCGGACTCTCGCCAAGGTGTTCTGCGCCGCCGTCACCCTGGGCGCGGGCGGCTCCCTGGGCGCGGAGGGGCCCGTGGCGCTGGCGGGCGGCACGGTGGGCTCGGGCCTGGCGCAGCTGTTCCGCTTCCGCGCGAACCGCACCAAGGTGCTCCTGGGCTGCGGCGCCGCGGCCGGCATCTCGGCCGCCTTCAACGCGCCGATCGCGGGCGTCATGTTCGCGCTCGAGGTGGTGCTCGGGACCTTCACGGTGACCGCCCTCAGTCCCGTGGTCGTGGCGAGCGTGGTCGGCGCCGTGGTCTCCCGTGCCTACCTGGGTAGCCACCCCTCCTTCGACGTTCCGACCGAGTTCCTGCTCGTGTCCGTTCGGCAGCTGGGCTTCTACCTGGCTCTGGGACTCGCCACCGGCCTGGTCGCGGTGTTCTTCGTTCGGATCTTCTACCTGGCGCTCGACTTCGCCGAACGAATGCCGGTGCCGTGGCTCGGCCCTCCGCTGGTGGGCGGCCTCCTGGTGGCCGCGGCCGGCTTCGTCCATCCGCAGCTCCTGGGTCCCGGGCGCCCCGGCATCCAGATGGTGCTGTTCGGCCAGCTGGCCGGCCTCCTGGCCCTGGCGGTGGCGCTCCTCAAGGGCGTCACGGCGGGCTTGACCATGGGAGGAGGGGGCGCCGGCGGCGTGTTCAGCCCCTCCCTGTTCGTGGGCGCCTCCTTCGGGAGCTTCTTCGGCCTCACGATCCAGAGCCTGTTCCCCGGCCTCGGGATTCGTCCCGAAGCGTACGCCCTGGCGGGCATGGCCGGGGTGCTCTCCGGCGCGACCTTCGCCCCGCTCACCGCGATCATCATCGTGTTCGAGATGACGAACGACTACGGGCTCATCCTGCCCCTCATGCTCGTGTGCGTGGTGAGCTACGTGCTGGCACGCGGCCTGAACGGCGACTCGATCTACACGCTGGCCCTGGCCCGCGAGGGTGAGAAGATCCGTCCGGGCGTCGACCGCTCGGTGCTCGAGAGCGTGTCGGTGCGGGAATGTTACGACCGCGACCCCGACGTGGTGACCGAGGACGCGCCCGTGCGGGACCTCCTGAACCGCCTGCGGCGCTCCCGGCAGACCGACTTCCCCGTGGTGAACCGGGACCTCGAGCTGGTCGGCGTCCTCAGCTACCCCGAGCTCGCGCGGGCCGTGGCCCAGGAGGACATGGGCGGACTCCTCCTGGCGGCCGACCTCATGCTCGAGGACATGGAGACGGTGTCCCCCGACGAGACGCTGCTCGAGGCGATGCGGAAGATGGGGGTGAGGGACCTGGACTTCATCCCGGTGGTGGAGGGCGACGGATCCCACCGCCTCCTCGGGATGCTGGGCCGCTCCCACCTCATGGAGGCGTACGAGACCCACGTGATGTTCAGCGACTGAGGTGCTCCGGCCCCGCGTCCGCGGGCTCCGGGGCTCCGGCGACGCGCTTCCGGCCGAAGGTCCTCCACAGGGCTCCGAGCAGGAGCCCGAGCAGGAGGCCCTGGGCGACGAGGCTCTCGACCGTCGGGTAGACGCCGAGGAGCTCGATCCTGGGCGCCCCGGCCAGGCGGGTCGACCCGATGACGCCGGCCTCCTGCAGCTCGTGGACGCCGTTCCCGGCGAACACGACCGCCATGTAATAGAGCACGCCGCTCGTGACCCCGAAGAAGGGGCGCATCGGGATGCGGACCCCGAACCGATTGAACGCAAAATAGATGGCGGCCAGGGCCATGCAGCCGGCCACGAAACCGCCCGCCACGGGGACCGTGCTCCCGGTGGAAAAGCCGAACAGGGCCTTGTAGAACAGCACGGTCTCGAATCCCTCCCGGTAGACCGCCAGGAAGGCGACCCCGGCCAGCGCCATCCCGCCCCCGGTGCCCAGCGCGCGCCGCATACGGCTGTGCAGGTAGGCCTGCCAGCGGTCGCTCTCCATCCTGGAGAGGAGCCAGTAGCTCACCGAGAACAGAACGGCGACCGCCACCAGCATGGTGGCGCCCTCGAGCACGTCCTGGCTCGCCGGCGTCACCGACAGCACTTCCTGCAGGCCCCAGGCGGTGAGGAAGCTGGCCAGCACCGCCGCCCCCACCCCGAGGTGGACGTCGCGGCGTCGGCGCTCGTGCCCGGTCCTGGCCAGGAAGGTGAGGATGGCGCCGATGATCAGGATGGCCTCGAACCCCTCGCGCAGGATGACGAAGAAGGACTGGGTGGCCAGCGACCAGGCGGTGACGGGGCTGCGCACGACCTCGCCGGCACGCCCGAGGAGGCCGTGGAGTCCCGCCCGGGCCGCCTCGATCCGGCGCGCCCCACCTTCGCCGGGCTCCGGCGAGGACACCTCGTCGCGGAAGCTCCCGAAGGCCGCCTCGATGCGATTCGTCAGGTCCGGGGCCCGCGAGCGCAACCCGGTCTCGGCCCCCTCGAACGCCATGTAGGCATCGAGGGCCGCCGCGCGGGCCCCCGCCGCGTTCCCGGAGCTCCCCAGGCGGGCGGCCTCGCCGGCCAGGGAGTCGGCGCGCTCGATCCGCGCCCCGAGCTCCGCGCCCGGGTCGGCGGCCGGCACGCCCGAGGCCGGCGTGCCCAGGAGGTCGCGGGCGTAGGCCACCACGGCCCGGGCCTGCGGAGTCGACAGGGTGTCGCCCGTGGCCGATAGCCAGCGCTCCTGCACGCGGCCCTGGAGGTCGCGGTCGGAGACACGGGCGGCGGCGGGGAGCGAGGACCACGCCCGCAGACGCCCGGAGACCGGGCTTGGGGAGTCCACGCCGTCTCCCAGCGCGAGGGCGGCGCCCTCGGCCACCTGGGAGGCGCCGAACCGCAGGGTCTGGATGTAGGCGACCAGGTCCCAGCGCTGCTGCACGGAGAGTTCGTCCCCCCGGCCCTGCATGCGCGTGCCGGGGACGCCCAGGGTGAGGACCTGGAAGTCTCGCGCCGGGGTGCCGTCGATGGCGCGGGCCGCCGCCGTGAAGTCCGCCGGCGGCGGTTCGATGCCGGCCGCCGCCGGCCCATCGCCCTCCCCGGAGGACCCGTGGCACGCGGCGCAGTCGGCACGGTACAGGGCCGCGCCCCGCGCGGCCGACGGCCGGGAGGGCGGGCTCGGCACGAGCACGGCCCCCCACCCGGAGGCCAGGGAGCGGGCCGTGCGGGCCGCCAGCTCCCGCACCTCGGCCGGCGGAGCCCGGCTCTCCACGGCCCGGCGCAGGGAGTCGAGGCGCGGCCGCGCCGCCATCGCTTCGGCGCCGGGCTGCCGCGAAGCCGGGGGGAGCCCGGCGAACAGATCGGCCGCCTGGGCCACGAACTGGCGTGCTTCGGCGTACTCCGGGGGCGCGCTCACGTGGCCCCCCTCCGCCGGCACCCCGAGCGCGTACTCGCCGGCCGCCAGCTCCAGGAGGGAGGCGACCCGTCCCGCCCGCTCCGCCACCTGAGCCGGCGAGGGACCGGCGCCGGCGGCCGGGGACGACCGGGTTCCCTGGGCAGCCGCCGAAGCGGGCGCGGCGACCATGCCGGCCAGGCAGCCGGCCACGAGCGCCCGCGCGGCCAGATGGCCGGCCCGGCTTCCCGGGCCCACGCGCTCGCGACCCGCCCTGGCCCCTCCTCTCACCCCTGGCACCCGCTCATCCGAACCGCGTCCTGACCGAAAGCGTCGTCGCTTGATTGAGACTGGTTCTCAACTGAGCCCAATATACCGGCCCGCCGGGACGAAGGCCACATGAGGGCGTGGCCCCGTCGCCGAGAGGACCGTACGATGCGCGCATGATCGTGGGCATCGGCATCGACATGGTGCGAACGGAGCGCGTGGCCGGCCTCCTCGAGCGGAGGCCGGTGCGCGCGTCACGCCGCCTGTTCTCGGAGGAGGAGCGTGCCGCCTGCGCCGGCCGCCCCCGGCCGGAGGAGTGCTTGGCGGCCCGCTTCGCGGCCAAGGAGGCCTTTCTGAAGGCCCTGGGCACGGGGTGGTCCCGGGGGATCGGCTGGCACGAGGTGGAGGTGTGTGCCGGGGCCGGGAGCCGCCCCTATCTCCGGCTGTCGGGTACCGCCGCCGAGCGCCTGCGGGAGGCGGGCGGGCGCAGCGTACACCTGAGCTTCACCCACGAGGGGGGGTTGGCGGCGGCCGTGGTGGTCATCGAGGACTGAGCTCCAGCGGGCGCGTGACGCCCACCAGCCGGGCGGGCAGGCCGGCGAGCGATCCGGGCAGGGCGTCCAGGTGGTCGGCGGCCACCCCACCGTTGGCCGCGGCGGCGTGCAGGATGGCGGTGCCTCCCAGGGACAGCGCCACGTGCGTGACCGCCGCGCGGGACGCTCCGAAGAACAGGAGGTCTCCGGGCCGACGCTCGGCCGCGTCGGAGGCGGCCTCGTCGACCCCCGGGCCCGCGGCCAGCTGGTCCCCGCTGTCGCGTGGAAGGCCGACGCCGTGCGCGGCATACACCGCCTGTACGAACCCGGAGCAGTCGGCCCCGAGTCGGGTGCGCCCCCCCCACAGGTAGGGCGTTCCCGCCCACCCGGCGGCCGTCTCGACGACGGCGTCGCCCCGGCCCGGAAAGCGCCGCCGCAGGGAAGCCCCGTCGAGCAGCCGCGCCGCATCCGACGGTACGGCCTTCCGGCCATCCGGCAACCGAACGTGCCCCTCCCCGGCCCGGGCCACGCGCCCTCCCCACGGCAGGTGGCGCGGCCACGGGCGGACGGCGCCGGCCGACTCCACCGGCCCGCAGAGCTCGACCCCGAGACAGTAGAGCTCCGCGTCGCGGACCCACGCCGCCGCGACGCCCTCCTCGACCCCGCGCAGCCCGCCCCGGGCGCACCAGCCCTCGTAGCCGTCCGGACCGCGGGCGCGCACCCACTCCTCCCGTTCCTCGAGCGGGGCGAGCAGCTCGCCGCACAGCCACTGCGTGACCATCTCGGACCGGTGCGAGGGCTCGGCCCGCGCCGGCACCCAGCCGGCGCGCACGAGCACCGCGACCACCCGGCTCACCGGCGCTCTCCCATCTCCCGCTCCAGGAGCCAGCGGACGTCGTCGCCGGCGAGGGCCTCCCACTCGAACCCGATGAAGCCGTGCACCCGCTCGGGACCGATGAGGCCGAAAACGGCCGGTCGCCGGCCGTAGAAGTAGAGCCCGATCTCGGCCGAGGTGGCCGGCGTGAGGCTGCGGTTCCTGAAGTCGAGCGCCAGGTGCCGGAGGGGACGGCCGGCGTGGATGTGTCCGCGGCCGTCCCGCTCCACGCAGTAGCGGATCTCCGGCCCGAAGGAGAGCTCGCGCCGGTGCCCCTCGCCGAGCCGGGCCCAGCGCTCCTCGGCGTCCAGGACCAGCCAGTGCTCGCGCTCTTCGGCGTACCCGCGCAGCGCGCGCGCGGCGTGGCGGAGCTCGATGGCGCCGGGGGAGAGGTCCACGACCTCTCGGCCCAGAAGGCGCGGACCGGCCTCGACGGCCTCGAGGAGGAGCCACGTCTGCGGGTACCTCCGGTCCTGCAGATCCTGGAGTCGGCCGCTCATCGCACGCCCGGGCCCGTCACCGCGCGTCCCGGCTCACGTGCCGGCCCGCCCGTAGCGGTCTTCGAGGCGGACCACGTCCTCGAGCTCCGGCGTGCTGACCTCGAGGATCACCGAGTCCTCGAGCGCCTCCATGCGGTGAATGGTGTCCGGGGGGATCTCGATGCGCTCCCCGGGGGCCCATTCGAAGCTGCGCTCCCCCAGGGTGAACGTCATGCGCCCGCTCTGCAGGTAGAGCGTCTCGTGCTTCACGCGGTGCTTCTGAAGCGACAGGGCGTGGCCGGCCGTCACCTCGAGCACCTTGCCCGCGTAGCGGTCCGTGTGGGCGTACCAGATCTCCCGCCCCCAGGGCTTGTCGACGACCTTCGGCGTGCGTGCGTCGGCTTCCATCACCACGAGTGCCTCCTGCTCCTTCGTGTCGAGACCGATGGCCCCGGGGCTCTCCTCTCACCGGGTCTCCGGGACGGGATCGGGCGGGTCGCGAAGCGTCGGGACCGGGGAGGGCCCGGGCCCCACACAATAGGCGCCGGAGCGTGCACCCGGCCAGTCGCCGGAGCGTGGATGGCCGGCGCCGGCTCACCGGTAGTCCCGGCTCGGCACCCGGCCGGCGCCGGCCCGCGTGACCAGGGGCTCGATCCGATGCGTCAGGACATTGATCACCTCCCCCTCCCTCTCCACCCTGCCTGCGGCCAGGAGGAGGGGGGAGCGGAGCTCCACCTGGAAGCGCTCGCGCACGTCCGGCATGACCACGAAGTTGGCGAACCCGGTCTCGTCCTCCAGGGTCATGAAGGTGACCCCGCGGGCCGTGCCGGGCCGCTGACGGCAGATGGCGATCCCCGCCACCCGGACTTCGTCTCCGTCCTCCCGGTCCCGGAGCGCCGCCGCCGACAGCACGCCCGCCCGTGCCAGCTCCTCCCGCAGACACTCCATGGGGTGCCCCTCGGCGGAGAGGCCGGTGGCCCGGTAATCGGCGGCGATCCGCTCGGCGCGACCGAGTGGGGCCAGAGGGAAGGATTTTCCTTCCATTCGCCGGGACGCTCCCTCCACGCGCTCCTCGCCCCCCTCGCCCGCCCCCGCGCCGGCTCGTGGCCGTCCCGGCTCCGGCCGGCGCGGGGCCAGCGGGCCGGCGTCGCCGCGCAGCCGCCTGAGCAGCTCCCACAGCGCCGCCCGCCGCCCCGGCCACAGGCTGCGGAAAGCGCCCGCCTCGGCCAGGGCCCTCAGCTCCGCCTCCCCGAGGCCCGTGCGCCGCACCACATCCTCGACCGAGGCGAACGGACCCTCTTCGCGCGCCCGCTCGAGCCGCTCGCGGGCCGCCGGGCCCAGCCCCCGCACCAGGCGGAGGCCGAGCCGGAGGGCGTGGGGCGGACCCGCCCGTCCCCGCACGCCGGGCGGCGCCGCCGCCCGCTCCGCAGCCTCTCCCGGCTCCAGGGTCGAGTCCCACGCCGAGCGCGCCAGGTCGATCGGCCGTACCTCGACCCCGTGCCGCCGCGCGTCGTGCACCAGGGTCGAGGGGCTGTAGAAGCCCATCGGCTGCGCGTTCAGCATGGCGGCGTAGAACTCGGGGGGCGCGTACAGCTTGAGCCACGCCGACGCGTACACGAGGAGCGCGAAGCTGGCCGCGTGGCTCTCCGGGAAGCCGTAGCTGGAGAAGGCCGTGAGCTGCTTGAAGATCTTCTCCCGGACGTCCGGGGGGACGCCGTTCCGCGCCAGCCCCGCTTCGAGCTCCCGGCCCACCTCTCGCATGGCGGGCTCGGAGCGCTTGAAGCCCATGGCCCGTCGCAGGCGGTCCGCCTGGGCCGGGGTGAAGCCGGCCAGCGCCACGGCCACCTTCATCCCCTGCTCCTGGAACAGCGGCACCCCCAGGGTGCGCGCCAGCACGGGCTCGAGGCGCGGATCCAGGTAGGTGACCGGCTCCTCTCCCCGGCGGCGCCGGAGGTAGGGATGGACCATGTCCCCCTGGATGGGCCCGGGGCGGATGAGGGCCACCTCGATGACCAGGTCGTAGAAGCAGCGCGGCTTCACCCGGGGGAGCGTGTTCATCTGCGCGCGGGACTCCACCTGGAACACGCCCACCGTGTCGGCCGCGCACAGCACCTCGTACACGGCCGGGTCGTCGGCCGGGATCCCGGCCAGGTCCAGCGCCCATCCGCGCGTGCGGCGCACCGCGGCCAGCGCGTCCCCCAGCACGGTGAGCATCCCGAGGCCGAGGAGGTCGAACTTGATGAGCCCCGCGTCCTCGAGGTCGTCCTTGTCCCACTGGATGACCGTGCGCTCCTCCATGGAGGCGTCCTCGATCGGCACGACCTCCCCGAGCGGCCGGTCGGAGAGGACGAAGCCCCCCACGTGGATGGAGCGGTGGCGCGGCAGGCGGTCCATGCCGCGCACGGCCCGGATCAGGGCCCGGGTGCGGCGATCGTCCGGGTCGAGGCCGGCCCGCGCCGCGCCCCCGTCGGCCAGCCGCGCCGCCGCGTCGGACGCCTCGCCGCGGTCGACCTCGGCCGACAGCCGGTCGGAGGCCTCCTGCGGGAAGCCCAGCACCCGGGCCGCGTCGCGCACGGCCAGCCGGCCCCGATAGGTGATCGACTCGCACACCATGGCCGCCCGGTCACGACCCCAGGTGCCGTACACGTACTGGAGCACCTCCTCGCGGTCCCGGTGCGCGATGTCGAGGTCGATGTCGGGCGCCTCGCCGCGCTCCTCGGACAGGAAGCGCTCGAACAGGAGATCCATCCCCACCGGGTCCACCGCCGTGATCCCCAGGCAGTAGCACACGGCCGAGTTGGCCGCCGACCCCCTCCCCTGCACGAGGATCCCCCGCCGGCGGGCGAAGCGCACGATGTCCCACACGATGAGGAAGTAGTCGACCAGCCCGAGGCGCCCGATGATCCCCAGCTCATGCTCGAGCTGCCTCCGCTCCGCCTCCCCGACCGGCTCGCCGTAGCGCTCCCGCGCCCCCTGCTCCACCAGCGCCCGCAGGAAGCCCTCCGGCTCCCCTCCCCCCGGCACCGGAAACGCGGGCAAGCGGGGTCGGAGGTCCTCGATCCGAAAATGGCAGCGTTCGGCGACTTCCAGGGTCCGCCGCATCCCCTCGCACCCCGCGCAGTCGCAGGGAGTCGGCGCGGAGGCCGGACCGACGCCCCCGTCACGGCCCTCCCCGGCCCGATCGGCCCGCCGCGCGCCGTCCTCCCCCGCTCCCCCGGCCCGGGTGGCGACGCGGCGGTGATCCGCGCTTCCCCCCGGCCGGTCCGGGATGATGGGAGGGGGGAGGGTCCGGGGGTCCTCCGTAGCGGAGCCGAAGCGAAGCGGCGGATCGGCCAGGAGCTCCTGGTCCTGGCGAACCATGGTCCCGCTCGGGGCCGGACGCGATCGGCCGCCGCGCAGCGCAGGCGAAGCCGAGGAGGACCCCCGCGCCCTCCCCCCCGCCCGTGATCCAGGGCTTTCGGGGGTCGCCCCGAAGCACCACCGCGCCGCCATCTGCCGCCCCGACTTCAGGTACCACTCCCCGTTCGGCAGCAGCCGGTCCCCCGCCTCGTCCAGCGTCGTGTCGTGCCGCAGGCAGGTGAGGACGTCGTGGACGATCCGGTCCCCCGGCGCCGCGTACCGGGGCGCATTGCCGGGCACCCAGGGGATCCCGGTCCGGTCGGCGAGCTCGATCCACCGGGCCGCGCGACGCCCGTCCTCCGGGAGTCCGTGGTGCTCCAGCGCCAGGAGACAGTCTCCGGCCGGGAACCGCGCGGCCAGGGACCGCACGGCTCCCTCGGTCCATCCCTCCCCCTCGCTCACCCGGACCAGGCACAGGAGTCCCTCCGTCCGTCCCATCAGGGCGCCGGCGGTCAGCCGCGGCTCGCCCCGGGGGCGGCTCCGGCGGGCCTCCGTGACCAGGGAGGCGAGGTTCCGCCACCCCTCCACGTCCCGGCACAGGAGGACGAAGGGGCGGTCCGGACGGACGAAGACCTCGGCCCCGAGCAGGGGCCGGACGCCCGCCCCCCGGCACGCCCGGGCGAAGCGCACGGCGCCCCCCAGGTCGAACGCGTCGGCCATCCCGAGGGCCGGCATCCCCACTCGGGCCGCCCTGGCGGCCAGGGCTTCCGGCGTGGACGCCCCATCCAGGAGCGAGAAGGCCGAGCGGGCCGCCAGTTCCACGAAGGGTGTCGCCATACCGAATAAATACCGAAAGTCGAACGCCGGAAAAAGCCTCCCCCGCCGACTCCGGGAGCGGAGCGGCGGGGGAGGCGGAGCGCTCGGGGCGCCGGAGACGCCCTAGCGGGGCGTCGTCCGGCCGCGGCGCGCCGGGGCCGCGCTCAGGGGCGCGGCACCAGGCCGACGATCCCCAGCCCCAGCGTCGTGAAGCTCGGCAGGCCCGGCGGCGACTGGTAGCGGAAGAAGGCCTGCAGCCGGCTGTAGTCGCCCAGCGGAGCCGTGACCTGGAGCGTCCCGTCGAACAGCCCGCCCGACAGCGAATCGGTCTGCGCGGTCACGTCGCCGTAGGCGAGCGCCGGCTGCACCTCCCAGCCCGGCGCCGGACGGATGTCCATCCCCAGGCTGAAGCGCCCCTCCTTGGCGGCGTACCGGTCCGAAAAGGCGACCGTCCCGATGTAGTCCCCATACGAGAAGCTCGGCACCACGCGGACCGTGGGGCTCGCCGGGATGGCGATCGTGGTCGTGACCAGATAGTCGGTGCGGTCGTACCAGTGCCCGATCAGGCCGCCCAGGCGCAGCGACACGCGGTCGAAGTCGCGCAGCCCCTCGCCGAGCCGCACCGTCTGGGCGAGCTCGAACACGCTCTCCCCCACGTCGTAGGGGGGCTGCCCGCGCCGGGCGTAGCCCGCCAGGGTCGAGAAGCGCTGGCCGGGGCCGTAGCTCACCCGCGCGTCGGCCCACACGCCCCGCATGTCCACCGGCCCCCGCACGAGCTCCGGGTGGTCGAGGAGCAGCATGTTGTCGTAGTAACCGCGCAGCCGCAGCTGCGGCACCGGCCACACAACCGCCCCGCCCCGCCGGAATCCAGCCGACCGGCCGTTACCGGAACCCGTCGGGGAGAAGAGCTTGCCGCCCCACATGAACCCCTCCGCGTAGGGCGGCGTGGCGCGCACGGCGGTCTCCACGCGCCGCAGCCCGGCCCGCGCCTCGCGCGAGCCCGGATCGAGCACCAGGGCGCGCTGGTAGGCGTCGTGCGCCTCCTGCGCCTCCCCCGCCGCCAGGTACCGGTCCCCGAGCTGGATCCACGCATCCGGCTGGGCAGGACGGTGCTCGGCCACCGAGCGCTGCCAGCGGGCCGCCGCCTGCAGGTCGCCCCGGTCGCGCGCGATGCGCGCCAGCCCCTGCATGGCGTCGACCCGGTTCGGGTCGGCGGCCAGCGCATCCCGGAACCGCGCCTCGGCGCGGGGCGTGGCGCCCTGCGCCAGGAGGGCCTGGCCGAGGCCGACCAGGGCGTCCGCGTTCCCGGCGTCCTGCGCCAGGACCTCCTGGAACGCC
This sequence comes from Candidatus Humimonas hydrogenitrophica, assembly GCA_947581615.1. Taxonomy (GTDB): domain Bacteria; phylum Gemmatimonadota; class Gemmatimonadetes; order Palauibacterales; family Palauibacteraceae; genus Humimonas; species Humimonas hydrogenitrophica. Next base: position 27,734 of record CANPVD010000069.1, read on the forward strand.
TCGCCCGCCCGGGCGGGCTGCCCCGCGTCCAGGAGCCCCTGCGCCCTCTGCACCCGGGCCCCGAGCGAGTCCGGCCGCGCCGCCACCTGGGGCGTGCGCTCTCCCGTCACGGGAAGGTGCGCGAGGACCTTCCCGTCCACGACCACCGCCAGGGTGTCTCCGCCCCGGAAGGCGTCGGCCGGCAGGTGGAAGTCGGCCAGGCCGAACGAGCCCGTGGTCGCCCGCCAGCTCACCTCGCGGCCGCCCGACTCGCTGTGCCGGAGCCGGACTTCGGCGCCGGTGACGCCGTTGCCCTCCGCGTCGTGCACGACCACGCTCATCGACAGGGTGTCGAGGCCGGCCTGCGCCAGCCGCAGGTGGTCGGGCTGCAGGAGGACCGTGCGCGCCGGTCCCGGAACGACCACGAGCTGGAATGGACCTCCCCCCTGGACGCCGGACGAGATCGGGGCGACCTGCACCCGGTAGCGTCCCGCCGTGGAGGGAGCCGTGAGACGGAGCCGCGCCGAGCCGTCCGCGTCCGTCACGCCCGTGACGTCGGAGCCCGTTCCCCCCGGCAGGTCGCCGCTCCCGCGCGCCACCACCCGGATGCCGCTCACCGGCTGGCCGTTCCTCTCCACGTGCACCGGGATGGACGCCTCGCCGCCGGTGGCGGTGCGCGCCGAGTCGGCCTCGAGGCTGAGCCGCGCGACGGCGGCCGCGGACGGCTGCTCCGGGGTGGGGGTGGGCTTCTGCTCCTGCTGGCGCTGCCGCTCCTCCTCCCGGCGCCGCTGCTCCGCCTCGCGCTGCGCCCGACAGGCCTGGATCGCATCCAGCACCGTCTGCGTGGCGCCCAGTCGCTTGAAGTCTTCGATGTCCGACGACGTGGGCTGGAAGCTCAGGCAGCGGCTACGGATGGTGCGTGCCGCCTCCGTCTGCGTGGTGGATGGGCTCACCAGGAGACGGACGACGTCCGTCTTGGTGAGGGGCGGGGTCTGCTGGGCCGCGGCCCTCCCGGGGACCGCCAGTCCGACGCCGAACACCATCAGGATCGTGTACAGGACCGATCGCTTCACGCCCCGCCTCCGTGTCGAGAATCATGCTCCCGCCGCTCGCCCGCGCCCTGCGTGCGCAACGCCGGAACCGCCTCCACCCTGCTACGGTCTCCGGCAACCGGTCGCATCGAAGCGACGGTTGGCGCTGTCGGCCGCCGTCGAGGCCCGGTCGAAGGCGCGGGCGGCCACCGTGTCGGCCCGGGCCCCCGTCTGCCGGTAGGCCTGTGCCACCGATAGGAAGGCCGCGTCCACGCCCCGGTAGGCGCTCGCCAGGCTGTCGCACCCGATCCGCCTGCGGTCGAATCCGTCCTGGACCTCCCAGTACGCCGACACGCGGTCCTGCAGCGAATCCGAGAGCACGCCCAGGCGGCGGACGGCCGGGTCCACCCGTTGCTCGGGCGCCGGCCGCGGTGGCGGGCCGGTGTCGCCCTGCCCGCCGCCGCCCAGGAACAGGATGGCGCCGCCTCCCGCGGCGGCCCCGATCAGCACCGCCACCAGAATCCAGCGTCCCGGCCCCCAGTGTCCGAATCGCCCGGGCTCGTCCTCGGGCAGGAGCACCATGGGCTCGTCCGGATCCATCCCCGGTCCGTTCCGGGGCGGCACACTCACTCTAGCCTCTTCCCCGCCGCCCGGCATGCGCGCGCCGGCCGCGCCGGCCGGGAGTCCGGTCCGGCCCGAGCTTCGCCCGGCGGCCATCGCCATGAAGAGGTGAGATCGGGGTCATCGGAAGTCGTGTCCCGGTGCGTCGGTCGAAGATCGCCCTCGTATCGGCGTCCTCGCGGACGACCGACGGGGCGGGCCGGGCATGTGCGCCTGCAGCACGACCCTACCCCTGTTCGACCGATCAATGTAGCCGCGCTCCCGGGGAATCGCACCCCACCGGCGGCCCATGAAGGGGGGCGCCGTCAGTCCCACCACCCGTGCAGCCACCAGTGCCATGCGCCATCGGAGCGGTATTCACGAAACAGCCACAGGAGTTCCCCGTTCGCCGTGCATACGCGGTAATACTCGCGGCGGTAGGGATCTTCCCACCAGTCACCCGAGAGACGCTCGGGACCTTCCGCCGTCACGATCTCGTGTCTCCCCTCCCCATCCCAGGCGGCCACGGGCCTCCCATCCTCCCACCGCACGTCCATCGGCCGGGGTTCGGGGAGGAGACGCAGGACGCCCGCCACGGAGATCTCCTCCGGGGAGGACGCCGCCTCCGGGCGTCCGGCCCCGGCGCGCCCGCCCTGGACCGTCTCGTCGCTCGAGGGCTCCTCCCCGGGTGGGGAGACGGGCCGCCACCCGTTGCGTCGCTCGGGCCGATGGTGCGAACGGGGAAGAGGAGCCACCACCGCGTCCTCGCCCAGCCGGGCCCGGATGCGGGAGAGCGCCGCCGTGGCCGGGACCGGATCCCGGCTCCGGGCCCGGAACAGCTCCTCCTGGCGCACCGTGGGAGCCGACCGGGCGACCGCCACAACGGAGAGCCCCACGACGGGAGCCGGGAGCCGTCCCTCGCCCCCGTCCCGCGCCGCCGCGGCCCGCTCCAGGCCCGCACGACACAGCTCGTGGAGGAGGTCCCGCCGGAGGGTGGAGCGAGCCGGGCGCACGGAGACCTCCTTGCGGGCCCCGCCCTCCACCTCCAGGCGAAGGAGGAGCCGCCGTATGGACCATCCCGCCCGGCCCACCTCCCCGCACAGGCTGTCCAGGAGGGGACCGAGGACGAACAGGAGGGGCTCCACCTCCAGGACTCCCGCCTCGAGCTCCACGGAAGCCCCGGGGGGATCGTCGGCGGCCAGCGGTCGGAAGGGCTCGTCTCCCTCCCCCGAAGCCCGCCGGTGCGCCAGCACCCCGGCCGGGCCGAAGCGAGCCTCGAGCTCCTCGCGGTTCCGCGCGGCCAGCTCGCCCGCCGTCCGGAAGCCCAGGACCCGGAGGGTCTCGGCCATTTCCTCCGGGAGGTCCAGGAGGGACAGCGGGAGATCGGACAGGAACGCCCGGCACCCCCCGGGGGCCACGATCCGGGTTCGGGTCGACTCCGGACCGGAGCCGACGGCGGCGGTCCCGGTCGCGGATGAGGCGGCGGTCCGCGCGGAGGGCGCGCCCTCCGCGGCCAGCGCGGCGGCCGCATCCGACGCCACCGCCCCGTCCGCGATCCCCACGCCGACGCGCGCACACGCTCCCCGGGACGCCGCGTGCAGGGCTCGGGCGAAGGCGACTTCCCCGCCCCGGCGCTCCCAGCCGCGCGCGTCCACCCGGCACAGGCCGGGGCCGGCCACCATCACCCGCGGCGAGGCCGCCAGGAGGGCCACGGCCAGCCGGCGGGCTGGCGGGCCCTCTCCGTCATCCCGGGGAGGCGCGCGCCCGGCTCGCCCGCGCGGGAGGTCCGCGATGCGGACCGAGGCGACCCGGCCCACGGCTCACCGGCGTCCCTTGCGGTCCCGGATCGCCCCGTCTTTTCCGGGGCGCCGGGGTCGGCCTCCGCCCGGCTCGGGACACAGCACCGGGATTTCCGCCGACCGTCCCCACTCCACCCGGACCCAGACCGGCCGGATCGCGGGGAGGAAGGGAGCGAAGGGGACGCCGGTCACCGGCTCCACCCGTCCGGGCCGGAAGCGGAGGCGGAGGGCCGCCAGGGGCGAGGCGCCCCCCACCACGAAGACCGTCCCCGCCTCCTCGGCCAGCCGCTGGAGCCGTACCGAGACGCTCCGGCGCAGCCCCGGCCCCGCCCTTCCCGGCGAACCGGAGGAGGACGCCCCTCCCGGCTCGTCCCCCAGGAGGAGGGCCACGGCGCCGAAGCTCCCGCTCCTGAGGAGAAGGTCGGAGCACCAGGCGGCTTCCTCCCGCGAGGGAGGACGCACGATCCAGAACGCCCCCTCTCCCGCCCGGGCTTCGACCCAGTCGGGAGAGAACAGGGTCCGCCCCGCGTCCACGATCGCCACGGGCTCGCCCGCGTACCTCAGCCGGAGGAGGACGCTGCGCAGCAGGGCCGTCTTCCCGCACGAGCGCGGCCCCAGCCACTCCACGGGCTCGCCCCGGGGAAGTCCGCCGCGCGGGAGGACGGCGTCCAGGATCGGCACGCCGGTGGACACCGTCGGCCGGACGTCGGCCGGCCGGACCCCGATGGAACCGACCTCCTCGAGCTTCCTCTCCAGCTCCCGCAGGACCGCGGGATCGGCCATACGACCTCCTGCCGCCGCCGGGATCGCCGCCCCGGGGAGCGGACGGGCCTCCCGGCGGCCGTACCGAACAAACACCGAAAGTGACATCGGAGCATAGCATCCCCGGAGGAGGGGCTGCAAGCGGGGGAGACGCCTAGTGGATCTCCAGGAGGTCGAGGACCGGGGCACCCATGAGGGCCGAGCGCCCGGTCCGCACCCGGGCCACCACCTGGATGGACTGCAGGGGGCGCAGCGCCTTGACCTGCTGGAGGAGCTCGGGGGGCACCGCCAGGTACACGAAGCTCTCGGAGGGGCCGGGCGAGCGGGCCAGGATGAACGGCTCGCCCTCGTAGAAGTCCGTCCGCACCGCCTCGGCCTTCTCGAGCGAGATGAACTGCACGTTCCAGCGCACCACCCGCCCCACGTACTGGTCCGGGTTCGCCCGCAGGTCGGACGGTGTGAGCCCGGCGCCGGCGGCGGCCGAGTCGGCGGGGAGGAGATCGGAGCTGCGGACCCAACCTTCCAGCCGCACCCGGCTCCACTCGCCCCGGTGCTCGAGCACCTGCAGGTCGGCGCCGGGCCGGGCCACGGCCAGCGTGTCGCCCCGCGGGGACACGAACAGGCGAGCCGGGGCGCCCTTCACCACCACGTGGTCGGGGAGCTGGTTGCTTCCCGCCGCCGGACGCGCGCCGCCCGCCGAGCCCCCGGCCTCACCGGCGCCCGCTCCCCCCGAGCCGCCGCCCCCGGTCGGGCTCCCCCCGGAGCTTCCTCGGGGGGTGGACGACCCGGTCAGGGAGGGGCCCCACATCCACGCCGTGCGGCGCACGTGGACCCAGTGGCCCTGCTCCCCCGTCTTCTCCAGGAGGAAGCCCCGCAGCAGGCGGGCGTCCACGTCGGCGTCGGCGTCGGGCTGCGCCCGCAGGTTCTCGCCGCCGTCCGCCGACACGACCAGGTCGAAGCCGTCGCGCTTCACCGCGGACACCGAGGGTCCCCAGATCCAGCCCGACAGGACCACCTGTCGCCACTGTCCCTGCCGACCGACGATGGCCAGGTCCGTGCCCCGGTTCACCTGCGCCAGCACCTTCCCCTGCGGCGACTGGCGGAGGTTCTCCTGGTCGACCGAGACGCGGGCCGTCTGGGCGCGCGCCCCGAGCGTGCCCGCCACCAGGGCGAGACCCACGAGGACGGGGGTGGCGGTGCGTCGAAGGACGGAACCGTGTGGCAGTACGGCGACCTCCATCTGGATGCGGCGGGGCGGCCCTCCTACATTGGCGGACCGGTCGTCCCGCCCCGGCTCGTGGCCCGGGGCTCATCCCGGACCTCGCGGGCTCTTCGAGTATAGAAACCGCTTCGGACGCCGGCAATCGCGGCGGGGACGGCCACGGGCACCACCAGGCGCACACGGACGCGGATCGGAGGACGGTGTGGGGAGGAAGGCGGGCAGGTACATCCCGGTACTGGGGCTGGCCTTCGGGCTGGGGCTGCTGGCCGCCTCGCCGGTCGAGGGCCAGCAGGTCCCGGCGACCAACGCCCCGCACATCACCAGCGCGTATCGCTGGGTGGGCCGGGCCCTGCGGTTGGGCGCGTTCGGAGGCTGGCTCGACACCAACCGGGGATCGGACCGCCTCGGCCCGGGCTCTACGCCATACGGGGGGTTGATCTTCCGGGCCCGGCTCAGCAACCCGCTGAGCGTGGAGGTCCAGGCCGCGTACGGGCAATCGGACCTCCTGGTCATCGACCCCCGACTGGCCAGCGGACCGGGCGTCGTGGACACGACCACCACCCGTTGGGCCTCGATCGAGGCCGGACTGCAGTTCGCCCTCACGGGACAGCGCACCTGGCACCGGCTCCAGCCCTTCGTCCTGCTCGAGGGCGGCCTCCTGCGCGGCTTCAAGCAGCCCCTGAGCCCCGCCCTGTCCACCACCGCGGACGCCCCGTTCCGCTACGGCCTCGGGACCATGCCGGTCCTCGAAGCGGGCGCGGGCGGGCAGCCAGTGGCCCATGCGCGGGCCGAAGGCGCGCTCCAGGGCGACAGGGTCGTGTGCGCGCAGGTCGGCCAGACTGCGGATCCCCATCACCTCCAGCTTCTC